>JAMCTM010000035.1 GCA_023379465.1 Patescibacteria group bacterium
GAGTATTTTACTAACAGATACGGTTTAGATTTTGGAACGATTTATTTATCCGCAATCATGGGAGGGAAAGAAAAATACGAAGAAACAGTTGAATTAATTGAAAAAGCTAGAGCAGAATAGAAATTTAGGATCGGATGATATAACTGCAAGACGTATAATGCAACCTCGCGGCGACGGGGTCGAGATTCCAAACGATCTGCTTTTGGAAAGTGCCGGAATAAAGAGATATAAAAAAATAATCGAACAGAGACTTGTCAGAATTCCGGAAATTCGTTTATTAAGAGAGGCTTGTTCTCTAGAAGGTGCAAAACTTAAAATAATCAAAAGTTACGGAGAAGGAAACACATATACACATGCGAGGGTAGAAATTTATACAAATTCCGTAGCTGATATCAATACCGATGCGCTTTGGAACACATTTTTCGCCCTTAGAGAATACAATAATCCTCAAATAGCATAATTTGCTCCGTCAAAGTTCATCTCAATTTTTCAATATCTTTTAAAAGCTGTTTTAATTTTACGTTGTCGACAACCTTTTCCGCGTATTCGAAGAATTCATCAAGATTAACTTTATATTTTTTCTCGTATTCATAAGCCTGTATTACCATTTCTAATTTATCGAGCTGTTTTATAAACCTTGCCTCTTTTGTCTTTTTTTCTTCGTATTCGTCAAATAATTTTAAATACTCCTCTTGGTCTAAGAGAGAAAGAATTTCCTGCATGGCTTTTCTTTCTTTTTTTAATTTTGAAGTGAGGTTCGGAAGGATTTTATTGGCCTTTACTGTAACTATATCCCCTATTTTTGCTTCTCCCAGATCGTGAATCAAAGCCATTTTAACCGATTTTTCAGTATCTGTTCCAATTTTAGGTGCTAAAACCATGGCCAAAAGAGCTGTCCTAAAAGAGTGATCCGCAACACTTTCAGGCTGTGGAATATTGTTCCTAACCCAACCCGTCCTTTTTAAACTTTTTAATTTCCCTGCAATTAATGCAAAATCAACTATTTTCATAAAACGTATTATACCAATTACCCGCTCAAACTACATATATGCCAAAGTTGGTATATTTTGAGCCATTTTTGGGATATTTAGTCATATTGACACGGGCTATCCCAGGGTATAGAATGCTTTATACCTCAAGATACGAAAGTATCAAAAGGCAGGAAACTTTCGTAAGAAAGTTGCCCCGAAAAGACCCCGTAAGGGGTTTTTTTGCGGCTATTTTTTAATTAATTCGAGGATTTTGGTCTTAAGGATCTCTACGCTTTTATCATCAATTACCGAAACGCAGGTAGAATTTTTGTTAAGTTTTTTGACAATTTCTAATTTTTCATCCAACTTGTCTTTATCTGTCAAATCAGATTTCGTAAGCACAACCAATTCCCGTTTTGAAGAAAGCGCCGGATTATATACTCTAAGCTCATCTCTTACGGTTTTATAATCACTTTGTAAATTTTGCGAAGTTGAATCAATACAATGAAGCAGTACTATAGTTTTTTCAATGTGCTTTAAAAACTTGTCTCCCAAACCTCTTCCTTCGGATGCCCCTTTAATAAGCCCCGGAATATCGGCAATAATCAAATGCTCCAAAACACCCAGGTTGGGTTCAAGTGTCGTAAAAGGGTAATCCCCTATTTTAGGATGCGCATTTGTAAGCGCTTGCAGAAGGCTGCTTTTCCCAACATTCGGAAGCCCTATTAATCCGACGTCCGCGATAAGTTTTAATTCGAGCCTCAACTTTTTTTCCTCGCCTTTTTGTCCCAATTCCCTGTATCTAGGAGCCTGAACCGTTGACGATTTAAACTCGTTATTTCCTCTTCCTCCCTCCCCGCCTTTTGCAATGAGTATTTTTCCGCTTTCCTTTTCAATATCAAACGATTTACCTTCCGCTAAATCAGTGATCTTAGTTCCGAAAGGCACATAAAATACGCTATCCTGTCCGTTCTTGCCGTATTTATTCTGCTTTTCTCCATTACCGCCGTCCTGGCCAAAAATTTCTTTTTTGTATTGAAATTGCGAAAGAAGGGTTATGTCGTCCCTTCCTTCAACATAAACGTTGGCTCCTTTTCCTCCGTTTCCTCCGTCCGGGCCGCCTTTTGCGGTCTGTCCGTTTCTTCTAAAACTTACGGCTCCGTTACCGCCACTTCCTCCCCTTACCAAAATAACTACATCGTCTGTTAGCATGAATCCATTTTACCATTTTATGGTAAAATTTCTCTTATGAACCTATTTTCGACTAAAGGATGGGAAGACTACGAACTCATAGACAGCGGAAACGGAATGCGCCTGGAAAGATATGGTAAATATGTAATTTCAAGACCCGACCCCCAGGCCATCTGGAAGCCTTCGTTCCCGCACGAATGGGAAAACTCTACAGCAGTTTTTGATAATGATAAATGGGAAAAACAACATAATTTTCCCGAAAAATGGGAACTCGGATACAAAGGATTAAAATTTTATGCAAGGCTAACGCCTTTTAAGCACACAGGAATATTTCCCGAACAGTCCTTAAACTGGGACTTTATAGAAGAAAAAATTGTAAAAACTCACAACCAGCCAAAAGTACTTAATTTGTTCGCTTATACGGGCATAGCGAGCCTAGTTGCCGCCAAGAACGGGGCGCTTGTGACACATCTTGATGCTTCTAAGCCTTCGATTGCCTGGGCAAAAGAAAACCAGGGTCTTTCGGGACTTTCGGAAAAACCTATACGTTACATCCTGGACGACGCACTCGCGTTTACGGCAAGGGAAATACGAAGAGGGAATGTTTACGATGCAATAATAATGGACCCTCCTGTTTACGGACACGGTCCAAATAGCGAAGTCTGGGATTTTGAGGAAAGCTTTCCTCTGCTTTTGCAAAACTGCTCCCGTCTGTTATCAAAATCTCCACTCTTTGTGCTTGCAAACGCTTATGCTGTTTCAGCTTCTTCGTTAATGCTAAATAACCTTTTCGAAGATTATTTCGGCAATAGAAATATCGAGTACGGCGAGCTTTGTCTTAGTCAGCGTAACGGAAGGCTTCTTTCGACGGGCATCTTCGCAAGGTTCTCCTGAAACTTAAATTGGTGTAAAATATCAAGACCATGAAGTTTAATAAAATTATTGCTTTTTTGTTCGTTGGATTATTATTTTTTTGCTCCTTTGGTAAAGCTCATGCGATTTACGACCCCCTGATCGTTAAAAACAATATTTTTGGAATTCACATACTTTTCCCTTCCGAACTAAGCGAAGCGGCGTATCTCGTGAATTCAAACGGTGGAGACTGGGGATACGTGACTATTCCTATGGAAGCATCGGACAAAGACTTAACAAAATGGCAGGAATTTATGGATAACTGCAAAAAATACCATCTGATACCAATAATAAGAATTGCAACGACCGATGATTACTTTAGCAAAACCTCATGGAGTAAACCAACGGACTACGATGTTTTGGATTTTGCAAATTTTTTAAACAGCCTTAATTGGCCGACGAAAAACAGGTATGTAGTAATATTTAACGAGCCAAACCGCGGGGACGAATGGGGAGGAACTCCGGACGCTTCCGAATACGCACAAATTTTAAATTATGCCGTTGACGTGTTCAAACGGGAAAACCAGGACTTCTTCATAATTTCCGCAGGCCTTGACAATGCAGCCGCAAACGTACCCGGCCAGTCAATAAGCGATTATACATTTATGTATGAAATGAACCAGGCCGTACCCGGGATATTCGGTAAAATAGACGGAATGGCAAGCCACTCGTACCCTAACCCCGGATTTTCCATGCCTCCTTCATCCGCAAGGGAAGGCGTAGACAGTTTTTATTACCAGGAACAGCTTGCCAAACAGTTTTCGGGCAAAGATCTTCCTGTCTTTATCACGGAGACAGGATGGTCAAGCAATGAAGTTTCCGAAGAACAACAGTCCCAGTATTACATACAAACTTTTGCGAATTATTGGGACAACCCCGATATTGTTGCGGTAACCCCTTTCGTTTTCGATGCGCAGCAGGGAGACTTCAGCCAATTTTCTTTTATTGGAGCAAGCGGGAAAAATAAGATTTACTACGCTTATTACAATCTGCCAAAACAGAAAGGAGAGCCGGAGCTTACGCCTTATACCCCGAATAAAACCATTAATCAGGCCAAATTCCCAACGGAAACTTTCAAATCGTCATCCCCCATGGACTCACTTTTTAAAACCGTAAATCCTTCTGCCAGGAAGTTTTTCAAATGGCTTCTGGGAGTTTGAATTCCTGTGTTATAATTTAATATCGTCTCCAAAAACTATTATGGATCAAGAAATTTTTCAAAGCCTTACATACGGAGAACTAACTCTAAAACAAATAATTTTTAAAATAAGGGATTTTTTGGAAGAAGCCCCGGAATACGAATACAGCCTTGTAATAGGAACAGATTCTCATGAAAAAAATACTGTCTTAAAATCGAAAAACGGGACTAAAGAAATTAACCTCGTAACTGCTATACTTATTCACAGGAAAGGCTTCGGAGGCAGATACTTTTGGAGAAGACAGGAAAAGAAGAACATACACTCCCTTAGGGAAAAAATATACGCGGAGACCATGACTTCACTTGCCTTTGCATCTATTTTTGTCCCTCTTTTTAGAGAACATTTAAACGGAAAGGCATTAAATTATAACCTTGAAATTCACGTTGACGTTGGAGAACACGGTGCAACACGCGAAATGATAAAAGAAGTAGTGGGAATGGTTACGGGAAACGGATTTGTTGCTAAAACCAAACCGGAAGCTTACGCAGCCTCGTACGTTGCAGACAGACACACCTAATGAAGCTGAAAAGTCAAAAGTCAAAAGTCAAAAAATTGGAATGGGAAGAAGCAAAAGATGTAAAAATTAAAATCAACAAAATACTTTCCGTGCTGGATTTACCCTATATCAACCCCAAAAGAATCTATTGCTACAGAACCGAAGGATCCAAATCGCGCGCCTATGCAAGAATATGGTCTTTTCCCAAGATTTTCCAGCACGCACTAGATCTAGAGCCTGCGTATGTAATAGAAGTTTTATCAAAATATTACGACGGACTTGATGATAGTGAACAGACAAAGGTTCTTATCCACGAGCTTTTACATATACCCAAAAATTTTTCCGGCGCGCTCTTATCCCACAGAACCCGCGGAAGACATTTGGGCAAAATAGCAAATACTCTTTATAATGAATACAGAAGGCTTGAAAATTTATGAAACTAATAATTCACGGCACAGATCTGGAGTCTTCAAGAAATTTTTATTTTTTGCAAAAGCAGAAACTTAAAAACCCCGTGATTTTAAGCGGTGAAGGATTAGTTTTCGCAGAATTTTTTAAGTATGCCCAAAATCAATCCATTTTTGACGAAGAGACATCCATGATTTTGGAGAATCTCTTTTCCAAAAATAAAACGGGTTCAATGGATGTAAAAAAAATCGCTGAATTCATAGATGACACTAAGAATCTTAACATTATACTCTGGGAACAAGTCGAACTTTCAAAAACTACGCTTTCCCTTATTAAGTCATCGCAGATTAACCTTTTTTCTTATCCCAAAAAACTTTTTATATTTCTGGATCAGATAAGACCAAATAATCAGGATGCGCTGATAAAACTTTACCACGAACTAAGACAAACACAGGAGGCTGAAATGATATTTTTTATGCTGGTTAGGCAATTCAGGCTTTTTTTGTCCTCTGTTGAGAACAAGACAGAACAAATAGACGAAATAAAAAAAATGGCGCCATGGCAAATCTCCAAATTGTCGCGTCAAGTCAGATTTTTTAATAAAGATGAACTTTTGAAGGCGTATAACAGGCTTTATGATATGGAATACGGCCAAAAAACAGGGAAATCCGATATTTCGCTTGACGCATCCATTGACTTTTTCTTAGGCGGTTTATAATATTATATAATGACTATCGACCCTTCCATCTTTAAATCCTACGATGTAAGAGGTGTCTATCCAAAAGATTTCAACGAAGACATAGCATATAAAATAACCCAAAGCTACATAAAACTGATAAATCCCAAAAAAGTTGTTTTAGGAAAAGATGTTCGTGAATCCGGTCCCAGCCTTTACGAACGCATAGAGAAATCGTTCCTTGAAGCCGGCGTGGATGTTTTGGATATAGGAACCGTTTCTACCGACGAATTTTACTTTGCAGTCGGCAACAACGACGTTGACGGTGGTATTACTATTTCTGCCTCGCATAATCCGAGGGAATATAACGGTATGAATTTTTGTAAAAGGAATGCCGTGCCGATTTCCGGCGACAGCGGCTTATCTGAAATTAAAGACATGGTGCTAAGCAATAATTATTCTGTTCCAAAAGCAAAAACTCCGGGTAAAACCGAAAAATTAAACGTAAGGGATGACTTTATTAAAAAGTCCGCGTCTTTTATAAACGTCGAATCTTTAAAGCCCATGAAAATAGTTGCAAACGCAAACTTTGGGGTGGACTATTTAATTTTAAAAAGGGCTGTTGAACTTTTTAATTTACCTTTGACCCTTATTCCACTAAACGAAAAGCCCGACGGAACCTTCCCTAAGGGACCGCCGAACCCTTTGTTGCCCGAAAACAGAAAAGAAACTTTGGAGCTTATAAAAAAACAGCATGCAGACCTGGGGGTTTCCTGGGATGCCGATGGAGACAGGTGTTTTTTCGCCGATGAAAATGGAAATTTTATAGAAGGATATTTTATTACTGCGATACTCGCAAAAGAACTGCTTAAGAAAAATAAAGGAGCAAAGGTCGTTATAGATCCTAGACTTATCTGGGCAACCAGTGAAGAAATTAAAAAATCTGGCGGAACACCCATAATTTCAAAGCCCGGGATGACGGTAATTGCCGCGAGAATGGCCAAAGAAAATGCAATTTTTGCCGGTGAGATGTCTTCTCATTTTTATTTTAAACAAAACTTTTTCAGGGACAACGGAATTATTCCTTTATTTTTAATTTTGGAGATGCTTTCCAAATACGACACTACCCTTTCAAAGCTGGCACTCCCCTATACATCCAAATATTTTATATCGGGTGAGATCAATTTTGAAACAGCAAAAAAGGATGAAATAATAAAAAAAGCGCAGGAAGAGTACAATGATGGTAAAATTGAATTTATAGACGGCCTATCGGTTGAATATCCGTCGTGGAGATTTAATTTAAGGAAATCAAACACAGAGCCTTTATTAAGGCTTAACCTTGAAGCAAAAACAAAGGAACTGCAGGAAGAAAAAACAAAAGAACTGGTAAAATTTATTAAGGATAATTCTTAAATCATGGCAGACTTAAACAATTTATCAGACATAAAAAAACTCGATCCGAAAGATGTTTTCGGGTCCTCTAAACTGCTTGATAAACAATGCGAACAGATTTGGAATGACGTTAAGAATTTAAATTTGCCTGTCGCAAACATTAAAAATATAGTCATCTGCGGAATGGGAGGGTCGTATTTGGAAAGCATCTCCAAACTTTCGATGTTTAAAGATAAACTGAATGTCCCGCTTGTTGTACAAAACGGCTACGATCTTCCCGCATTTGCGGATTCCTCTACCCTAGTTGTTTTGACCAGCTATTCGGGAAATACCGAAGAAACGCTGTCCTGCGCAAATGAAGCAAAAAACAAGGGAAGCAAGACGATTGTCTTAACGAGTGGAGGAAAACTTGCGGATTTTATAAAGGACAATACTATGCAAGGGATTGTTTTTGAACCTGTTAATAACCCGTCGGGACAACCGAGGCTTGGAACAGGATATATAGTGCTTGGAACAATTGCGATTTTGAACAAACTCGGAATTATAGAAATTAAAGAAAGCGAAGTAACGGACGCAATAGATCATTTAAGAAACGCGCAAGAAAATATAATGCGCGAGGCAAAAAAACTTGCGCAAGAGATTGAAGGAAGAATCCCCTTGATTTTTGCTTCGCTTTTCCTGGAAGGAAACGCGCATATAATAAGAAACCAGTTAAACGAAACCGCTAAAAGCTTTTCTGCGTTTGAAGACATTCCGGAATTAAACCACCATTTAATGGAAGGGCTCAAAAACCCCAAAGGCAGAAAACTGGTTTGCCTATTTCTCGATTCGGAATTTTACCCGCAAATTATTAAAAAACGTATAACGCTTACAAAAGATGTCGTAAATAAAAACGGCGTAAAACCCCTTGAATATAAAGCAAAAGGCGAAACTAAACTTTCCCAGATGCTTGAAATCCTTTCTCTCGGCGGATTTCTGTCCTTTTATCTTGCTGTCCTTTACGACCAGGACCCAAGCGTCATCCCCTGGGTGGATTATTTTAAAGAACAGCTTCACCCTGTTAAATAATCCCGGTTTCAATAAGATTGGTCCGAATGTCATTTAACAGTGTAAAAAATAGACCACTTGATTAATTTCCAAAGAAAAAAGATAATAAATTTATGGGCAATAAGTCTAATTTTATATCGTGGTTTAAAGAAATAGATAAAGATGATATAAAGTTAGCCGGTGATAAAGCCGTAGCTTTGGGGGAAATGGCAAGCTCGGGCTTTCCCGTGCCCGAAGGCTTCGTGCTTACTTCCCACTCCTTTAACTTATTTATTAAAGAAAATAAGCTTGACTTAAAAATTAAACATCTTATACAAACTGCAAATTTCGAAGACCTAAAATCAATCGCCCAAGTTTCATCGCACATAAAAAATTACATAATGTCCGCTACAATCCCCGATGAAATTATTCAGGAAATTCTTTTTGCATATGCCTCCCTTGGCGAACCTCTTGTCGCAGTACGACTCTCAACTGCTCTTAAGGACCTGTCCTACATGTCTTTTGCGCTACAAAAGGAGGCTTTCCTTAACGTAAAAGGCGATGCTGTACTTGTTGAAAAAATAAAACTGTTATGGGCTTCGCTTTTTGAACCGAGGTCGATATTTTACAGAGAAGAAAATAAACTCGATCACACGGCCATAAACGTATCCCTTATAGTCCAGAAAATGGTCGAATCGGAAAGGTCCGGAGCACTGTTTACGATAGATCCCAGAACAAATAATAAAAGCAAAATAATAATTAAAGCAATCTATGGTTTGGGCGAACTTCTTTTGGAAGGAAAAACCGACCCCGACCTCTACGAGATCGACAAAAACGACTTTACAATTTTAGGAAAATCTATTGCGTCACAACAAAAACTTCTTAAAAAAGCCGGCACGTCGGATAAAGAATTTTCCATAGGAAAACACGACCAAAATAAGCAAAAAATTTCTGACGAAGAAATTATAAGCCTAGCGGCCTTGGGGAAAAAACTCGAAAATTATTTTTATTTTCCACAGGAAATAAATTGGGCTATTGAGAATAATAAAATATACATCATAGACTCAAAGCAAATAGATACTTTTGGTAACGGCAATCAAACTTCCAATGAAGCTAAAAATGACGATATTTTAATCAAGGCGGTTGCTGCAAATCCCGGTATAGCCTCGGGCCCCGTTAGGGTTATTTTAGAAAAAAAAGACCTTAATAAGGTAGGCCCGGGCGACATTTTAGTCTGCCGGGAAACAGACCCGGATTATATTTCCGCCATGGAAAAATCCGCGGCAATCGTAACCGACAAGGGCAATAAAAGATCACATGCTGCACTTTCCTCCAAAAAATTGGGGATCCCTGCAGTTATTAACTCGCAAAATGCAACAGAAACTCTGACCGAGGGGTCTATTGTGACCGTTAACGGAACGGCCGGAGAAATTTATAGAGGCGGGTTTGCAAGTTACTCGTCCAGAAATCTGCAGCAAGATACAATAAAAACCGCAACTAAACTTTATGTAAGTATCTCCGGAGTAAAGCAGCTCGAAGCGGTTTCCCAGAAAAACGCGGAAGGAGTATTTTTAGACGGGGGAATTTTATTTTCCAGCTTCGGAACTCATCCTAAAAAAATCCTCAAAGAAGGCAAGAAAAAAGAAATGACCGATTGGCTTGCAAGCGAAATCACAAAATTTTGCCAGGCATTTGATCAACGGACGGTTATTTATAAACTGTCGAGCCTTACGACCGACGAATACAGAAAACTTGCGGGCGGAAAAGAATACGAACCTTTGGAAAAAAATCCCATACTCGGCTTTAGAGGAGCATTAAGACACATACAAAATCCGAAAGTATTGGAAATTGAGCTCAACGCTATTAAAAAAGCAAAAGATTCAATAAAGCTTAACAACTTCTGCTTATTAATTCCATTTGTAAGAAGCTTTAACGAACTCACTTCGATAAAAAAAATGATAAATGGAATAGGCCTTGAAAGGTCATCGAACTTTAAAATATGGATGGAGATTAATACCCCGGAAAACGTAATCCTCCTTGACAGGTACATTAAGGCCGGTATAGACGGAATTTCGATCAATACGGACTATTTAACAAGCCTTTTTATAGGCGAAGACGTCTATAATCCTGAAATTCTAAACCAGTATGATTACTTAGATCCCGCGATTCTTTGGGCTTTTGAAAATGCCATAAAAATAGCAAACAAAGCTATGATATCAAGTTCCATACACGGTGAATTGACAGCTAATTCTTCAGAACTTATTAAAAATTTGGTATTATGGGGAATAACAGACGTTTCGGTTACCCCGGATTTACTCGATGAAATAAGGAAGTCGGTTTCTCAGGCAGAAAAGGAGGTTATTAAAAAAATCAATGGCTAAAATTAAACAAATTCTGGCAAGGCAAATTTTAAATGCCAAAGGGCATCCTACAATTGAAACTACGGTAATTTTGTCGGACGGAGCATACGGAATTGCCTCTGCTCCTACAGGAACTTCAACCGGAAAATATGAGGCAGTCGAACTAAGGGACAACGATGAAAAAAAATTTCAGGGTTTAAGCGTTAATAACGCTATTTCAAATATCGCAAACTTGATTGCCCCTACCTTAATAGGAATGGAAGCCTCAAGACAGCAAGATATTGACAAGAAAATGATCCAGCTTGACGGAACGCAAAATAAATCCAAACTTGGCTCAAACGCTATTCTTTCGGTATCTATCGCGGTTGCAAAAGCATCGGCTAGAAGCTCGGTTCTCCCGCTTTATATGTACCTGAGGGAGTATGTAAAAAACGATAAAGTCCCTCTAAAGATTCCTACCCCCGCATTTAATGTCATAAACGGGGGTAAGCATATTTCATCCGGGAATTTGGATTTCCAGGAATTCCTCGTTATTCCGGCAACCTCAAAATCCTATGAGGAAGCCTTGGAGTTAGGAACAACAATATACTTTACGCTTAAAAAAACATTTGCAGAAAATAATTTGTCTACCCTAATCGGAGATGAAGGCGGATTTTCTCCAAAGCTTGCCACCAATCAGGACGCATTACAGGCGCTAAGACAAGCGATAGAGACAACAAATATAAGAATCGGTTTTGACGTATTCCTCGGACTCGACGCGGCAGCCAATAACATTTTATCCGAACACCGGTATCATATAAAAGATAAAGCTATGGCGCTTGATTCAAAAGATTTAATTGCATTTTATGAGGCGATGAATAAAGACTACCATTTTCTCTATCTCGAGGATGGACTTGCCGAAGACGATTGGGAAGGATGGACTCAACTTTGTGCAAGAATGTCACAGCAAACTTTAATCGTTGGAGACGACCTTACCGCGACAAACCCGTATAGGCTCCAAACAGCACTCAATAAAAAGGCGATATCGGGAATCATAATAAAACCTAACCAGATAGGCACGGTTATAGAATCACTGGCTGTTGTCGAAATGGCAAGGCAATCCGGTTTAAGAATTATCGCATCGCACAGGTCGGGGGAAACTAACGACGATTTTATTGCCGATTTCGCGGTTGCTGTTTCCGCCGATTATGTAAAATTCGGAGCGCCGCAAAGAGGCGAAAGAGTTGCGAAATATAACAGGCTTCTGCAAATCGAAAGGCAGCTTAAGTCTATTTAGTGTTGAAAAGTACTGTAATTTCGCCTCTAACGCCCTTTTCGTACTTATTTGCCACTTCACTTATTTTACCCGTAAATACTTCTTCATGCATTTTCGTGTTTTCGCGGACTACCACTATGTCTATATCCCCGAAAACAGATCCTAAATCCGTTAAATTTTTTAAAAACTTATGAGGAGATTCAAAAAATACCACCGTAGGTTGAATTCCTTTTAAGGAGTCCTTAACTTTTTCCAAAAATTTTAGTCTATGTCCGGGTTTTTGCGGCAAAAAACCTAAAAACAAAAATTTATCGGTCGGGAGTCCTGATACAACTAGCGAGGAAATCACGGAAGATGCGCCGGGCACGGATATAACTTTGATCTTATTTTCTATGCACTCCCTTACCAGTTTATATCCGGGGTCGGAAATCAGGGGCGTGCCCGCATCGGAGATAAGCGCAACATTTTTTCCGTTATAAAGTAAATTTAACACCTGGGGAATTTTAACATTCTCTTTCTCTTCATAATAAGAAAAAAGCTTGCGCTTCATTTCCTTTTCGCTTCCTTTGAAAAAACGTCCTATTAATAAAAAGGCTCTTCTTGTATCTTCGCAAGCGATAAAATCCGCGTTTTCCAAGGTTTCCAAAGCCCTAAGCGATATATCTTGTAAATTGCCAATCGGTGTTGCTACAATAAACAGGTTGCCCATTTTTAATTTATGCTCGAAAGCTTAACAGGCATCATTATACATCTAATCAGCCAAGCAGGCTACCTGGGCGTTTATATTTTAATGACCCTTGAATCAGCCTTGATACCGGTACCATCGGAAGTGACTCTTCCCTTTGCCGGTTTTCTTTCGGACAAGGGATCCTTATTATTTACATTCGTGGTAATTGCCGGAATTCTTGGAGATTTGACCGGAGCCTTGATAAGCTATGCGATAGGCTATTTTCTTCAAGAAAATATTTTACTTAATTTAATAAAAAAATACGGAAAATTTATTCTCGTTACACAGGATGATTATGAAAGGGCTATGCGATGGTTTAATAATTACGGCTCTAAGGTTGTTTTCTTTTCAAGGCTTATTCCCGGGCTCAGGACCTATATATCGCTTCCCGCGGGCATCTCGCGCATGAAACTCGTTAGGTTTGTAAGCTATACTGTCGCCGGATCTACTATTTGGGTCATATGTTTAACTTATATAGGATTTTATCTTGGTAGCAAATGGGATACAATAGGAGGATATTTCAGGAAATTTGATCTCGTAATAGTCGTATTAATTATTGTTGCGGCTCTAGCCTACATTAACCACAAGCTTAAGATAATCAAATTCAAAAAAAATTAGTCGAATTTCCTTACTAACCCGACTACTTTCCCCTGAATAACCAAACTCGTAGGATAAATTGGAGACATTTCCGAATTTGCCGGTCTTAGCACCACCCTGTCGTTTTCCCTGTAGAACTTTTTAAGCGTTGCGAGATTATCGTCTACTATTGCAACAACAATATCACCGTTAACAGGCTCTTTTATTTTCTCGATTACGACATAATCCCCGTCCAAGATCCCTTCCTCTATCATTGAGCTTCCCTTTACCTTTAAGACATACGCAGTATTTTTCCCCGATAAAAGAGACGAGGAGATGAAGAACGACGCGTTAGGGTCACTGTAGGGCTCCAGAGGGGCACCTGCTGCTATGAACCCCATCAACGGAAGCTCGACCGATGGCTTACTGCCTGCAAGCGAAAGAGTAACTTTTTCGTCGACTATTTTTAAAACCCGGGTATTGCCGTCGACCTTCTGCACATAGCCCTTATCCACAAGCGACTTAATTAAAGTATGGACCGTCGAGTTGCTCCTGTGCCCGGTACCCTGTGCGATTTCGGCAAGTGTGGGAGAATACCCGTATTGCTTCTGAAACTGGGCTAAAAATTCTAAAACTTCTCTTTCTTTTCTGTATAAAACGCCTGACATATAGTTTAAATGTAATAATTATTTACTAATATTTTATACGAAAAAAATGCAAACTTTGTCAAGATGTCTAACTATATCTTTTTATGTTAAAATTGGCCTAATGAAATTTAAACTTATTTCCGATTTTAAACCTACAGGCGACCAACCGCAGGCTATAGAAAAGCTAACCAGGGGACTTAATGAAGGCTATAGAAACCAAGTGCTTCTAGGAGTGACCGGAAGCGGAAAAACCTTTACGATGGCTAATGTAATCGAAAAAGTGCAGAAGCCTACTCTGGTCATTTCCCACAATAAAACCTTGGCTGCGCAGCTTTACCAGGAATTCAGGGACTTTTTTCCGGATAACGCAGTTTGTTATTTCGTTTCGTACTATGATTTTTATCAACCCGAAGCATATATTCCCCAAAGCGATACATATATAGAAAAAGAGGTGGAAATAAACGAAGAAATAGACAAACTAAGGCTCGCCGCAACCACTAACCTTTTGACAAGAAAGGATGTAATCGTCGTCGCGTCTGTTTCAAGTATTTATAACCTCGGCTCCCCCATTGAATACGGTAAATTTGTGATGGAATTAAAATCCGGTGTCAAGCTTGAACAAAAAGACATCTTGTTAAGACTTTCTGACCTGCAATATGAAAGAAACGATTACGCATTCCAGAGGGGAAGCTTCAGGGTAAGGGGCGAAGACATCGACCTTTTCCCCGCGTACCTTGATACGGGGATAAGGATTGCGGTTTCAAACGGCAAAATACAAAAACTCATGGAATTCGACGCTATATCAGGCGATACGATAAGCGTATTGGATTCAACAGTTATATATCCCGCCAAACACTATATGACAAATCCGTTGACGTATAAAGACGTTTTTCCAAAAATTAGGGAGGATCTTGCAAAAAGAGTTGAAGATCTTAAAAATAAAGGAAAAATTTTGGAGGCCCACAGACTAAATCAGCGCACTAACTTTGACCTTGACATGATTAACCAGATAGGATATGTAAACGGGATAGAGAATTATTCCAGATATTTTGACGGGCGCAAGCCCGGTGAACCTCCCTATACCTTATTAAATTATTTTCAGGAATGCTCAAATGACTTTCTTACGATAATTGACGAATCGCACATTACCGTGCCGCAGATAAGGGGAATGTATAACGGGGACAGAGCTAGAAAAGAAACTCTGATAGAATACGGCTTCCGCCTCCCCTCGGCGCTTGATAACCGGCCATTAAGATTTGAAGAATTTATGACAAGGATCCACAAGGCAATATATGTAAGCGCGACACCTGATGAGTACGAGTTAAGCCTCGCCGCACAGGACAACGCAGTGGCCGAGCAGCTAATAAGGCCTACCGGCCTTGTAGACCCCAAGGTAACCGTAAAACCGACTAAAGGACAAATTGACGACTTAATAAAAGAAATTGAACAAAGAGTTTCCAAAAAACAAAGGGTATTGGTAACAACGCTAACCAAACGAATGGCGGAAGACCTTTCTTCTTTTTTGGAGGAAAGGGGTGTCAAGGTGTCGTACCTTCATTCGGATATCGAAACGCTCAAAAGACAGGACGTGTTAGACAGACTTAGACAGGGAGAACACGACGTGTTGGTAGGAATTAACTTGTTAAGAGAGGGCCTTGATCTGCCGGAAGTAGCACTTGTAGCAATCCTTGACGCAGACAAAGAAGGTTTCTTAAGAAGCCGCACTTCGCTTATACAAACTATGGGAAGGGCGGCAAGAAATGTAAATTCCGAAGTTATTATGTATGCCGATACCGTAACAAAATCCATGCAGGCCGCAATCGACGAAGTAACAAGAAGAAGGAAAATCCAAATTGCCTATAACAAAAAGCACAAGATAACTCCAAGATCTATCGAAAAATCAATCAGGGCAAAACTGATTGAACAGCGGGAAGAGGAAAACGAAGAAATAAATTATTTGTTAACGTTAAGCAAAAAAGAAGTAATCTTGCCCGATGAAAGACAAAAACTTATAAAAAGGCTCTCCAAGGAAATGAGACAGGCCGCAAAAGATCTGGACTTTGAAACAGCAACCATATTAAGAGACCAGATAAAAATGCTTAAAAATTAATTCTATGTATTTTCCACATGTTGAATTTTTTTTACATTTTTCGAACTGTTTACGTCAATCAAGCCCGCGTCAATGCGTAAAGAATCGGAGAATTCAATGCGCAAAAATTTGTAAAAATCCGAAGTTCTGATAAGCTTCCGCAGTTTATGATATGAGATTGCCTGAGCCGCTCCATTATAAATATAAAGAGAGTTTGTCCTTGTTCTAACTTCGATATAAATCAAGGTTTTATTTTTTTTTCGGCGATCAAATCTATTTCTCCATAACCTCTGCAAAAACTTTTGTCGATTATCTTGTAACCCTTTTTAACGAGGTATTTTGCGGCTAGTCCTTCCCCAAATCCGGCAGGGGGATTTGGAATAAACATCAGTTATTGGCTTTTTTTCTTAAATAATAAAGCTTGGATCTTCTTACCTTATTTTTTGAATGCGCCTTAACTACTGTTTTTTCAATATTCGGAGAATTTACCGGAAATATTTTTTCAACCGCCACATCACCAACCAGTTTTCTTACTGTAAACATCTTGTTTTCTCCGCGCCCCGAAATTCCCAATACAACCCCCTCGAAAATCTGAGTCCTTGTTTTTTCACCCTCCTGGATTTTCTGATAAACTTTTAAAATGTCTCCGGGTACAAAATCAATTCCTGAAATCATAGATTAGTATTATATCTTAAAAAATGCCTCTACTCAATACTTTTGTTCGAAGAACAGGCTTTGATAAATTCCATAAAAATCGGGTGCGGCCTCAGCGGTCTGCTCTTGTACTCCGGATGGCCCTGAGTACCAAAATAAAATGGATGGACAGTTTTTGGGAGTTCTACAATTTCAGCAAGATTTTCCTTTACCGACCTTGCGCTTATTACAAGCCCCGCTTTTTCAAAATCTTTTGCAAAGTCGTCGTTAAACTCGTACCTATGTCTGTGCCTTTCACTGGTTATTAAATTCTTTTTATCCTTAAAAGAGTCATATTTTCTGTATATTTCGTAAGCCCTTGTTCCCTTCTTTATTTTTGCATCCCATCCGCCTAAACGCATCGTGCCTCCATAAGCCCTTAGCTTTACGAGTTCTTTCTGATCCGGAATAAAATGTATTACCTGGTGTTTTGATTTTTTGTTATTTTCTTCGGTGTTTGCATCTTTGAAACCCAACACGTCTCTTGCAAAAGCAATAGTTGCAAGCTGCATTCCGTAACAAAGGCCTAGATATGGAATTTTATTCTTTCTTGCGTAAGATGCCGCTTCGATCATTCCCTCGGATCCCCTTTTACCCCATCCGATAGGAACAATTAACCCTCTAGGTCTTCCTATCAATTTTTCCGCCCCTTCTTTTTCAACTGCTTCCGCATCCACCCAACGGGTTTTTACGCGAAAGCCCTGTTTCCAGCTAGCATGATCCAATGCATCAAACAAAGCTGCATACGAATCTTTAAGCTGGTAATCTCCTGTGCCGAAATATTTCCCGACGATTGCAATTTCAATTTCTTTTTTGACATTTTTTGTGCTTTCGACAAATTTTATCCAATCCTTTAGCTTAGGCGGCCTTACTTTAAGACCTAATTTTTGCAGAATTTTTTCATCCAACTTTTGCTCCTGCAAAACCAGCGGAATTTCATAAACCGACGGCAAATCGGGACTTGAGATCACATCATCTTTGTGCATATTGCAAAAAAGAGCTAGCCTGTCTTTGCGCCTTCTGTCGAGCTTTTTTTCGCCCCTTGCTATAATAAAATCCGGCTGTATTCCCAAAGAGTTTAATGTTTTTACGGAAAGTTGTGTCGGTTTTGTTTTAGGTTCACCCAAATGTCCAGGAGTCGGAACATAGCTAACATGAATATGCAAAACCTTTCCGGGGTTTTTAAGGGTCATAATCCTTGCAGCCTCGTAATAGAACATATTCTGATACTCCCCCGCAGTTCCGCCAAGCTCTATCATTACGATATCCGCATTTCTCTTTTCTCCCAAAGAAATAATCCTGCTAGTAATTTCATCTGTTATATATGGGATTGCCTCAACGTCCTCACCGTCGTATTCAAAACGTCTTTCCCTGTCGATAACGGCTTTGTATATTCCCCCCATTGTCACAAAGTTATCCCTCCCCATATCCTCATTTAAAAACTTTTCGTAAGTTCCTATATCCATATCTGTTTCGGTTCCGTCTTCGCAAAGGAAGGGATCTCCGTGTTCTATAGGATTAATTGTACCTGCATCCAGATTAAGGTAATTTTCAAACTTTATTGGGGCAACTTTATAGCCCGAGGATTTTAATAAAAGTGCGATAGAAGCCGACGTAGTACCCTTCCCGATACCTGAGATAACGCCTCCTGAAATAAAAATGTACTTTATAGATTTACTAGTGGGCACAATTTACTATATCAAACTTTTAAAAAATCGTCAACCAGATAACTTCAAATTTCTCCGAAGACATATAATATAAAAATTTTAAAAAGATCTTACTCTTTGTTTGTAATTCTATTCACTCTATGGATAATAATTTCTTTAAGCAACTTATCAGGAATCGGATTATCATAAGGTATTCTTATTGCGCCGGAGGAAAATTTATAACCTAATTTAGAAATTTTCTCTTTAAAAACCTCAATTTCCTCTCCGCCATATGGATAAATTCCAATATGTTTTGTATGTGCATTAAACCCCAGGAATGACTCACCTTTATATTTGAGAGTCGGCATGCCATAGGAAATTACTTCTTGTGCGCCCGGGACTACCTGTTTTGCAATTTTCCTGATCCTATCAAGCTGTTTACTTTTTGGAGCGTCCACTTTCTTAAAATACTCATCGATTACGGTCATAAAAGCACAATGACAAATTAATTAATAGTTGCACAGAACCTAGCACGTCGGTTAAAACCTTATATTTGTTTAGAGCGGGATACGAGAATCGAACTCGCATCTCTACCTTGGGAAGGTAGCATACTGCCACTGTACTAATCCCGCAGTTAATTTATCTATTCCACTAAAAATATTTTAGCATTTTAACGCTAAAAAGTTATACAGCAAAATAAGCTTAAACTACCTTGGGATTTTAAATACGTTACCTGGGAAAATTAGGTCGGGATTTGTAAGATTGTTTGCTTTTGAAATTTCCGTCCACTTAAATCCGTCTCCATAAGCCCTTACCGCTATATCCCATAAATTATCACCCTTTACTACGGTATAGGTATCTCCTTTTATCGCTTCCATAGAAGGTACCTGATTTGCAGTTGCGACAACTATTGGTTTTACGTCCGGGACTTTAAGTACGGTTCCCACAAATATTAAACCGGGATTTTCTAAATTATTGGCTTTTGCCAAATCAACCCAATTGTAACCGGAACCGTAAAGTTTTTGGGCAATCGACCAAAGATCATCCCCCTCTTTAACGGTATATGTGCTGGGCCTTGCCGGCGTTGTTGTTTGTGTTTGCTGCGTGGAAGTCGAACCCGTCTGTTGTGTTGTCGGAGTTTTTGACTTAAAGAAAGAAAAAACTAAAATCAAGGCAATGATAACTACAACAGCACCTAAAAAAAGACTTGTGTAAGACTCCCCCCATTTTATCTGTGACAGAAAACCCTCAGCTTTTTTTACCGAATCTTTTACAGTATCGTTTTTAACCGATGCTTTTCTTGGCATAAATTCCTCCTTTCCAGGCAGAAATAAAAAATATGGGCAGGGGATTAAAAGTTTGCGGGCAAGCCTTATTGCTATCCAATTTAAAAATCCGTCTTGCCTCCTTCCTAAAGTATTAAACTTTTAAGAAGGGCGGGGTGAACGGGACTCGAACCCGCGACCTCTTCCGTGACAGGGAAGCGCTCTAACCAAACTGAGCTACCACCCCAAACTCTATGGTATCCTAACAAATTATTCAAACCTAGTCAATGCTTAAACTTGTACTTAATTTTACTTAATGTTATGATTTTTTTGCCATGAGTAATCAAGAAGTTGCAAAGCTATTTAAAGACATAGCGGACGCGTACACCATAAAGGATGAAAAAAAATTCCATTTCCAGATTGTTGCCTACCAGAGGGCTGCGGACACAATCTCCAATCTGACGGGAGAATTATCGGATTACTACAAGGAAGATAATCTAAAAAATCTACCAGGCATAGGAAATACAATCAAATCACATATTATAGACCTGTTTAAAAAAGGAAAAGTTGCCCATTTCGATTGGGTTTTGAAAGATATTCCCGAATCGGTTTTCGTTCTTACCGAAATTCCTTCGTTTGGACCTAAAAAAGCCTACAAACTGGTAAAAGAATTCAAGTTAAATAATCCCGGTACGGTAATCGATGATCTAGAAAAGGTTGCGGAGGCGGGAAGAATTGCGAAGCTTGAAGGCTTTGGCAATAAATCCCAATCGGACATTTTAAGGGCAATTTCGGAGTATAGGCTCGGGAAAGGAAAAACAACAAGAATGATACTCCCCTACGCTTTCGAAGTTTCCCAAAAATTGATAGATTATCTAAAAAAATGCCCTGAGGTTAAAAAAGTTGAAGCCCTTGGAAGTCTTAGAAGGCGCTCCCCAACCGTCGGAGACGTTGACATAGCTATTTCCACAGACAATCCTAAAAAAGTAATAGAGTATTTCGTTTCATACCCCAACAAAGAAAGAATAATCGAAAAAGGCGAAGTTTCGGCTTCAATCTTGGTTTCGGGAGGAAGACAAATTGACCTCCTAATCCAACCTGAAGAAAGTTTCGGGTCATTGTTACAACACTTTACAGGAAGCAAAAACCACAACGTTCATCTGAGGGAGCTTGCTTTGAAAAAGGGGCTCTCCTTGTCTGAATACGGAATAAAAAATTTGAAAACTAAAAAATCACAGAAATATTCGGAAGAAGAAAGCTTTTATAAAGCCATCGGACTTGACTGGATTCCGCCGGAACTACGCGAGGACAAAGGCGAAATAGAACTTGCAGAAAAACTTAAACTCCCTAAACTTGTTGAGCTTAGCGATATCAAGGGAGACTTGCATATACATTCAAATTTTCCTATAGAACCAAGCCACGACTTGGGAAAAAGCCCGATGGAGGAAATGATAGATAAAGCAGGTCAGCTTAACTATGAATATATCGGCTTTGCCGAACATAACCCTAGCCAATCAAAACACTCCAATCAAAAAATATACGAACTTATTGCTAAACGTAATGAAAAAATTGAACAACTTAAATCACACAACAAAAATGTTCGAATATTTAAATTACTCGAAACAGACATATTACCGAACGGTAATCTTGCAATCGACAAAAAATCATTAAACATCCTTGACGCTTCGATCGTATCAATTCACAGCGTATTCTCTATGGACAAGGAAGAAATGACAAAGCGGGTTTTAGAAGGGCTTTCTCATCCCAAAGCAAAAATTCTTGCCCATCCTACAGGAAAACTCTTAAATGTCAGGCCGGGTTACGACCTTATATGGGACAAGATCTTTGATTTCTGCAAAAAAAACAATAAAGCACTGGAAATAAACAGCTGGCCGCAACGGTTAGACTTATCAGATATTATGATAAAAATGGCTGTTGAAGCAGGAGTAAAGATGGTAATAAATACTGACAGTCACGATGTTAGTCATATGGAATTGCAAAAATACGGGGTTTTTATGGCGCGGCGAGGATGGGCGACTAATAATGACATACTTAACACATTGGAGTATAATAAATTCTCTGAATGGCTGAGAAATTAAAGAAAGGAGGTGCTACTAAGTGATTCTGACAATAATTGTCGTAGTTGTGATTGTTGGGTTTGTTTGGCTTCTGTATAACAGCATTATTGTTTCGAAAATGCGGGTTTCGGAAGCCCTTTCTCAAATTGACGTGCAGTTAAAAAGAAGAACCGACCTTATCCCCAATCTTGTAGAAACAGTGAAAGGATATGCCAAACACGAAAAGGAAATTTTTGAAAAAGTTTCCGAACAAAGACAAAATCTCGTTTCGGCAAAAGGACCGGAAGAAAAAGCCAAAATAAATAACCAGCTAAGCCAAACGTTAAAATCGATTCTTGCCATAGCGGAAAATTATCCCGATCTTAAAGCAAGCCAGAATTTTATGGAGCTGCAGGAAGAAATTTCCGATACGGAAAATAAAATTGCATACGCAAGACAGTTCTATAACAGCGTCGTCCTGGACTACAACACAAAATTAAAAGTTTTCCCTAACGTAATATTTGCAAAACTATTTAATTTTAAAGATGCGGAATTTTTCGCGGCAACTGAAGCGGAAAAACAACCGGTAAAAGTAAGTTTCTAGTTTTATGAATATCTATTCGGCAATTTCAGCCAATAAAAATAAAACTTGGGCAATAATGCTTTTGTTCATTTTGGTTATAACGACTATCGTTTTTGTCTTCAGCAAGGCGCTAGGCTACGGATGGGGTTTTGCAGGTATTGCTCTGATTATTGCAGGTTTTATGAGTATAGGAAGTTACTACTATTCCGACAAACTCGTACTTGCAACAACCGGAGCAAAACCAATCCAAAAACATGATAACCCGCAGCTTTACAGGATTGTTGAGAACTTGTGCATCGGAGACGGCCTACCAACACCGAATATTTACATTATCAATGACCCTTCGCCTAATGCGTTTGCAACGGGCCGGGACCCAAAACACGCGGTCGTATGCGTAACATCGGGCATTCTGCAAATATTAAATGATGAAGAGCTTGAAGGAGTTATAGCTCATGAACTTTCGCACGTTAAGAACTACGATATAAGGCTTATGGGAATAGTCGCGATACTTGTCGGGTTTATAGTGATTCTTTCAAATCTTTTTACAAACCAGCTCTGGTTTGGAGGATTCGGCGGAAACAGAGATAGAAACTCAAATGCTCAGGGAATATTTTTAGTAATAGGCATAATTCTGGCTATATTATCGCCTATTGCAGCCACTCTAATTCAGCTTGCCGTTTCCAGAAAAAGGGAATTCTTGGCCGATGCTTCAGGAGCGCTTCTTACAAGATACCCCGAGGGACTTGCAAGCGCCCTTGAAAAACTTGCCAACAACAGAACTACTCTAAAAACCGCTTCGAACGCCACGGCCCATCTTTTTATAGTGAATCCCTTTAAAGGAAAGGAAGCCAAGCAATGGTTCTCTTCTCTTTTTGATACACATCCTCCGATTGAAGAAAGAATAAAAATCCTTCGATCAATGTAATGAATGTTTTTATAATTCTTTTCGGAAAAGTATTTTCCGTTTTCAGTAAACGATTTAATCTGGGAGAGGGATCAACGTGGCCGGGACACATCGCACTTAAACTTAATCCTAATTTTATCGAGGATATTGTAAATAAGTCTAAAACTAAAATCATATTAGTTGCGGGCACTAACGGAAAAACTACCACCGCAAGACTGATTACTTCCGTAATAAGAGAAAACAACAAAACTTATTTACAAAATAAAGCAGGAGCAAACCTTATTAACGGGCTCGCGTCTACGCTTATTACGGGCGCAAGTGCTAACGGCACTCTCAACAAAAATTATCTAATTTTTGAAAGCGATGAAAACGCCCTTTCCGAAATTGCGAAAAAGACAAACCCCGACTATATCATTATTCTTGATTTATTTCGTGATCAGTTGGACAGATACGGCGAGCTTAATACGGTTGCGGACAAATGGAAAAAGGGTTTTGGAAGACTTAATGACAAAACGCGCCTTATATTAAACGCGGATGATCCGCTTGTTTCAAGTCTTGCCAAAAATATAAAAGCTAAAATTTTGTACTTTGGTTTGGATGAAAAAGGCGCAAGTACACCCAAACACGGGGCAGATTCTATTTATTGCCCAAATTGCGGTAATAAACTAAATTACAAAAGAGTGTTTTTCTCACATTTAGGAGAATGGGAATGCCCAAAATGCGGATTAAAACGCCCCAAGATAAATTTATCGGATCTGTCAAACAATCCCCTTCCCGGAACTTACAACAAATA
Organism: Patescibacteria group bacterium; assembly: GCA_023379465.1. Next base: position 23,867 of record JAMCTM010000035.1, read on the forward strand.
CAATGGCCTTGCGACATCTCTTTTTGCCTTGGAAGAGGGGTTCAGCAAAAAAACTATAGAAAACTCATTTAAAAATTTTACCCCCGCATTCGGAAGGCAAGAAAAATTGTCATACAAAGGAAAATCCGTACAGATATTTCTTTCAAAAAACCCGACCAGCTTTAATGAGTCGCTTCAAACGATTAAGGAATTGGGAGGCAAGAATCTGCTTATTGTACTAAACGACAGAATACCCGACGGTCTTGACGTGAGCTGGATTTGGGACATAAATTTCGAAGATATTCTAACAAAAGAGTTCAATTTGGCGGTTTCCGGAGACAGGGTCTACGACATGGCAATAAGACTTAAATATGCCGGATTTTTTACCCATACGGAAGAAGTCCTAAAAAAAGCAATTGATAAAATGGCGGAAACCTTAGAAAAAGACGAAACGCTTTTTATATTACCCAACTACTCGGCCATGCTTGAAGCCCGAAAATTAATTACAGGAAAAAAATTACTATGAAGCATAAACTTACAATTGGCTGGCTCTATCCGACGCTTATGAATATATACGGCGACAGGGGGAATGTGATAGTTTTACAGAAACGCTGCGAGTGGCGGCGCATATCTGCGCAAATTGTAAACATTGACGTAGGTTCAAAAGAATCGGATTTAAGGTCTTGTGATCTTTTAATGATGGGGGGAGCTCAGGATACCCAACAGGAAGAAGTTGCAAAAGATCTGACAAGAAAGAGAAATACGCTTAAAGAAATGATCGAAAAAGGAATACCGGGCCTTTATATTTGCGGGGGATTCCAATATCTCGGGAATTACTATAAAACGGCGGATGGACATAAGCTTCAACAATTAGGGGTACTTGATATGTACACGGAAAATCCCGGTAGAGAACGGTTGACCGGAAATATTGCCGTGGAATCAGAAATATTCGGAGAAAAAACAGTTTTAATAGGCTTTGAAAACCACGGAGGAAGAACAATTTTGGGTCCGTCTATTAAGCCCTTGGGGAAAGTATTAAACGGATACGGAAGCAACGACTCGGCCAACGAAGAGGGTGCTTTATACAAAAATACAATAGGCACATATTTCCACGGGCCCATACTGCCTAAAAACCCCATAGTTGCGGATTTTTTAATTAAAAAGGCGCTTGAAGTAAAATACCATAGTGATTTTGTTCTTGAAAAGTTAGACGAGGCCTTGGAAAAAAATGCGAGAATGGCAATTGCCAAAAGACTCTCGCTTACCATATAATAAACCCGATGAAAATTAACGTTTCCCACACAGCAAAACTTGCAAGTCTGCCGATTACCCCCTCCGAGGTTAAAAAATTTGAAAAACAGCTTGATGAAACTATTGACTACGTTGAAGAGCTAAACGAAGTTAATACTGAAAATGTTGAACCCACGAGCCAGGTAACCGGACTTGAAAATGTATTAAGACAAGACTCTGCAAAGCCTTCTTTATCACAGGAAGAAGCATTGTCAAACGCAAAATCACGATATAACGGATTTTTTAAAGTTGATGCAATTCTAGATAATGAATAATCTGAACATAAAACAGGCAAAAGAAGGCCTCAAAAACAAGAAATTCTCTTCCGTTGAACTTACTAAAGCTTGCCTTGGAAGGATAAAAAAAGTCGATTCAAAACTTAATGCGTTTGTTACGTTAACCGAAACAAAAGCTTTGGAACAAGCCAAACTTTCGGATAAGGCAATAAAAGAAGGCGTAGAACTTCCCCTTTTGGGAATTCCCATTGCAATAAAAGACAATTTCTCAACGAAAGGAATTAGAACGACCGCTTCAAGTATTATATTGGATGATTATATCCCTCCCTTTGATGCTACGGTCGTTGAAAAACTTAAATCAGCGGGCATGGTCCTTTTGGGAAAAACCAATATGGATGCTTGGGCACACGGTTCCTCGACCGAAACATCCGATTACGGCGCTTCAAAAAACCCCTGGGATATAAAAAGATTGCCCGGAGGCTCCTCGGGAGGCTCGGCAGCGGCTGTTGCGGCTGATGAAACCGTTGCGGCGATTGGTTCCGAAACTGCAGGTTCGATAAGGCAACCGGCCTCGTGGTGCGGTGTTGTAGGACTTAAGCCGACATACGGAAGAGTTTCAAGATACGGGGTTGTCGCGATGGGCTCGTCCCTTGATTCACCCGGACCTATCACAAAAACCGTTGAGGATAGCGCTTTTATTTTGGATATCCTGGCGGGAATGGACGAATTCGACGCAACGACATCGCCAAACCCTAAAGGGAAATATCTTCAAAATTTGAATAAAGACATAAAGGGCGTTAGGGTAGGAATTTCGGACCAGTATTTCATAAAAGGAATAGATAAAGAAGTTGAAAAAGTAGTAAAAACAGCTATCAAAGACCTGGAAGGAATGGGGGCAAAAATCGAGAACATAAATCTTTTTGACCCAAAGTACGCAATAGACGTTTATACCATAATCCAGCGCTCGGAGGTTTCGTCAAACCTTGCCAGGTACGACGGCATAAGGTACGGGTTTGGCAGGGAAAGATTTGCAGAAGAGGCAAAAAGAAGGATAATGTTTGGAACTTATGCCCTTTCCTCGGGCTATTACGACCAGTATTACAATAAAGCCCAACAGGTGCGGACGGAAATTGTCAAAGACTTCGAAAAAGCTTTCAATAAAGTTGACGTGATAATAGCTCCCACAAGCCCCTCGCTTGCACTGCCCTTAGGTGCCACGAAAGACGCCGCAATGTTTGGAGAAATTGCGGATGTTCTGGTTGAACCATCGTCAATAGCGGGCCTTGCGGGAATAAACATTCCCGTCGGATTTTCGAATTTAGGGCTTCCTGTCGGCATGCAGATAATAGGGCCGCAGTTTAGCGAAGCCTTGGTCCTAAATGTCGCCAACATGTATGAATTAAATACAAAAAATGCACTGTGGAGGTCCAAAAAACCAAACCTATGAAATATACACCGATAATCGGGCTTGAGGTGCACGTAGAATTAAAGACTAACAGCAAAATGTTTTGTCCGTGTTCTGCGGATTATTTCGGACAAAAACCCAATACGCATACGTGCCCTGTCTGCCTCGGACTTCCGGGCGCACTACCCTATCCCAATAAAAAGGCTGTAGAATGGTGCGTTCAAATCGGGCTTTCCTTAAACTGCGATATCCCTTTGTTTAGCAAATTTGACAGAAAAAATTATTTCTATCCCGACCTTCCCAAGGGATACCAGATTTCCCAATACGATAAGCCTTTTTGCATAAACGGCCACGTTATTCTTTCAACCGGCAAAAAAATAGGGATAACTAGAGTGCATATGGAAGAAGACACGGGAAAATTAATCCACGAGACTGTCAACGGCAAAAAAGCAAGCTTAATTGACTTTAACCGCTCCGGTGTGCCCCTTGTTGAAATCGTAACCGAGCCGGATTTTGAAACGGCGGAAGAGGTCAAGGAATACCTCCAAAAGCTCCAGCAGATTGTAAGGTATTTGGGCGTTTCAAACGCGGACATGGAAAAAGGAAATATGAGACTTGAACCAAACATCTCCCTTAAAAAACAAGGGCAAAAAGGTCTTCCTTCCTATAAAGTTGAAGTAAAAAACATCAATTCATTCAGTTTTGTCGGGAAAGCGATAGATTATGAAATTAAAAGACAGGAGGAAATTCTAGATAGCGGGAAAGTCCCTTTGCAGGAAACAAGGGGGTTTGTCGAAAAAACCTCATCAACAGCATCCCAAAGAGTAAAAGAAGAAGCATCTGACTACAGATACTTTCCCGAGCCTGATATTCCTCCCATAAGATGGACCAATGAAAAAATCAACGGGCTTAAGAGGGAAATTCCCGAACTTCCCGACGCTAAGAAAACAAGGTTTCAAAAACAATTTCGGATTGCAGAATACGATTCGGAAATTCTTACTACAGATAAAAACACTGCTGATTATTTTGAAGAAGCCGTAAAGGCGGGCAAAATTTTAAGTTTGACTCCGAAACAAATCGCAAATTATATTATCAACAAAAAAACAGATATAGAATCTTTGCTTCCTGCAAAACTCGTCGAAGAAATAAAAAATGCAAACACCACCGTATCGGTAGATGACAAAACCTTAAACGAAACAATAGATAAAGTATTAACAGAAAATCCTAAGGCCGTAGAAGACTATAAAAAAGGTAAACAAACGGCTATAATGTTTCTACTCGGCGCGGTTATGCGTTCTTTAAAAGTAAAAGCAGACGCCGAAAAGATTAAGGCGGTTTTAACCGCGAAACTAAAATGAGCGAAACAACGGGAGAAGAAATACAGAAAAAAATTCATCCATCTGCAGATAGGATAGCCCATTTGAGACATCAGGTTAATGAAAGAAAAGAAGCTGCAAGAAGAGTCTTTAGGAAAAGCGGAACAAAACCCACAGAAAGACAACTAATAAATGAGGCCGGAGAAAGATTAAGGCAAGAATATGAATCGGATTACGATCCCCTGACAGGACTTTTGGAAAAACGTGGCTACGAAAAGGAAAGGACAAAAGCAGTTGAAAGGGCTTTAAGGGAAAAAATCAAAGCTTCCGTAGCTTTTATAGACTTAGACGAACTAAAGACAGTAAACGATACTTTGGGCCATGAAGCGGGGGACCAATTGCTAAAATCTGCCGCCGATGCAATTAGAGCTTCTACGAGAACCACGGATATTCCTGCAAGGATTGGTGGGGACGAATTCCAGGTCTTTTTGATGGATACCACCCCAAAATTGGCTGAAAATTGGAAAAAAAGGCTTGTTGAAGAAATGAAATTAAGAAATGTAAGCGCGAGTATTGGCTTATCCGGAGTTGATTTAAATGACGTAAGCGCTTCTGTAAGGAACGCTGATCAAAATATGTATAAAGAGAAGACTCGAAAGAAACAAGAAATAAAAAATGGCTGAATTCGTACACCTTCATAATCACAGCGAATATTCGCTTTTAGACGGTCTTTCAAAAATAAAAGATATGGTAAGACGTGCAAAAGAGCTCAACATGAAAGCGATTGCAATAACGGACCACGGAAACATGTATGGCGCTATTAACTTTTATAAAACTTGTGTTTCCGAAGGAATCAAACCGATAATCGGAGCGGAAATTTACATCAGCAAACGCTCTAGGCACGATAAAGAAGCAGGCGTTGACTCAGACTCAAACCACCTCGTACTCCTGGCAAAAAACTTTAACGGCTACAAAAACCTGATGAAAATAATTTCGATAGCGGGGCTCGAAGGCTACTACTATAAACCGAGGACCGATTTGGAGCTCTTGCGACAATACGGCAAGGACATAGTTTGTTTAAGTGCGTGTCTAAACGGTTTTATTGCCGAGCCGCTTTTGAAAAACCAGCAGGAAACCGCCGAAAAAAGGGCAAAAGAGCTAAACGCAATTTTCGGCCAGGGCAATTTCTATCTGGAGCTCCAAAAACATTTAAACATCCCCGAGCAGGAAACCTTGAACCTAAAATTAGTTACTCTTTCCAAAAAACTTGGGATTCCCTTAGTTGCAACCAACGACAACCATTATGTGCAAACAGACGATGCGGAAGCACAAGAAGCACTTTTATGTATACAGACACAAACGACTCTCGATACCAAAGGCCGCAAACTTACAATGATCGATTCTCCGGATTTTTACATTAAATCCCAGGAGGAAATGACCGGATTTTTTGTCCAAAATCCCGAAGCAATAGACAATACCGTTAAAATCGCACAGATGTGCAATATTGAAATACCGCTGGGTAAGTGGATCATGCCAAATTTAGAAGTCCCGGGTGGAATTACTCCAGCCGAGTATATTAAGCAAAAAGTTGAAGAAGGACTTAAAAAACGATATAAAACAATAACCACTGAAATACGCGAAAGGGCCGACTATGAATTGTCAATAATCCTCAAAAAAGGCTATGAGACTTACATTTTGATCGTGGCTGACTTTGTAAACTGGGCAAAATCACAAGGAATTACCGTCGGACCCGGAAGGGGCTCAAATGCGGGCTCAATAGTTTCATACGCTCTGGAAATATCCGATATCGATCCGTTATTCTTTAAACTCCCTTTCGAAAGATTCTTAAACCCAATGAGGCCTTCCCCACCCGATATAGATTTGGATTTTGCAGACAACAGGCGAGACGAAGTAATCGAATATGTAACAAAGAAATATGGCGAAGATAAGGTAGCGCAAATAATAACCTTCGGAACGATGGAGGCAAGAGGATCGGTCAGGGATATTGGAAGGGTCTTAGGATTTCCTTATGCAATCCCAGACAGAATATCCAAAATGATACCGCCCGGATGGCAGGGGCATGCAATGACAATAGACAAAGCTCTTGAACAAAGTCCCGAGCTTAAAATTGCATATACGACAGAAGAGGACACGAGAAGAATTCTTGACTTGGCAAGAAAAGTCGAGGGTGTTGCAAGGCATGCATCGGTCCATGCCGCAGGGGTTGTAATAGCCGATGAAGAAATCACGGAGTACACTCCGCTTCAAAGGGAAACAAACGGAGACAAAATAATAACCCAATACGACATGTATTCCATAGGCGAAGACGGTGTAGGGCTTCTGAAAATCGACTTCCTAGGACTTCGAAATCTCACCATTATCCAGGAGGCTCTAAGATTTATTGAAGAAAACCAGGGCAAAAAAATCGACTTTGCCAAAGTACCGTTTGAGGACGACAAAACATATAAGCTTTTGGCTTCGGGTGAAACAACGGGCATTTTTCAACTTGAATCGGCGGGAATGAGAAGATATATAAAAGAGCTAAAGCCGACCTCAATCTTTGACCTTCAGGCAATGGTTGCTCTGTATAGACCGGGACCTATGGCAAATATACCTGAATTTATTAAAAGAAAACACAATCCAAAGCTCATAAAATACCCGGACAAGAGACTTGAGGACGTATTAAACCAGTCTTACGGAATAATCACTTTTCAAGATGATCTTCTGCTAACTGCCATAAAGGTTGCAGGATATTCGTGGCTTGAAGCTGACAAGCTAAGAAAAGCCGTCGGCAAAAAGATCCCATCAGAAATGAAAAAAGAGCACGACCATTTTGTCCAAGGTTGTATTTCAAACGGCATGACCAAGGAAAAAGCGGAAGGCTTATGGGTTTTGTTCGAACCTTTTGCAGGATACGGTTTCGGTAAGGCTCACGCAGCCTGTTATGCAACGATTGCTTTTAGAACAGCATATCTTAAAGCCAATTACCCGGTTGAATTTATGACCGCACTTTTAACTGCCGAATCAAGGGGGACTTCCGGGCCCGTAAAAAACGAAAAAATCTCGCAGGCTGTTGCAGAATGCAAAAGACTTAAAATATCGGTACTTCCGCCGGATGTAAATAAATCAGGAAGTGAATTTACCATCGAGAACAATACTAAAATAAGGTTTGGTCTTTCCGCTGTAAAAAACGTAGGAGACGCCGCAATTACCAACATATTAGAACAAAGAGAAAATGGCGACTTCAAAAGTTTTGAGGATTTTTGCAACAGAGTTAACCTTTCGGTAATAAACAAAAAAACTATGGAAAGTCTGATTAAATCGGGTGCCATGGACAAATTCGGCAACAGGGCGAAGCTTTTAATAGATTATCCCGAGATTGTCGACAAAAGCAACAAGAAGAAAAAACAAAGCAGTACGGGTCAAACAAGTTTATTCGGAGAAGACCTCGACGATCCGCCGCAGCCAAACACACCGGAATACTCACCTGACGATTTCAGCAAAAATGAAAAACTTGCTTTTGAAAAAGAGTTCTTGGGTTTTTACTTGACGGAACACCCGCAAATGGACAATTTGATAAAGTTAAGAGAGAAAGTAACTCATCAAATCGAAGCCTTGGAGGAAGAATCGCAAACACAAAGAGTAATTGTCGGGGGAATTGTCGAGGCAATAAGAAGAATTTTTACAAAGAGATCGGGCAGCGAAATGGCATTTGTAACTATTGCCAACGAAAACGGTGCATCTTTGGAGTGCGTAGTATTTCCGAAAATATTTGATCAGTACAAAAATCTTCTGGTTAAAGAAACGGTCATAGTTGTAAGCGGTAAAATAGATTCTAAAAACGATAAGCCGGTAATACTCGTTGACAAAATTCAAGGATTAGGCAGTTTTTCTTCTTGACTTGAGGCTAAATTATCCGTAAAATATATAACTAATGGTTTCATTTGCAGCAGAACCTATTATTCGTTTGGGCTTCTTTAGCATCACGAACTCACTTTTGGACGCATTACTGGTAGATGCGATGCTTGTTGGACTAATTTTAATGCTGAGGAAGCGGTTAAGCCTTATGCCGGGAAAGTTTCAAGTTATCATTGAAACCGTTATCCAGGAATTTTATAACATTACTTATTCGGTAGCCGGGGAAAATGCACCAAAAATTTTCCCATATTTTATGAGTTTTTTTATATTCATACTTTTTGCAAATTGGTCTGGACTTATACCGGGAGTTTCTGCGGTAGGTCTTAAGGAGCACGGACAGATTGTACCGTTTTTCAGAGCCGCCACAAGCGATTTTAACGTAACCTTAGGTTTATCAATTCTATCCGTATTAATAACGCATTTTTTAAGTCTTAATAAACTTGGATTTAAAGAGTACATAACCCGTTACTTTTCTTTAAATCCCTTAAACTTATATATCGGACTTTTGGAACTTATAGGTGAATTTACAAAAATAATTTCACTCTCTTTCCGTTTGTTCGGGAATATTTTTGCCGGAGAGGTTGTAATAGGAACGATCTCGGCGATGTTTGCACTTTTGCTTCCACTCCCCTTTTTACTCCTTGAAGTAATAGTGGGACTCGTTCAAGCGCTTGTTTTTGCGATGCTTACGATGGCGTTTATGGCGGTACTTATGACACCACATGCAGAAGAAGTTAAGGAGGAGGTGATTGAATCATGACATCTATAAATTTTAGCCTCTCCGGAGGATTGATAATAGCAATCGGAGGACAAATGGCGGCACTGGCAATAGGACTTATCGGCGCAAAAGCAATGGAAGCTATAGGAAGAAACCCTGAGGCCACAGGAAAGATTTTACCAGCAATGCTTCTTGGAATGGCTTTTGCAGAAGCAATTGCAATATATTCTTTAATTTTTGCTTTCTTAAAATAAAATATGGGATTTTTAAAAGACCTTGGATTTGATCCCGTTTTGCTGGGGGCTCAAGTCTTAAACTTTTTGATAATATATTACCTTTTAAAACGCTTTTTATATAAGCCGGTTATGGATATGATCAAATCGCGTGAAGATAAGATCGCGGAGGGGTTAAAGCAGGCTGAAGAATCAAGAACAACTTTAGAAAAGACGCTCGAAGAGGAGACGAAAATACTGCAAAAAGCGGAAATCCAGGCGCAAAAGATAATTGAGGATGCAAAAGAGCAGGCTCTCGATGCATCCAGGCAAATAGACGAAAATGCAAAGCAGGAGGCCGACAGAATTATTCTCGCGGCGAGAGAGAAAATCGAACAGGAATCAAGAGATACGGAAGCAAGACTCACCCAAAAGATAAGCTTAATTGCTTCCGATATGGTAGCAAAATCTTTGGAAGGACTTATTTCGGAAAAAGAGCAAAAACAGATTTTGGAAAAAACTTTGCATAATATTAAAAACGTAAACTGATATGGACAAAAAATTAATTAAAAAACTCGCCTCGGCAAGTTATACAAAAAATTTACTTGACGAGGTAAAAGTAAACAAAATAGCAAAAGAACTTAACAGAAAAGAGCTTAAGCTGTACGTTTTAGCTCTGAAGAATATCGAAAGGGCAAATACGGTTTATGCATATTTTCCGTATTTCCCGGGTAAAGATGATATAAAAAACCTGAAACGACTGTATCCTGACAAAAAATTAGTTGCCAAAACGGATAAAAGCCTGATTGCAGGCGTAAGAATAGTAAACAACGATATTATTTATGAGAACAACATTAAAAATAATCTTAACAAGATAATTTCTTTAATAAGTGAATAGCAAGATGCAAAATTCAGATAAAATAATTGAAAAACTGGAAAAAAAGCTTTCGACGTTTTCCGCGCAAGGATCATCTACGAACGTAGGGACTGTCGAAAAAAAC
>JAMCTM010000036.1 GCA_023379465.1 Patescibacteria group bacterium
ATCCACCACTGGTCATACCTCCAGATTTAACTGCGACATCTTCCGTTCCGGGTACAAAATTCTGTGAAACCATATCAAAAATATCACTGCTTGGAGGACCAATACTACTATTTTTGTCTATTAAAGCGATTCTCGATTGTTCACCAATGCACATAAAGCACAAAATGTTGCGTGCAAAATTCAATTCCTGATATTCCTCGGAGGTTAATGGCTCAAAGTAGTTCTTATCCTTGTACGAAGCAATGTTAATTGTTTTTACAGGTTGCTGGTGCTTATCAACATAACACTTTACGTACTTGTCTAAATAAACTTTAGTATCGACGTCGCTTACGACCGAGGTGTCATACTTCCAAAAAATTGCATTACCGATCTGAGTATCTGCAAGTTCTAACCAAGGAAGCAAAGAAATTTGTTTATAGGATATGCTCATACTTTCCTAATTGTATAACATTGATAATTTTGACCCCTAGCTATAAGTATATCAAACTACATCAGAAGGATTTGAGACAACCCCTTTTTATAGTGTCTCATTTGTCTCATTTAGCCTTGAAATGATACACTTAGCTCGCAGGGTTATAAGGACGATAAGGGTCTCGACCTGTATGCTCAGCCCTTCGACTCACTTCGTTCGCTCAGGGCCGTAGGCTCTATATCAATTTCGAAGGTGGTGAGCGAAGTCGAACCATGCCTTATTTTGTTTATATCCTTCGTACCTCTTCAAACACTTTATATATTGGTCAAACAAATAATTTAGAAAAAAGGGTTAAAGAACACCAAAACAAAACCTCTAAATCCGCAAAATATGTCAGGTATTTTGATTCAGTTGAATTGGTTTATTCAGAAACGCATCAAACCAGAAGTGAGACGATGAAAAGAGAATCACAGTTGAAACGCTGGTCACGAGCCAAGAAATTGGCATTAATTACTGGGCATATTAAATTGCTTAAGAAATTATGAATTTAAACACCCACCAAACCGAGACTCCTAGAAAAACCCAATTGCAATTTCAAAAAGGCTAATTTTTATTCAAATATTCGTATGTGCTCGCTATTGACTAAAAATAGTAGAATAGGTCAATGTGCCAGATAATTTATGTTTAAAAATTCATACTCTAACGAAGAATTAAATCGATTGATTAGTAATACTGCCGGAAGAAGGGGTTGGAATTTTTCGATAATGAAAACCGAACGCCAACCAGTTCCTTGGGACTATTTAAAAGTTGTTCCTTTATATTTGAGACCCAGCGATGTTGTACTTGATATCGGCACTGGCGGAGGAGAAAGGTTTCTAGAATTTTCAAAATATTTTAAAAGCGGAGTCGGAATTGATAGCGATCCGGAAATGGTAAAAACCGCCATGGAAAATGGTGCGAATATTAAAAACGTTTCTTTTAAAATCGACACCCACAAACTGACAGCGACAAAGGAAAAATTCGATGTAATTTTATGCCGTCATGCCCCATTCGATCCGCAAACGGTCATCGCACACTTAAAACCCGGTGGATATTTTATTATGCAGGAAGTCGGAGAAAAAAATATGCTTAACATTAAGAAGGTACTAGGTCAGGACAAAAGCGAACCAGCTCTTACAAAAGAACAATTTGAAAATTCAGGATTCCGGCTTTTAGCTTTTATGGAATATAACGTTGAGTACGTGGTAAAGGATGTCGAGTCTTTGGTTTTTTGGCTAAATGCGCTTGATTATCTACACTCAGACCTTAAGGGGAATGAAGGATTGGCTGATGCGAACATCTTTAACAAAATTTTGAAATGTAATGTTACAAGATATGGCTTCACGACCAACGAACATAGATATTTGGCAATTGCTCAAAACCTTTAGAGGTCAGTCTAAGCATTAAGCAATTCAGGTCATATCAATAAACCCTCCCTCGTGTTATAATGATGTATAGCTTGCATTTAACAGTCTAATCAACTCTCATCTCCGAGCTTATTAATGAATAAACGTATTTTTGTAGCAGGCTTGCCCTTTAGCACAACCTCTGATGAATTAAAAAGTCTTTTTGCGGAGTTTGGAACTGTGGTTTCCGCAATTGTTATCACGGACCGCGAAAGTGGAAAATCAAAAGGTTTTGGATTTGTAGAAATGGAGAAGGATGAGGAAACCATGAATGCAATTTCTAAACTAAACGACACAGAATTTGGAGGCAGAAAGTTGGTTGTAAATGAGGCAAGACCTAGAGAAGAAAAACCACGATCCAGAGGGTTTGGTGGTGGCTTCAGTAGAGGAAGAGGGACGTTTGGGCAAAGACGCGAAGGTGGACGTGGAAACTTTGGAAGAAGCCGAGGAAACTCTAGCCGTGGCGGGTTTAGAGGTGGAAGGCACTAAATAAATGAGTAAATGCACCCGATGTGGAAAGGAAAGAGTAATTAAATCTTCATATACCGAGAAACTTGAAAAGACCACTGTTATCTACACCGTGACCGTTTGCCCCGACCCCGAATGCCAGAAATTGGTGGAAATGGGATTGGTAGCGGACGAAGAAAAAAGAAAAATAATGCACGACGAGCACAATAGAAGAGTAAGAACCTAGTCCTCAATTTTAACTAAAGAGTCTTTTTTTATTTTCGCCAAATTTATAAAACCGCCTGGCAACTCTAAGACTTTATTATATTTAATCGGCCAAAAGAAAAAATTATTAGGAGTAAGATTTTCTTTAATTTTCACTACCCGACTGCCCTCATCCAACACAACCACATCAATCGGAAATTTTAATCCAAAAGTGTGAATTCCAAACCGAGTAAAAAATAACATAGGTTCTGCTTTTTGACGATCGATTAAGCCAATGGTTCTATCTTTTATCGACCTACAGATCTTTGCTTTTATAGTTATCATTTGCCACCCCCACCGATTCATCATATCATTAAGAATGCAACCGGCAGGTTTGAGTTGCCCCCAGTGTCACCAAACAGTCTTGGAATCTTATTATTTTTGCCCAAACTGCGGCAAAAATTTGAAGCCTGCTCCTCTTTCTATTACCCCGCTAAAGCAAATCGGAATATATGCACTAAGCATATTTTTGCCCCCATTGGGACTCTGGCCGGGAGTTAAATATTTAATGGGGTCGAACAAAAAGGCTAAAGTTGTTGGAACGGTTGCCATAATCTTGACTGTTCTTTCAACAGTTATTTCCGCCTGGCTTTTTATCAACTGGGTAAATGGAATAAATAACTCAGTAAACAAAGAGCTGATGCGTTATCAAGGATTAGGATATTAGAAAATTTGTTATGGAGTAACTAGGTGCCAGACTCCGCCGATTCCGTCCCCTAAAATGTCGCCCGGCTTCTGGTCCGGCGCATAGTAATAAAGAGGTCTGCCTTTGTAGGCAAATTGCTTGCTGCCGTCGGTTCTAGTCTGCACCGTAATATTCGCCGGCAAATTAGTTTCCGCAACTGCCCCAGAGCTATATGCCGGCCATTTTGTTGCACAGGTGTCGTAGCAAGTACTTTTACCGGAAGACAAATCGTTATCAAAAACGTACAAACTCATTCCTTGAAAATCAGCTAAATAGCTGCCTTTGGCTGGATCAGTACGAGTAGTATAAATATTCTCGGATGGCGTGGAATTTAGAGCTCCGGAAGAAGTTTGCACAGCCGAGGCAGTTGGGCTCATACCAAGCATCGCTTTGATTTTATGTCTGCCAAGATATCCTAAAACAAGAAGAATAACTAGAAGAGCGGCTATTAGAAACCAGTTCTTCTTCAACAAATCCATGAAATTTATACTATAGATTTATTACACCCTTGTCAATGATTCACAACACTTGTCACATCTTTAAATTGGTAAAGATTGTTCAAATCCATAAATATATAATTTTTATCCGGCAGCTGCGGGAGCCCGGCATTAAAATATAGATCCAACACTGATCTAAAAATATTTACTGGAGTCATATTTGGATTAAGCGATTCAGTTGAAACTCCAGGCAAATACAAGGCAGCAAGAATTGGAAATTTTTCCTGGATCACGCTATCAGGAGCATTTTTCCAGTCATCGGCCGGATTTAGGTTTGTATTTAGATATGGTATACCCTCGTCTGTTAGAACAATAATAACAGGCGGTTTTTTTGACCTAGAAATTATTGTACTTATTGCCGATTCCAACTTTTGATTGATGCAAATTGTTTGATTAACGTAATTTTCTGATTCTGGGTTTTTGGAGGTCATGCTTTCATCCACATATTCGCAATTTTTACCGAAGACGTATGGCCCATGCGGAGCAATTATGTGCGCGAACACAAACTTGGGGCCCGGGATACCAACTATTTGCGGTAGTTTATTAAATTGATAGACAAGCCTAGCCCTATCATCGTCGTCGGAATCGCCTATGGCAGATACTGGCACCACCTTACCTAAATATGGAGAAAGCGCCGTAGAGTCGGCTAAATTATACAAGAAGGAGTCTATACTAAGTCGGCCTTCATCCTCGATTGTAAAATTATCATCAGCCGCTGGGTTGTATTGTGTTGGTCCCCACCAAGAACCCATTTGATAATATTTATATCCATATTGTTTCAAAAATCTCATCACATTATTGTCTTCGATTAGGGGGTTAACAACTGTAAAATCTGAAGAATTTTTATATTTACTCAAATAATCTAAATATTCCATATTTAACATCGAGGCAAGTGAGAGAAAAGTTTTTGGATAATTGGATCTGGCCCCCCTAACCACATAAAATCCATCGTTATTCAGGTAATTCATAAAGTCGCTTTCATCGTAATTAAGGTATTTTCTAAAAATTCTGGGTGCGGCATCGTCTTCAGGCTCTATAAAATAAATATCTGGAAGCTTGCTTTTATCAACCCCGCTTGCATTTATTTTAGGCAAAATCAATTGACTGCCTGGAATGGGGAGAATCATTCTTTGGGACTGCTTCCAAACCACCATTACCAACGAAACCGTAAATAGAAGTATAGATAGTTTTCTTATCCATATCCCCCACCTCATAAATTTAGATTTAGATTTTAGTAGCCGAACAAACAGGAATACTAAAAGGAGAGTAAACACAAAATATTCAAACAGATTTTTTCCAAAATTATATTTTCCAACCGTGATCACAATGTTCCACTTTAAAGAAAAGATTGCCGAGTATGAAAAGAAAAAAATCAAGAATATGGCCGAAAACATCTCGGCTTTCGTTCTGTTTCTAAAAACAAGGAATAAGAGGCCAAACACAAAAAGGCTCAAAACCACAACGATTCCAAGCGGAATCCAAATGGAGTTTATGTAGACTTCATTAAACCAAGCAAAGAATTGGGCCAAAACAAAAGAAAACGAAAAAAAGACTGGAGCAAACGGAAAGTACAACTTTGAAAATATTTTCTTAAGATTTTTCATTTATTATCTTTTTCTTTTCATTAGGTATAGTGTCCGCAGCGATGAAGCAATTTTATCTTTACTTTTTATAGTAAAATATCTCGAAAATTCTTGTTCAAATATTTCCTGATTGTAATCTGGAAATATATCTTCCCGAGCGGCAAGAAGCAGTTTTACCTGCGAATCTTCTTTTGGAATAAATTCTATTATTAGATTGTCTGTGATTTGCGCAAAAAACTCGGCAATCATTCCAAGAGGCAAATTCCCAGCAATGGCCAAGTGGTGAATCAAAGCAAGAGCCAAAATAGTGTCCGTTTTTTTTCTTCCAAAAAACGAATTTCTTTCATTCAAATTCCACCCGATTGCGGGGCTTGGTTTTATTAGATCAACAAAAAGAGGCAGAATATTTTTCTCTGCATTTTTTTTAACTTGAAGATAATTATTTTCAACTGCTTCGTAGTCATTGTCAAAACTGATTGTAAGTGCACCTAAATTAGCAGAAATACGGCTAAACGTACCGTCGTTTGCCCCAGCATCCCAAACCAACTTTGGCCTAATATTTTTTAGATACTTTGTTACAAGATTTTTTTTCGATTTCATAGAAACACCTAAATAGTTGTTGTTATCAAAATAATAACTGCCCCAAGTGGTTTTGGAGCTGGAAAGCTTTAGGCTTTTTACCGACGACTCAAGACTGTCGATTAGTTCTTTCATTGCCCCTAATCCAACTTTTATAGATTTCTGATTATTTTTAATCGAAAGATTGTTTACCCTATTTTGTGAAGCTGTCTGAGCAAAAATGTGAAGAAGAAGCGTGGGATTAAACTTTGCTCTAATTGGGAGAAGGGAAGCTGCAAGATCAAGCGGAATCGATCCGACCCCGCCTACCAATAACCCAGAAATTCTTGGATCCCTATAAGACATTAGTGCCAAAGGGCCCAAAAACTGCTCGCAAAATTGTCTGTATGCTATCCAAGGAACGCCATCTTTATATTTCTCAAATGATAAGGTATCAATAAATATCGGCTTGCCATTTAGAAACTGCACATTAAAGCTTGTCGCGTCTTTAAGACTTATTCCATAATTAAGCGCAATTTTTTGAATCTTAAGAGTTAAAAGAGCGGCGTCCTTGAACTCGCTAAAACTCCATTCATATGGGTATGAGATGAAAGGTATTTGTAAAGGTTTTATTACACCCTTTCCCAATTCTTTATGGGGAATTAAGAGGCCTTGCTTAATTAACTCTTTATACAAGCCGGAATCCATAAGTATTTTATAATTGTCTAAATAAGTCTTGTTGATTTGCCTATAAACTATCCCGTTTTTTATAAAAACGAAGCCACTCGGGTCGCGGTAAGAAGAACTCAGGTTATACCTTTTCATTTTGGGAAACGGTAGTTTCATTTTCAGATTTCCCCGAAATTAAATTTTTAAACCATTTAATTATAGTTTTTATGTAAAAAAGCACCCCAAGCCCGCCGGCAATCAGGATTTGGAATAAATAGCTAGCGCTTCCTGGGTCAAGATATGCCTTAGCGGGGGGCGGCAAAATCAATGAAACCAAAAAAATAAACGCCAGAAATTTCGCAAATTTTCTCATGGCCAGGCTCAGGTTAATGTCTTATGCTTAGATCTTCCTGAAAATCCAAGTATAACGGCAGTTGATATGATTTTCTAGGTCAAATATAATTAGCACTTATCGCTTAAAATTTATTTCGGGCCGATAAAATCCTGTGTAACCAGGTAGTCTATGTTTAAAAAAATTTTTACAAAAGAAAACGACAGATTAATTTTTATTCTCATAACAATGTTCCTAAACTTTTTAGGCTTTTCTGTTATTATCCCAATTTTGCCTTTCTTGGTTGAAAGATTTGTACCCAATCCTAACGAGCTGGCAATTTATATGGGAATATTATTTTCAATTTATGCGCTTTGCCAATTTCTTTCCGCCCCCGCTCTTGGCGCATTAAGCGATCTTTGGGGAAGACGCCCCATACTTTTGATTTCTTTGGCAGGATCCGTAATTGGATATCTGTTTTTAGCATTGGGCGGAACTTATTGGCTACTTCTTGTCGGAAGAATTGTTGACGGCCTAACCGGCGGCAATATATCCACAGTTTATGCATATCTTGCCGACATAACAGACCCCGCCGAACGAAGTAAGTACTACGGAATGGTGGGGGCAGCTGGCGGATTTGGATTTATGATAGGTCCAGCCCTTGGAGGAATTTTGGGAGCCATCCATTTAGTTTTACCGCTTTATGTAGCAGCAGCAGTAACAGCACTCAACATTGTTTGGGGTTATTTTGTGTTGCCGGAGAGCTTAAAGCCGGAACACAAACTAGAAAAATTTGAACTGAGCCACCTAAATCCGTTCGGCCATTTGTTTAAACTATTCAAGATAGATATCTTAAAAGATTTGTTTATAACTAGTTTTATATTTTTCTTCGCCTTTAATGCAATTTATTCCGTTACTTCAATTTTTGCTAAAGACAATTTTGCCTGGGGTACTACCCAGATCGGGATTCTGCTATTCGTAGTCGGAGCCGTCGACATAATTACCCAGGGATTTTTAATCAGAAAACTTATTCCAAAATTCGGCGAGGTTAAACTGGCAATCGGAGGCCTGGTATTGTGTACTGTCGGAATACTACTTGCGGCGTTTACATCAATTTATATTTCTGTCGCATTCTTTTATATAGGGTTTATTATCATGAACTTGGGTGACGGAATTTTGGAGCCGTCGGTGGCGGGGCTAACCGCAAATGCAGTTGGACCGAAAGTTCAAGGAAGGCTCCAGGGGGCTTCCCAAGCCGTGCAATCAGTAAGCAGAGTTTTGGGACCATTATTTGCCACATGGATCTATGGAACATTCCGAGGCCTGCCTTATTTCTCGGGGGTAATATTTTTTGGAATTTCTATATTATTCATGTTTCTTGCTATACCATCAATTAAGTCACACCATGTTGAAAATGCGTGGTAAAACTTCTAAAGAAATTTTAGCTCCGTATTCAATCCACCTCCACCACTCCGTGGCGATGATTTCTTGAAATACGTGGTAGAATAATCTAATGCCAAAAGCTAAAGCCAAAAAATCTGCTCGAAAAACTTCTCGCTTAGTAAAATCCAACGTATTCGAGGTAAATAAAAACCTTGCACTCCTACTGGGTGGTTGTGCCGTGATTATTGGACTCGGGATATTCAGTCTACTTATGAACTACTTCGCCTTTCTAAGAACTGCTCACAGTTCTTTTCAAAACTACTATAACTTTCGAGGATGCCAACAACTAATTTCCAAAACTGACCAATATGGCTACTGCAAGCTTGCGGATGGAAAAATAATTAAACTTGTCTATTACAACAACAAATGGTATTTGGATGGAGACCTTCCCATTTGCATTAGCAAAATCTGCTTCTAAATTATCTTCTTTCAACCGTCAGGGTGCACTCTGTTAACAAGGTAGCAATTGCGCCGACTGCGGCCAAGACTGGCGCCAAAATTGCTCCCACAACCCCAACTGTTAAAGGAAAGTTCATAATTTCTTTGCCTTTTTTGTCAGTTATTGTAATTTTTCTAACATTACCTTCCTTTATCAATTCTTTAACCTTTTTAAGAAGTTCTTCGCCTTTTACTTCAAATTTTTCTTTTTTGACTGATTTTGCTTTCTTCATAAATCTCACCCCATCTTACCCAACCAGATTTTAATTCAAAGTATATTTAGAAGCAAACAGAATTGGGTTATTGCCGACATCGAATTGATGATAAAATACCAGCAATGTTAACTATTTCTAAAGCTACCAAAAAGGAAACAAAGAATTGGGCAAAAAGAGAATGGAAAAAAGTGGAAACCGGACATTTTGGGACACATGTAGATATGGATAAGAAAAACTACAGATTTAAAGCTGTGGAGGACGAAAAAATAGTTGGAATGATTACCGGAAAGTATGAAGGCGGCGTTCTATATATATCTCAGCTAATTACAGACGAAAATTTTAGAGGAAGAGGAATCGGTTCTAAATTAATCAAAACTGCCGAAGATTTTGGCAGAAAATACAATGCTCACATTTCATGGCTTATTACTGGCAGGGAGTGGTCTGAAAATATTTTTTACAAAAAAATGGGATATAAATTAATTGCCACCATCCCCAATTTTTATGGCCACAAAGATTTTGTTATCTACACAAAAGAAGTAGGTAAAAATTAATTAACTACGTTCTGGGGTTTACCCTTTACAAAATTTTCTATATTTGCAGCAAAGGTTTCAAATCTATTAGTGTTTGCCTCCTCTGTTCTAAAAGCTACCGGCGGATATACAATAGCGCCTTTGGATTTTAAATACCTTTTTGCTAGGGCGAGATCAACATCGTCTGAATGGTCAAAAATAAAAGTTATTTCCCCCTTGTCAGTTCTTTTTAACACTGCCTCGTTATCTAGGAGTTTGGGAGGAGTTAGACTTATCAAGGTAGATCCATTCTTTATCGAATTTATACTCTTTTTATTTAATATTCCTTCTGTCCCTTTGTTAAGTGCTAGGCCCAAAGTTATAAATTCACAGCCGGTCAAAATCGCATCAATTGTTTTCTTCTTTGCTCCCAGTTTTTCCAATGCCGGATTTCTAGATCTCGAGGAGTAAAAAACTTTCATTCCAATTCCAAGTCCCAACTCAGCAATTCTCGAACCAATTTTACCAGCCCCAATCACCCCCAACGACCTACCTCTTAAATCTTTGCCCATAAAATCAGCAAATCCAAAATCATATTTTCTGGCCTTATTTTTTGCCCTCTCGAGTTCTCTGGCTTGTTCAAACATTACGGCAATCACAAATTCGGCAACAGCTTCCGTACTATATCCACCAAGGTTGCACACCGCAACTTTCTTAGAACGAGCATATTTTGCGTCAATTGCATCAAAGGCCGTAGACTGTACGCCAACATATTTCAGGCTTGGCGCCGAATCAAAAATTTCCTTGTCGATTCTAGTAGAAATCTTGCAAAAGATTGCATCCGTATCTAGAAGCTCCTTAGCAATTCCCTTGTCGTTGCGCTGGACAAACTTAATGGTACGAAACAATCTCCTAATCCTATTGAAATAAGGCGCTGGAGTATCCCCTTCTTTAAAGTCGATAAACAGGGCTTTTTTAAGCATCAACGAAATACTATATCCAACTCTCGAACTTGTCAAATTTCCTTAAGGAGTTCGGGGAATTCTTCTGTCCCCATGTCGTTAAATGTATAGTGGCCATGATTTTGCAATTCAATCGTCCTTCCACCAAGCGCGTCATAAAAAATTCCTAGGCTTTGTTTACCAATCGGATTTTCGTCATTAGATGTAAACATGATAATTTTGCCAACCCTGTCCTTTATAGACCCATCGATAGGATAATTGTAAAAATTCTGCCTCCATCTATCATCCTTACCATTATCGTTAATCTTCCATGGAGCAACCATAATCAATTCTTTAACTTTCTGTTTAGTATCCCCTAACCAACGCACCAAAAAGGCATTACCGCAACTATGCCCAATTAGGATGGTGTCTTCATTAACTTTGTATTTTGAAAAGGCCTGTTTAAACTTTTCATAATCCGGATGCCAGGGTTCTGGCATCAAACAGATTTCGGTTTTAATCCCTCTTTTTTCCAATTAATCTTTTATCCAAGGCAGCCAATGTTTGGCGTAAGTTTTATCCTCTTCTTCGCTAGAATCCGAAGGACATCCATGAACCATTACGCAATTCATATCAATAGGATTGTAACACAACAAAAAGTGTCGAGATGAAAATCTATTTTGCTATACTTAGCCGTGGACGAAAAAAATATTCTCGAACTAGTAAAGAAGGATAAGTGGCGAACGAAAATATTAAAAGCGGCCCAAAGTTTAAATCTTCCCGATTGGTGGATTGGAGCAGGTTTTGTTAGGGCAATGGTTTGGGACCATCTTCATGACTATACAAAAAGTACGCCCCCAACGGATATTGATGTAATCTACTACGATGAAAACGACTTCGATTTAGAGGAGATGGAGCAAGAATCTACCGCTAAAGAAATTTACTACCAGAAACAATTGGAGAAAATCTTTCCTGGGCCAGATTGGTCTGTAACAAACCAAGCCAGAATTCACTTGTTTCACAAAAGGAAAACTCCGTATAAAAACTCAACCGAAGCCTTAAGCGAGTGGGTAGAAACCGCACCTTGTGTCGGGGTTAGATTGGACGACAACGATGAATTAATTATTACAGCTCCGCACGGAATTTATGACCTGACCCACCTCATTCTTAGACCTACATTTAACTCAAAAGAAAATTTAAAGGAATTTGACAGACGAGTTACGGAAAAACATTGGCTAACAAAATGGCCAAAGCTAAAAGTCATCAAATAATCTGCATTTATGTACAGTGCTCAATGATATAATCTAGCCATGAGCGCAGATAGCGACAGACCTTATCCTTCTTATATCAACACAGAGCAGCATAGTCTTTTAAGAACTTTTATCGCCGGCAAATTGGAGGCAATGAAAGAATACAAAGAGGCTGGGAAATATTGGATGGGAGTAAACGCAGATGTACAAACACTGATTGAGGAAAACCCAGCAGAGGCTTTTAAATTTGCAGTATCAACTCTGGAGCCCGGACCAAACGAAGTAGATCCAGAAGCCCATTTTAGAGAATGGTGGCAAGGAACAGCGCTGATAGTCCTGGCCCACCCAAAAGTTGAAGAATATCTAGTGAATGAGTTAAAAAGTGAAACATCAAAATTAATTCCACAGTTGGCAAACTTCCTGGATTATAAGCCACACGCTGAGTCAATTATGAAAAAGGACGATCTATCCAAATATCCAGAGGCGTTTAATTTCGTTATGGCTATGGTTTTAATAAATGGACTGAAAGATAAAAATCTGGCCTCGATACACAATTTGCAAAAAGAAACTCAAAACCTGCTTCAAAACCAGCACATCAGACGTATTGTCGGTTTATATCACACCATCTCTGATGACAAGGAGTTGGTTGAACCGTTGTATCAAATCACAAATAAACCAATCGAAATTCCAGTTGGAAACAGCGGAGCTATTCTACGGCAATCACAATCGAAGATGCACCAGACATTTTTGCATTGATAGATAGAAACCGGGAACATCTTTCTCAACACGGCGAGAATACTTCCGATAAATATAAAACTTTAGGTGACGTTGAAGAAAGTATTATTCATCCCAACCCAGACAAACCATTTAGGCTCAGGTTTGGCATATGGAACGACAAAGGCCAATTCGTGGGAAGCATAAATATAACTCCAGAAACGGATAATTCCCGAAAAGCTGAAATCGGTTATTACCTTGGGTCAGAGTTTACGGGGCAAGGATACATGTCGAACGCGGCACTAACTTTATCCAGCTGGGCATTTCTTTACGACGGAGTAGATGAAATTTACGGCGTAGTACACAAAGACAACGCCGCTTCAGCAAAAGTCTTAATGAAAGCCGGTTATACTGAAACCGGAAAAGAAGATGACGACCATACAATCTTCACACTTATTAGGCCGAGATAATATCATCCAATCTTTTGCGGTTTAAGTGTTAAAAGAAGCAGACTGCCTGCAAAGACAAACACCGCAGCGACACCAAATACAGCAAAATGGCCAACCTTATCGTAAATTTGTCCCGCCAAAATACTGGCAAAAAGTCCGCTTATCCCAACAACTGTGTTAAACCATCCCACTGCACTAGCTCTAAGTTCCTTTGGAGCAAAATCGCTAGCAAATGCCTTACCCGAGGTCCTAAAAATGCCACTATATAGACCAAACAGCAAGAAGGAAATAGTAATAATCAAAAAGTTGCGCGTCAGTGCAAAGCCAATTAAAGAAACCAGAAAGAGGATAAAACCAGAAAGCAAAACGCTTTTTCGTCCAAATTTATCCGCCCAAACCCCAGATGGATAAGAAATAAGTGCAGCGGCTAAGTTATAGAAAGCATAAATCAGAATAGTTCCAATAAGAGAAATCCCAATATTTTTTGTTTCCAAAATCATAAATGATGAGCTTATATTTCCAATACCGAATAGTCCGATGACTCCAAGATATTTCCAATAATTCTTAGGAAATTTAAACACATTGACATCCAACTTTGCCTTCGAAGTAAAACTACCGGATTTTTCTTTTACCAAAAGAACAGCAATCACAGCCAGCAGTCCCGGAATAATAGATAAGTAAAAAATCGATCGAATGCCGACGTTAAAATAAAAAAGCAAAGCAACGGCCAGAAGCGGACCAAAGAAGGCTCCAATATTATCGCCTATTCCTTCAAGCCCAAACGCCTTGCCACGATTATCTTCATCAACAGAATTTGCAATCAAACCGTCCCGGGGAGCAGAACGGATCCCGGTTCCAAGCCGGTCAGAAGAACGGGCAGCCAAAACCTGCGTCCATGTGCTGGAAAACCCAATAAACGGCTTGCTTACCGCAGCCATTAGGTAGCCAACAACCGCCACAAGTTTTCTTTTTTGGAGTTTATCAGAAATTGATCCAGAAAACCCTTGAACAATATTCTGCATAGCGGTTGCGACCCCCTCGATAATT
>JAMCTM010000037.1 GCA_023379465.1 Patescibacteria group bacterium
TAAACAAATGACGAATGGCAAATGACGAGCAATAAGCAGATAAAAGAAGATATACATGAAAGAATTTATGGTTTCGTTATTCGCGTGATTAATCTTACTAAGGTACTTCCTAAAAATCCGCAGAATGATGTTATTGTTTATCAAATAGTTAAATCAGCAACATCCATGGGCGCAAATGATCAAGAAGCAGATGGATCACAGTCAAGGAAGGATTTTATTGCCAAGTATTCAATAGTTAAAAAGGAAACGAAAGAAACTAATTATTGGTTAAGAATAATCAGAGATACAAACCTAAATATTAGCAGGCGTATGAATGACTTGATGCAGGAGGGAACAGAATTAAGCCGAATTATATCGGCAATTATTATAAGCGCTAAAAGAAAGATTTAGCCATTTTGGCCATTTGGCAATTCATTTGAAATTTGCTTATTAGTCATTTCCGGATTGGATTTCTTTTTCCCTCTTTTTCTCCAGTACATTATACCAAGCACGATGGCGGCTAGGATAAGGACGGCCAGCAAGGCGATTTTCCAGGGGAAGACCCAGAAATAAACAGTGGCTGTTAAGGGAAGGTTGTTATTTCTGCCGTAGGAGGCCAGAAGAGTGGCCTTAAAGCGGCCGATCATGATTTTTGATCCGACCGTATTAGTGTAGATTCTGGAAGCGGTGGGAAAGATATCAAATTGCGCCAGGTTTTGCTGATTTATAACCCTGCCGAATATATCGCTAACAACTATTTGACCAATTGGCTTGATGTGCAGGTCTCCGTTGTTGGCAATTAGGGCGGTTAGCTTGACAGGTCCGTATTCCTGAAATGGATTGGCCGTAAAACTTGTTACCTGCGAACTTTCGTTGATGTTGCCGTTGACAGTTACCAAAAAGAGGGTTCCGAGCTTTGTTTCAACGCTTGCGCCTGTGCCTTTGACAGCTAATTTAGAGGTGGGGGTATAAACGACAGCGGCGTAGTGGCCGCCCGGCCTTGCGTCTTGGGGAACCTGAAGAAAATAATTCAAGGTTTGTTTGCTTTGAGGTAAAACCGTAAAGGTGGAAGGGGTAATACCTATCCAGGAGGCTCCGGAAAATCGTTTTGAAAGCGTGTTGACAGGCAAAAGGTTAGGGATGCCGTTTGGGTTGTCCACGATAAAGTCGTGAACGCTAGCGGTAAAGGTTAAGGGAGAGGTGCTGTCGTTGATAACCTTAAGAACACCTTCTGTTTTTTGTCCAGGATTAAGGGTTGTTTCGACAATAGGGGGAACAATGGTAAAGGTTCGCTGGACATCTTGGGCGTTTACCGGGGCGATGACGAATAAACAAATGACGAATAAACAAATGACGAATGGCAAATGACGAATGGCAAATGTTTTGGCTTTTCTTATTCTAAATTGGTATTTATTTGTAATTTTCATACTTTGTCAGTCGGCGAGTCGTTAGTCAAATCGTCTCCTTCTTGCCTTAGAAAGTTGGCGTTACCACATAAGTTACCACACTCGTATAAGTGCCAGCCGGAACCGATATATCAATTGTTGAGCCATATTCTACGCTAATCAGACCATTGCCGGCGGTAATAGAATTGCCGACAGGGCCTGTTGAGTCGGATGCCAGGCTAACAGAGCTTGTTGGAGTGGGCCAGCCGTATTTAGCCCCGGTTCCTCCTCCTGTTGCTCCTGATCCCCAGGTAGCAGTTGCTACATCCAGTCCGCAGGCATGTATTCCGAACCAGGGCGTGCCGACAGTCATGGCCGTGGGGCTGGTTGAGTCATGGATCCAAAAACCTGTCGCGGGGTTAATGAGATGTCCGCTGGAGGTCGCGGTAAGGGTATAGCCGTTAGGGGCATTGGTGGTGATAGTTAAGAGCTGAGCCGAGATATTAATTGCGCCGGAACTTAGGGTGCCCAAGTTTACCGTGGTGGCGGTTGAAGGGATGCCGCTGTTGGTTGTTTCGGTGTTCGTACAGCCTGTCGTGTTGCCATTATTAATAGCTGTGCTGTTGGCAATGCCGGCGATGGTAAAGGTTAGGGTTGGTTCAACGTTTGCCTGCACCTGAACCGATTCAATCGTGCCTATTTTTATCCTGGAGGAATCTATGGTAACCCCGTTTGAATCCTGGGTTTGTATCTTAACCGCCCATGTATCCGCGGTGCCTGCCGCGGCTGTTTTGGTTGGATTAATAATCAGAGGATCTTGCGTGGTACAGCTTGTTTCATTTGAAGAGCCGTCGTTACAGCCAATCAGAAAAGTAATTGGGGTGTTGGCGGGAACACTTCCGCCCGCGTCAACCGTGCAGGTAATGGTGGGACTGGTGCCCGAAGTTGGATTTGTGACTGTAAAAGTGCAGGTGCGGGTGCCGTCAAGCTTGTAAGAGATATTTGTGCCTGTTAGACCGTTCAGCTGAAAGGTTGAGGCCGAAGGAGAGGCAGGGGTGTTGGCGTCTCCGGCGGCAAGGGAGGGAAAGGTAAAAATAATCTTGCCCGAGGCAGGTATAGAATTGATAGTGGTGAAAGAGATTTTATGCATGGCCGCAATAGGCACTGTGGCCGGATCCCCGGCATGATGTGAATGGCCTACGGCATTAACAAAATAAACTATTCGCTGTCCGCTTGAGGGGGTGTTGGCGGCAGACATGGAAGCAACGGTTACTCCGGAATCGAGTGTTTCGCCCGTATCCGCTCTTAAGGTGGCGGAATCGGAGGCAAGAAATATTGAGCCGTTATCCGTTATAGTTGCCTGGGTATCGGTTGAGGCCACGTTTGAGGCAACGGGAGCCGAGGCAGAAGGCCTGGAGGTTGTGATAGTATCCGAGACATTGTGTAGGGTGGCGGCAAAGGATCTTTGGGCGAAAAAAAAGCCGGTTAAAAGTAAAACGAAAATAAGCCCCGAAAAGAAGGCTAGAAATTTATTCATAAATTCTTCCTATTGTCAAGTATTTCTCAATTTCTTCCTATTGTCAAGTATTTCTTTTCTGTCCTTGCGCTCGCTCATACTTCGCTCAAACAATCTCAGGCCAAAAAATTTTATTCACTCGCTCTCTTTGTCAATTCCTGAACGGGTACCTTATTTAGTCCTAAGTCGGTTTCGGATTAGAATGATGATTAAGATAACCAGCAAAAAGCCGATGATTGCCTGGGCGGGAACGGCGATAAAATAAATGGTTTTATGGAAAACAGGACCTTGGCTTGAGAGCGCCAGGGTCAAAACGGCCTTGTATGGCCCAAGCAGAATTTTTTCCGGCCAGACGGCCGCGGGATAGGTTGGAGGGGATAGGTTGGAGGGGATAGGTTGCAGAGATGAAGGAATGGCGCGGGTAGTGCCGGCTAAAATATTGACCGGCAGAAGCTCCACCTTGCCGATAAGCTGACCATACATATTGGTAATAAGTATTTGCCCCTTGGGCGCTATATAGTGCCTGCCTGTATTTTTCACCCGCACGGTAAAGGGGACGGGTCCTTTTTCAAGAAGAAAGGGGGCGGAAAATTCCCTGATGAACCCTTGGGGCTTAATCGGCTGTTTTGGGCCTATGGAAAGCAGAACATTGGTAGCAATACCGGCCAGATTCGTGCTGTGATTATTATTTTTTTGATTTATTAAGTTATCTTTTGATACAAAAAGAATAGAAAAATAATAGTCGGAAAATGGTTCATTTTTGGGCAGATCAACGTGAAGGGTCAGATTTATCTTTTGTCCCGGAGCAAGAGATACGTTCGCGGCAGGACGGTTGTTTTGAAGGATTTGGATTTTGTTAAGAATTCGCGGATCATCGCCAAAGGGCTTTCCAACCGGCAGGTAGCTTATTGTTCCGTCTTCGGCTTTAGAAGCGGTAAAGGGTTTTATTAAGATGTCAAGATTTGTGGGGGTGTCGGAGTTATTAATCAGGGTAATGCCGGATTTTATATTTGCCGGAGGATTTGCCTTAATTTGAATAATAGGAGGATAGACGGCAAGGGAGAGTCCGGCGCCGTGGGCCTTCGGAATGACAAATGACGAATAAGCGAATAAGCAAATGACGAATAAGCAAATGACAAATGACAAATGACAAATGACAAATGCTTTGGCTTTTCTTATTCGAAATTGGTATTTATTTGTAATATTTGAAATTTTCATTCCTGTCAGTCGGCGATTTGTCTTTGCCCGCAAGTGAACTCGCTCCCTTTGCTCGCTCAAACATCCACTTGACTCGCTCATCCAAATCGCCTCCTTTTAGAAAGTTGGCGTTGCGACATAGGTAATCACATTGGTATAGAGCCCTGCCGGCTGGGTGCTTGAGATGTTGACCATATAGGTAATCTGTACCTCTTTGTTCCTGCCGACATTATTGCTAGCCATAACAGATTGGGGGGAGTCCGATTTTGACTGATCCGCGAATTGTTTATAGTAGGTACTGTTGGAAAATCCGCCGGGGCAATCACTGCCTGAGATATTGTCGCAGCGATAGCCAAAGCCATAGGTTAAGGTGCTTGTCCAGGCGGCAGAGACTGTATCGGTGCAGGTTCCGTTGTCGCAGGCGGTGTTGGGGATAAGTGATCCGGAGGATGGAACAAGGAGCTGGTGATTTTCAATGGCTGTTACCGAATATCCGTTGGCGGAGCCGTTTGAGACAGTTAAATCATTTGTCCTTTTGACAAGGGTGGTGGGGTAGAGGGTGCCGAAATCTATAATTGTTTGAGAAATGGAGAAGGCGAAGGGAATAATGGAATGAATGTACTGGAAGCCTGACCTTACCTTGTAATTTACCCCGGAGTAGAGTCCCGGCGCTGTCTGGCCAACGGTTACGCCCAGTTTATAATTTGAGTTGGCCGGGTTGCCGGCGGCTGTATTAAGATTACCCATCTGGAGGATATAATTGCTGTTAGACATAATGCCTGAGTAATTGGCGGCATGAACAGGAGTAAATGAGAAATAAGCAAATAGGCAAACGGCAATGACGAATAAGTAAATAAGCAAATGACAAATGACAAATGGTTTGGCTTTTCTTATTCCGAATTGGTATTTATCTGTAATTCGCATATTTTGTCAGTCGGCGCTTCGTCTTTGCCCGCAAGTGAACTCGCTCCCTTTGCTCGCTCAAACATCCGCTTGACTCGTTCATCCAAACCGCCTCCTTTGGTCACTCTTCTTCCTGCAGGTTTTGCGTTTGTTCTAAAATGTCATTGAGTTTTTCAACAGCGTCGGTTTTTAGGGAGCGGCTATCTTTTTCTATGATGCTTTGCACGTCTTGGGTAATTTTTTGCGCGGTTTTTTCCATTTTTTCCTCCTCTTCTTCTCTTTGTCTGAATTCTTTGCCGAAAAAATAGGCAAGGGGAGAAATCAGAGCTAAAGAACCCACCCTGACCAGGTTAGCGGAAACATCGTCTTTAAAAAGATCGGGCAAAAAGATCAGGACGGCGCCCGCGGCAAAAACAAAAACCGCGGCCGGTTCAAAGACAAAGGCGATGCCGAAAACCAGGAAATAAAGAAGGAAGAAAAGAGAGGAGGTCAAATCGCCGGTGGCAAAAATCAAAAGGAAAATGGCCGCGTTGAGGATAAAGATGCCCCAGGCTCCATTAAGGGCGTTTGAATTTTTTTTTCTCATGGAGGTAATAATATAGAGAAAGATAAAAAAGCCAAGGGCCTGGATGGTGTAGCCGGACAGGGGGCTATTTTGCCAGAGAAAGACAGCCGCAAAGGAAAGCAAAAGGACCATGGATTGCCAGAGGGTTTTCATATCACCTTGTATAGTAGGGAATTTCTTTTGGGAAGGCAAGTGGGATTTTAGGGGTGGTTACGGATTTCAACGGGGGGATTATGGTATACTGAATTAAGAGGGCCGCTTTTGATTTTATGAAGAATAAAAATACAAAATACATTCCCCGGGAAATAGAGAAGAAGTGGCAGGAGATTTGGGAGAGGCATAATTTATACGGCTCCGATCTTTCAAAAAGCAACAAATACTACGTTTTGGCGGAGTTTCCCTACCCTTCCGGCGATTTGCACATGGGGCATTGGTTTACCTTCTGCGGGGCGGATATTTACGCCCGTTTTAAGCGCATGCAGGGCTATACGGTTTTCTTTCCTAATGGCTTTGACGCGTTTGGTCTGCCCGCCGAGAACGCCGCCATAAAGAGAAATATTCATCCCAGGGACTGGACAATGAGTAATATAAAGCGCATGAAAGAGCAGTTCGCGACAATGGGAGGGAGTTTTACCTATGACCATGAAGTAATAACCTGCTTGAGTGAATACTATAAATGGAATCAGTGGATATTTATCGAGATGTTTAAAAAAGGTTTGGCTTACAGGGCAAAAACTATGTCTAACTGGTGCCCTGTGGATCAAACAGTACTGGCAAATGAGCATGTCGTGGACGGTTTGTGCTGGCGCTGCGGGGCGGAGGTGGTGCAAAAAGAAGTTGAACAGTGGTTTCTGCGCATCACCGCGTACGCGGATAGACTTAAGTGGCCGGAAAACCCTTCTGTTGATTGGCCCGAGTCGGTGCGGCGGGGTCAGAACGATTGGATCGGGAAATCAGAGGGTGCGGAAGTGGAATTTGGGGTTGAGAATTCGGAATTAAGCATTAAGGTTTTTACGACCCGGCTGGACACCCTTTATGGCGCCACCTTTTTGGTTTTGGCCCCTGAACATCCCCTTATCGCAAAGATTGTCTCGGAAAAGCAAAAAAAGACAGTCGAAGCCTACCAAAGAGAAACAGAGAAAAAAACAGAACTTATGCGCAAAGAAACAAGGGTCAAGACAGGCGTTTTTACCGGAGCCTACGCGGTAAATCCGATCAACAAAGAAAAACTGCCTGTGTGGGTTTCGGATTACGCATTGATAACCTATGGCACCGGAGCCCTGTTTGGCGACGCGCACGATGAGAGGGACAGCGAATTCGCAAAGAGATACGGTATTGCCTTAAAACCGACTGTTATAACCGGCAACAGAGAAAAAGACGGGCGGATTCTGTCTTTAAAGGAGTGCTTTACCGGTTACGGAACATTGGTTGACTCGGGAGAATTTTCCGGCCTTGCCTCGATGACTGCCAAAAAGAAGATTCTTGAAAAATTGGTTAAAAACGGAAAGGCCAAGCCCTATGTTACCTATCACCTGCATGACTGGTCGGTTTCAAGACAGCGCTATTGGGGAACCCCGGTTCCAATGATTCACTGCCGAAACTGCGGTATTGTGCCGGTTCCGGAAAAAGATTTGCCTCTTGAACTCCCGTACGAGGTTGACTACGCGCCCAAAGGCAAGCCGCCACTTGCCTCAAACATAGAGTGGATGAGGACGAAGTGTCCCAAATGCGATGAAACGGCAAAGCGCGACGCGGAAACCATGGATACCTTTGTTGACTCAAGCTGGTATTTCCTGCGGTATCTTGATCCAAAACTTAAAGACGCGGCTTTTGACAAAAAAAGATCGGCAAAGATTATGCCGGTTGACATCTATTTTGGAGGAGCGGAGCATACCCTAGGACATACCTTATACTCCAGATTTTTCACGAAGTTTTTTTATGATTTAGGAATGGTTGATTTTGAGGAATACGCGAAAAGACGGGTAAACCACGGCATAGTGCTTGGCCCGGACGGAGAGAAAATGAGCAAGTCAAAAGGCAACGTGGTAAATCCGGACGCGGAGGTTGCCAAATACGGGGCGGACGCGGTGCGGGTTTTTGTCGCTTTTTTTATGCCCTATGACGGAACGGGGCCTTGGATATCGGATCGCATCTGGGGGGCCTATAGATTTCTGGAGAGGGTTTGGAAACTTAAGGAAAAGGCTGATGATCATAAGATGGACAGGCAGGATTTACTGATGATGCATAAAACGATTAAAAAGGTTGGCGGGGATATCGCCGGCATTAAGTTTAACACGGCAGTCGCGGCTTTAATGGAATGGCTCAATTATTTGTCCCGAAAAGCAAAAAATAAAAAACAAAAGGTGTCATGGGAAGAGTATAGGGTGCTTCTTATTCTGCTCGCTCCTTTTGCCCCGCATATGACAGAGGAATTGTGGCAGAGGTTTTTGGTCAAACCGCCTCCCTCGTTTCTGTCTGTCCATTGTCAAAAATGGCCTAAGTATGACCCGAAATTTTTAGAAGAGGAGGAGGCAACGATTGTAGTGCAGGTGAATGGGAGGGTTCGAGACAGCGTAAAAATGCAAAATGCAAAATGCAAAATGCAAAATTACGTGGAGGAAAAGGCGAGGGAGAGTGAGAGGGTCAGTAAACACTTGGAGGGCAGGAGTGTTAAGAAGGTGATATACATTGAGGGGAAGATTATTAATTTTGTGACAGAAGATTAATGATTAAAGATTGAATCTTAATTCATATGAATACGGCCGAGCTTCTGGAAAAATACAAGCCTCTTTTAAAACGTCATTGGCCGCCATTACTGCTGGGTTTATTGGGTTTGATATTCTTAGGTTATGGTTTGATAGGGTTATTGACTGGTTCGGGAAAATCTCAAGATGTAGGTTTGCAACAATCTAAGGATCTAAATTTAGATAGCCAGGTAAGCCCTGCGGCCTCGGGCACAGATATTATAATAGATATTGAAGGAGCGGTTTTAAAGCCGGGCGTGTATAGTCTTAACCAGGACGCCAGGCTTAAGGAGGCCTTGATAGCGGCGGGCGGATTAAGCCGGGAAGCCGACAGAATCTGGATAGCTAAAAATCTTAATCTTGCCATGAAGCTTACAGACGGGACAAAGGTCTATATTCCATCGGCCGGAGAGAGCGCTTCTTTGGGCAGGGGGACAGAAACTTCAGGGGATCTCCTAAGCAGGGGACTTATTAATATTAACAGCGCTTCGGCCGCGGAGCTTGACAAACTGCCAGGGGTAGGACCGGCAACAGCCCGGAAAATTATAGACGGCAGACCGTACAGCTCAATTGATGAGCTGATCGGCAAAAAGATTATGAGTCAAAAAGCCTTTGATAAGATTAAGGATAGAATAAGCGTGTTTTAATGCGGGAACATCTGAAATTATGGATCTTCTTTCTTTTAATTATCCTGGCGATTCGTTTTATTATCTTTTTCCAATCAACGGATAGTTTTGTTAATGGGGAGGGAATCAGTTTTAGACAGACTTTATTCACGGAGCCTCAAGTTTTTAGCAGTTACCAATTGATAAATGCCAGGCCATCGGGCTTTAGCCCTGTGAAAATTATTGCTCCATTGGAGCCAAAATTTCATTACGGAGATACCATAGCGGTTTCAGGCATAATAGGGAAAAAAGAGCCAAAGAATTTTGGCAGTTTTAAGAATAAACTGATAATAAATAAAAAGCCCGATATAATAATGTATTTCCCCAAAATTGAGGCTGTCGGAAAAAGCAGATTAGCATTTGTATACCTTATCCGCCAGAAAATAATCTCTCTTTTCGGCAGTGTTCTTCCCGCCGATTCCTCCGCGCTTCTTCTGGGTATAGTTTTCGGCATAAAAGGCAATATGTCAAAGGAATTTCTTGACAATATTAGAACCGTGGGGGTAATGCACGTAATAGCGGCATCGGGTATGAACGTGTCGATGGCCGGCGGATTCTTAAGTTCGTTCTTCGCTCTTTTTTTAAGAAGACAGATAGCCCTTGGCTTGACTGTTATTGCCGTTTTGTTTTACGCTTTGCTGGCCGGTTTGGAGCCTTCGATTATGAGGGCCTCAATTATGGGGATTATGGCATTTTCGGCGCAAATCTTAGGCAGGCAAAGATTGGCGGGATATTCTTTATTTATGGCAGGCTGGTTAATGCTTTTTGTCTCTCCGGATCTTTTCCTGGATGTTGGCTTTCAGCTTTCATTCCTGGCCACGCTCGGGCTTTTATACATAAGACCTTTTATGGAGCGGGGAACCGGTGAAAAGTTGATTAAAAGCTCCGTGGTTGGGCAGGAAGCGGCCGCCACAATCTGCGCCCAGATTGCCACCCTGCCCATTCTTCTGGCAAATTTCGGCACATATTCCCTGTGGTCTGTCGCGGCAAACGCGGTTTTGCTTTGGACAATTCCCATATTGATGACCTTGGGCGGTTTGGCGGTTGTTTTTGGTTCTCTGATTTCTTTTTTGGCCCAACCCTTTTTGTACCTGGCTTTCCCGCTTTTGATATATTTTGAGCATGTCAGCAGGTTTTTTGCCTCACTTCCCGGGAAAATCACTGCGGTTGATTTTCCCATAACGTTTGGGCTGGGATATTATTTGGTTTTGCTTTCTCTGATTTTATTGCTTAGGTCTTGGAGGAGGGAATAAAAAGAAGCCTACTTTGTTAAGGATTCAAGTTTGTCTCCGGTGCTTTTACTGCCAATGACAATAATATAAGTTCCTATCACCAGGAAAACCTCTTTTGCCAGCAGCATGGCTGTTAGCACCAGGTTGTTGGAAATTTGAAGGTAGGTGCCTAAGGCATCTATAAAAATTCCAATCGCGATTAAAAATACCCCGGTGGAGATGGATTTAAATCCTGCCGCCAGAATGCCTGAGCCAAACTTTTTGGTTACGGAGGCCATAATTACGCCCGCCGCTATAGAGGCAAAGGCGGCAATAAAGCTTCCGGCCTGGATCACTATTTCTAAAAGTTTAGCTGTTCCCATAGGCAGTACCAGATATTAAATAGCTAGTTTTTAGTCTCTAGCCGATGGCACTGGTTTGCTGGTTTGTTGCGCATCCTGAGCCGCTGACGTTTTAACGTCTGCCTGTTGCCCTGGCGGGCTGACCGTTTTCATAATTTCTTCTTTGGCCAAAGAGGGATAGCTTGTTAAAAGAGGCTCCATGGTCTTTTTTATAATCAGTCCGGAAAGATCTATAAACTGGGCTATAAGCTCTTGGGTTATTTCTTTGGGGGAGCCTGTTATTACTG
Organism: Patescibacteria group bacterium; assembly: GCA_023379465.1. Next base: position 10,815 of record JAMCTM010000037.1, read on the forward strand.
TAACCGTACCGTCGTCTGAAACAGTTAATCCATTGACGCTTCGCGCCCTTGCCAGTGTTATGGCAGGACCTAAAACAACGATCTGTTTTTTAATAACCTCTGTCAGTAATTTTTGATATTCTCCGTCTGTTTGCGGCTGCATATTAATTGTTGCTATATTTTATTGATAGCAGGTAGAAACATACTTGTCAATATGCTAAACTGAAATACCGGCGACTGGCTGGGTAATATGTTGGATATTAGACGAGAGATTACTGCTGCTATAAAAGAGGTTATGGCGGGAATGGGAATAGGGGATATTGACGCGGTTTGCCAGCGTCCCAAGGGCATATTTCACGGGGACTACACCTCGAATATCGGCCTGGCCGCGTTCAGGAAACAAACAGGAGGCAAGAAGCAGGAGTATAAAACACCGCTGGATTTGGCGGAGAAAATAGCGCGGGATTTAAGACTAAGGATTAAAGATTTAAGAATAGAGCGGATTGAGACAGCCGCTCCCGGGTTTATAAACTTTTGGCTGTCGGAGGATTTTCTTGCCGGTCAGCTTAGGGAGGCGATAAAAAATAAAAAAAGGGCTGGCGGGAGCGGTAAAAGCAAAAAGGAGAAGATCATGGTTGAATTTACGGACCCCAATCCTTTTAAGGAGTTTCACATAGGACATCTCTACAGCAATGCCGCCGGAGAATCAATCTGCCGTCTTTTAGAGTCCCAGGGCAGCGAAGTGAAGAGGGCGTGTTACCAGGGAGATGTGGGAATGCATGTGGCAAAGGCCCTGTACGCAGTTTTACAAATTACAAATTACAAATTACAAATTACAAATTTAGAAAAGAAAGAGATTGGAGAGCGGGTAAAGTTCTTAGGCGAGGCTTATGCCTATGGGGCAAGAGATTACGAAGAAAACGAAGCGGCAAAATCAGCTATTAACGGCCTCAACAGGAAGATCTATGACAAGTCGGATCCCGAAATCAACAGTTTGTATGAGAAAGGCAGGGCCTGGAGCCTGGAATATTTTGAGACAATTTATTCCCGTTTGGGAACTAAGTTTGATTACTATTATTTTGAATCAAGGGTTGGAAAAATCGGTTTGGATCTTGTCGGGAAAAACATTGAAAACGGTATTTTTGAGCAAAGCGGGGAGGCGGTTGTTTTTCGGGGAGAGAAATACGGGTTTCATACCAGGGTTTTTGTCAATTCCCAAGGCCTGCCAACCTACGAGGCAAAAGAGCTAGGTTTAAACTGGCAGAAATTCCAAGATTATCCGGCCAACGCCTCGGTAATTATCACCGGCAATGAGATTAATGAATATTTCAAGGTACTTATGGCGGCAATGGACCGGATTATGCCGGAGGTTGCCTCTAAAACAAGGCATATCGGCCATGGAATGGTGCGTCTTGCCACAGGTAAAATGAGCAGCAGAAAGGGCAATGTTGTAACCGGCGAGCGGCTTTTAGACGAAGTAAAGGCATGTTTAAGAAGAGAATATCCGAAGATGGATGAAAAGACCCTTGAGATTGTTGCGGTGGGTGCCGTAAAGTACGCGCTTTTGAAAAACGGTATCGGACTTGAGATTATTTTTAATCTCGACGCGTCAATTAGCCTTGAAGGGGATTCGGGTCCTTACCTGCAGTACACGTATGCTCGCACACGCAGTGTGCTTTCAAAAGTCAAAAGTCAAAAGTCAAAAGTCAAAAGTACAATTCAAAATTTAAAACTTGAGATGGAGGAACTCGATCTTCTTCGAACGATTTATCGCTTTCCCGAGACAGTTGAGGAGGCCGCCAAAAATTTTTCGCCCAATATCATTTGCTTTTTTATGTTTGATCTTGCCCAAAGATTTAATCTTTTCTATCAGAGGCAAAGAATCATCGGTTCGGAGAATGAGGGCTTTAGACTGCTCTTGACAGAATCGGTTGGCCGGATCATCAAAACGGGCTTGTACCTTTTGGGTATTGAGTCGCCGGAGAAGATGTGAGATAAAGCTTTAGCCGTGCTTTCCGTTTTTCCTCGGCCAGACTTTATTTATACTCTCGATGCGATCCTGAATGTTTAGCAATAGTAAATAAAAGAATAATTTTTTTCTCGACCTCATCAAAATCCCAGATAATACGTAAATCGCCGGTTATAAAACTGCTCCATTTTTCTCCAAAATTTCTTGTATTGACCTTATGACTTTTTAGTGAAGGATAGAAAGGATCGGTACGGATTAATTTAACCGCTTTCTTTGTCCTTTTTTCTTTTTCCGGATTACCTTTTATGAGTTTTTTATACGCGTCGTCATAACCGGAAGTAGCAATAAGACTAAACATGTTATTTATAGACTGTCGAGGTGTTTATCAATATCTTCGTCAGAACTGAGCACAGTGTAGCGGCCTTTTTTATAATCGTTCATTCCCTTTGCGATCATTTTTTCCGTTTCTTCGTCTACAAGCGGCAGTTCGCTTATTTCTTTTTTATATTGTTCGGCAAGGGCTACTTTAATAATTTCGGCCTCAGATAATACCCGATACCTGCTTCGGAGAAAAGCTAAAACTTCTTCTATTTCCGGCGTTTTGTTTAATCTGATCTGCGACATATACTACCTATTCTAGGGCATTTATTACCTTATGTCAAGAGACTGAGTTTCAGCAGTTTTTCGGGGCGTTAAGGTAAATCCACGCCTGGGGCGACTGGTGATCTATATCAAACTATAATCTATACATATCTTTGTGTATCTTTTCCTCTTGCAAAATAATTTTTAAGTGGTAAAATGGGTTTATGCAATTTTCCCGCACTGTTTTAGGAAACGGCCTTCGGGTTTTAACTATCCCAATGCCATCATTTGAGAGCGCGACTGTTTTGGCAATGGTTGGGGCAGGCAGCCGCTATGAAAACCGCGGCAATAACGGCATTTCCCACTTTTTGGAACACATGGCATTTAAAGGAACAGCCAAAAGGCCCTCCGCCATGGCGATTTCTTCTTTGATCGAGGGAATAGGCGGAGAATTTAACGCCTTTACCGGCAAGGAGGAGACAGGCTATTACATTAAATCCTCGAAAAACCATATAGATTTGTGTTTGGATGTTTTGGCCGATATGCTGCAAAACTCGCTTTTGGATTCCAAGGAAATAGACAGAGAGCGGGGGGTGATTTTGGAAGAAATTAATCTCTACGAAGACACCCCGTCCAGAAAAATAGGGGATGTCTACGAAAGACTTTTGTACGCCGATACGCCTTTGGGATGGGATATATCAGGGGAGAAAGAGGTCATCGGAAAGATTAACAGGAGTGATTTTGTTTCTTACATGTCGGGTCTTTACAGCGCCTCCAATATGACCCTTGTGATAGCAGGCGGCATAGATCCTAAAAAAGCCCTGGAAATGGCGGAAAGGTTTTTCGGCGGAATGAATGTTTTTGCCACCAATAAATACGAGGAAGCTCCGGAGGGTAAGGATGAGCCTCAGGTTTTAATCAAAAGCCGCGAAACAGAACAGGCGCATATCGCCCTGGGGGTTCGGACTGTTTTCCTAAACCATAAGGACAGATATCCTTTGTCTATTTTAGCCGCTATCCTGGGAGGGGGAATGAGCAGCCGTCTTTTCCATGAGATAAGAGAAAAAAGAGGACTTGCCTATTATGTCCGCAGTTCTTCGGATCACTACTCCGACTGCGGCAGTTTTGTTTCAACCGCCGGGGTTGACCCAAAAAGGATAGAAGAGGCAATAAAGGTGATGGTTGAGGAATACGGCAAGATTTCAAAAGTCAAAAGTCAAAAGTCAGCAATTACCAAGGAAGAACTGCAAAGAGCAAAGGAGCTTATAAAAGGGCATTTGGTGCTTGATCTTGAAGACAGCCGATCCGTGGCCAGCTTTTACGCTAACCAGGAACTTTTAGAAAAACAAATTTACAATCCGGACCAGGTGATAGAAAAAATACGGCAGATAACCGTTGAGGATGTAGAACAGGCGGCTAAAAGGTATTTGTCCAGGCCTCTTAAGCTGGCGGTGATAGGCAATTTTGCCGATGGACAAAGGTTTCGGAGTTTGATAAAGTAGAGTTTATAGGCAAGGTAATTTATCGCTCGTGAATAAATTTTTTTGCGGGTGCAACTCGTCCTGCTTGGCAGGACTCAGACATCCATCCTCAAAAAATTCATTCACTCGCTTTTACCAGTTGTCAGTATTATAGTTACTTCCATTATGGAGCAGACATTTGTTTTAATAAAGCCGGACGGGGTAAAAAGAGCCTTGGTGGGCGATCTTATCCACCGATTCGAGAGAATGGGTCTAAAGATCGCGGCCATGAAGATGGTTTGGCCAAAGGAAGACCTTTTGATAAGACATTATAAGAGCGATGACGAAGACACCCTTAAAAGATGGGGAGAGAAAACACTTAAAACCTATACAAAATACGGCAGAAACGCCTTGAAGGATTTGGGGACGGAGGATCCCTTGGAACTTGGAAAAATGGTTAGGGGATGGCTGTTTGACTATGTTTCTTCGGGCCCTATGGTGGCAATGATTTTGGAGGGCAGGCACGCGGTTGAAAACGTGGTGAATCTGGCCGGCCCCACCATGCCTGTTAATGCTCCGTCAGGTTCCATAAGAGGGGATTATTCCACGGATTCCGCCGCCTATGCCAATGATGAGAAAAGGGGGGTTATGAATTTGGTTCACATATCCGCAAGCCTGGAGGAGGCAAATTTTGAGAAAACGCTTTGGTTTAGCCCGGAGGAGATCTTTGAATACAAAAGGGCGGAGGAATTTATTTAATCCGCATTTTCCTCCTGTGTTTCTGATCCGCTTAAACCGGTTTGCACAATATCTTCCGAGTTTATGTCTTTTTCTGTTTTAATAGCTCTTCTGACAAAGACTTAACTTAACATATAAGAAAGTAGGGGATAATAAGAACGAACTCACACTCCTGACATAACTATGCTACACTAGATCAATATGTCAGATCTCTTAACTGCCCCAAGAGGTGAATTGATACAACTGATCTATGAATTAACAGAGAGAGTTGAGATGTTAGAGG
>JAMCTM010000038.1 GCA_023379465.1 Patescibacteria group bacterium
CAGGTCAGGGCATATAATAGAGCAGAGGTTGTAGTTTGTCTTTCTCAAAGCGAACCTTTTGGCCTTATTCCTTTGGAGGCAATGGCCTGCGGGGTGCCGGTTACGGCAGTTCGTGAGGGCGGATTTGAGGAGTCGGTTGTAGACAGAAAGACGGGATTATTAGTCAGGAGAGATCCGAAAGATTTACATTTGGTTCTTGACGAACTCTTAAAACAGGAAGCCTTAAGAAGACAGCTTGGGATTAACGGCCGAAAATATATCGAAAATTGGACATGGCAGAAAAGCGTTGAAAGATTTATTGAGATTTTAAAAGAAAAAGGCTTTTTCGATTAGAGTTTTAATCATCTAATCATGCTATGAAACCAAAGATTTCAATAATTATAGTTCACTACAAGGTCAAAAAAGAACTTTTTGACTGTCTTTCTTCAATTTATGCATTTAAGCCAAGGGTTGGTTTTGAGGTGATTGTCGTTGACAATGATGAGAAAAAGGACATTGAAAAAGAACTGAAAGAAAAGTTCCCGAAGGTTTTATATCTTAAGAACCCGGGAAACATTGGTTTTGGAGCGGGAAATAATTTGGGAGCAAAACACGCAAAAGGTGACTACTTATTCTTTTTGAATCCAGATACAATTGTTGAAAAAGGGGCAATTGACAAACTTTACGGTTTTCTGGTTAAGGATAGTAAAACAGGTATCGCAGCCCCGCTGCTTTTGGATCGGAATAGAGTTTGTTATAAACTGCAGGGAACGAGAGCGCTTACGCCAATCACCGCCATTTTTTCTCTCTCTTTTATTTCAAAAATCTGGCGGGAAAATCCGATTTATAAAAAATACTATCTGTTTGATTGGAATAAGAAAGAGCCTAGGGACGCTGAGGTTGTGCCGGGGACCGCTTTTATGATTTCGAAAAATCTATTCGAAAAAATAGAAAGGTTTGATGATAATTTTTTTCTCTACTTTGAAGAGAGCGATCTTTGTAAAAGAGTAAGAAGGTTTGGTTACGGGGTTAAAATAATTCCCGAAGCAAGGGTTGTTCATCTTTGGGGAGAAAGCACAAAGAAGGTTCAAAATCTTGATAAAATTTTTCAAAAAAGCAGATTTTATTATTTTAGAAAACATTTTGGTCTAATTACCGCCTCTCTTGTCGAAGGCTTTTTACGAATTAACGCAAATACGCTTATTCTTGGTCTAATTCTTGCTTTGGCAGCCTTTTTACGCTTCTATCATCTGCCGCAGTTAATGATGTTTATCGGCGATCAGGGCTGGTTTTATTTATCGGCGCGGGATATGCTTCTGACCGGCAAGATTCCTTTGGTTGGTATTACCGCCAGCCATACCTGGCTTCATCAGGGGCCTTTGTGGACATATCTTTTGGCAGTCATCTTTAGGATAACCAATTTTAATCCCACGGCTCCTGCCTACTTTACCTCTTTTGCCGGTGTTTTATCGGTTTTTCTGCTGTATAAAACCGGGGCGGAACTATTTTCAAAAAGAATAGGTTTGATTGCCGCCGCTTTCTTCGCTTCTTCGCCGCTTATTGTCATTCATAGCCGTATGCCCTACCATACAAGCCTGATTCCTTTTTTTGTCATCCTTTTTATACTTTTTCTTTATCGGTGGATTAAAGGACAGGGTCAACTCTTGCCCATCCTTGCGTTTTTGATTGGCATACTGTACAACCTTGAACTTGCCACCACCGTTTTGGTTTTTGTGATTATCCTAATTTATTTAATTTATCGTCCGAGGATAAGGGTAAAAAATCTAGCCCTTTCTATTCCCGCCTTTCTTATCCCGATGACGCCTGTTATTATTTACGACTTTTCTCACAGTTTTAGGCAGACTCTAATTTTTGCCGGCTGGATAGGGTATAAAGCAGTATCTTTTTTCGCTAACCTTGCCAGAAACACACATAATTCAAGTCAATTCGGGACAGTCTTTAATTTTCTGTCTGAAAAATTTAGGCTCTTAGTTTTTCCGCAAAGTACTTTTATAACCTGGATTTTTTTTGCCACCATTACTGCTTTAATAATATATATCGTTAAAGTAAAGATTTTAACAAAAGATTTAAGTCGAAATACGAATTATCTTATTCTGACGGCCTCCTTTTTAATTCTTTTTCTAGGATTTATCGCCAGCATGACGCCATCGGAAGCTTACCTTCCTATGCTTTTTCCAAGCACAATAATTCTTATTGCCCTGGTTTTCGATTGGCTAATTATTAGCTTAAGCAAACCGGCACAAATTTTGGCGGTCGCTATTTTTTGTCTCCTTATGTTGTTAAACACGCACTATTTGCTTTCAAAAAATTATTTGCTGGGTAAATATGGTCTTTACGGGCCGACATTTTCGGAAAGACTTTCAATAGCAAAAAAAATTGTGGAAGAGGCGCATGGCAGAAGGTATAATATTGTTGGAAAGGGCCCCGGCAGTCAATTTGCCAGTTTTACGATGAATTATGAGTATTTGACCTGGTGGCTGGGGCATGGATCAACCGATCGGCCTGCGCCTGTTAAATTTGTTATTAGCGAAGATAATAAAAAAATTCACCTTAGAGAAATAATGGAGAAATGATTTACAAATCATGATTTAAGAATATGATAAGCGCGGTAGTTTTAACCAAAAATGAAGAAAAAAACATCGTTGATTGTTTTGAGACGCTTTTGTGGTGTGATGAAATTGTTGTTATTGATGATTATTCAAAAGACAGAACGATTGAAATAATTCAAAATCAAGAATCAAGAATCAAAATTTACCGACGTCATTTGGCTGGGGATTTTTCAGCGCAGCGAAACTTTGGCTTAGATAAGGCAAGAGGCGATTGGATTATTTTTGTTGACGCAGATGAAAGAGTGCCATCTTCGCTCCGCGAGGAAATAGTTCAATTGGCCGCTAATCCAATTAGCCGATTTGATGGATTTTACATTCAAAGAAGAGATTTTATGTGGGGGAGGCAGTTAAGACATGGGGAAACGGGCAATATTAAACTTTTGCGCCTCGCTAAGAAAAATGCAGGAAGGTGGGAAGGGAAAGTTCATGAAGAATGGAGGATTAGAGGTAGGATTGGCAGACTGGAGAATCCGCTTTTGCATTATCCCCATCAAACAATTTCGGAATTTTTAAAAGAAATAAATTTCTATACTGATTTAAGATCACAAGAACTGTATACGATAGGTATCCATGGATACTGGTTATCAGTCATTTTTTATCCGCTGGGTAAATTTTTTCTTAACTATTTTTTTAAAATGGGTTTTTTAGACGGATTGCCCGGGTTTGTTTTCTCAGTATTTATGAGTTTTCATTCTTTTTTGGTCCGCGGAAAATTATGGACGATATATCATAAGAAAGAAGTACGATGACTAAAAAAGCGTATTATCTTGTGTCGTTTATTATATTCTTGGTCCTGGCGATCTATATCACATATCCTCTGATATTCCATTTGGGTAGTTTGACTCCTGGCCTTGGCGACGAATTATTTATAGCCTATATTCAGAATTGGGTTATGCATATTCTGTTTTTGAACCCTTTCCATTTATTTGATGCCAGTATATATTTTCCGTACAGAAACACATTAGCCTTTTCCGATATATTTGTAACCTCAAGCTTGCTTGCTTTAATCCCGACAAAAATACTTGGTGAACCTATGGCAGCTTTTAATTTTACTTTAATTACCTCTCTTTTACTGCTTGGATTTTCTTTATTTTGTTTGAGTTTTTATATAACAAGGGATTTTGCCGCTTCGCTTTTTTCGGGAATTCTGGTTATTTTTTCGCCAGCGGTGCTTGCCAGAGCCGGCCATTTGCAGATTCTCTCTGTAGAATGGGTAATTTTTTCAGTTTTATTTTTTGTTATCTATCTGAATAATCCTAAATATAAGTATTTGCTGCTTTCGTGCCTATTTTTTTTGCTTCAGGTTTACAACAGTTTTCTGCCGGGCTATTTTATAATTTTTTGGGTGTTATTTATGATTTTTTTCCTCTTTGCCTATAAAAAGGTCAGACTTAAGGATATATTCTCAAAAAAAGTCATGGTTATATTGTTTTTTACGCTTTTTATTACAGTCCCTATAATAATTCCTTATTACCAGGTGTCTAATAGATTTCATTATACTAGAGATATTAGGGACACGATTCATTTTGCGCTCCAGCCGGAAGATTTATTTTATCCCTCCGGAGTTACCAGACTGCAGAAGCCGCTTTTGGGCCTTGCTTCCCTTGAAAAAATTCCCGCAAATGCGGAGTTAAAACCCGGATACCTGGGATTGGTCTTTAGCCTTCTTGTTATTTTATCCGTAGTTTATGCAATAAAACAGTTTAGTAGGAGGGATTACATTCTTAATTCATTTTTCATAACATCTATTTTTGGCTTGCTGTTAAGCCTTGGCCCGGCTCTTCATTTAGGGAGACATACAATACATAAACCATTTCCGATAATTCTTCCGTATGCATTGTTTTACTATATAATTCCAGGATTTAAAGGAATAAGAAATTCTTCAAGATGGGAAATGCTTTTTATTATTGCGTCCTCTGTGGTGATTGCGATTTTTTTATCAAGTGTCTTGAAAAATATGAAAACAACAAAGAAAACAATGCTCTGTATAATTCTATTTTTGGCAATTATCGCAGAATATAAATTTCCAATGAAGTTTTATGGTATTCCTGCAAAAAAGGATTTTCCAAAAGTGTATCATTGGATTGCAAGGCAATCCAAAAATGAATCTTTTATCCAAATGCCTATATTTAACTGGGACATGTGGCCATATACGGAATATGAGCTAAGGAGAGAATATTACTTTACTTTAAGCTTTCCCAAAATGCTAAACGGATACAGTGGTTTTTCTCCTCCTGAATGGCAGAAATTAGTTAGATATGAATTATTAAATTTTCCCACCCAAGACAGCATCTCCAGATTAAAAAAATTAGGAGTTGATTATATTCTTGTTGACCAAACACTTTATAGCAGACTTAACAAAAATAAGTTTGCGGTAAATACAAAGACAGTGCCGAATATAAAAGAAGTATTGCTAAACCTCGAAAATTTAAAGAATGTAACGTTTGTTAAAAAAATTGATGATACATATGTATATAAAATTTCAAAATAATCTAAATAAAATTTTGGTTAGCCTTTTTATAATTTATGTCATATTTATTTTTGTAAATTATATTTTCTATTTTCTTTGTAAGGGAGGTCTATGTTTTTAACAGCGGTTTTTATCGGGGTTTATTCATATCTGATATTTTTCTTGGGAATCTTTGATCTTCTTTATAAGAATATCATAATCTTTTCTTCTTTGGTTTTTGCTTTTGTTGTTATTGCAGTGCAATGCAACAATATACTACTGCGTGGCAGAGTACTTTTATTATGGTTTAAAAATAAAACCATCACAAACATTGTTAAACGGATCATTAAAAAGTGCGCCGAGGATAAATTGATTTCGATTATCGTTTTTTTATTTGCCATCCAGATGGTAATAAACCTTGTGGGAGCATTAGGTCCGGAACTTGGGTTTGATGCGCTTTGGTATCATTTAACAATCCCTAAAATTTATCTTTTAAATCATAAAGTATTTTATATTCCCGGAGGTCTTCTTTATTACAGCGCGATGCCAAAATTAACAGAAATGATTTATATCGCAGCCCTTTCTTTCAGGAATGCGATAACGGCTAAACTTATTCATTTTTCATTCGGATTATTAACCTGTTTTGCGCTATATAAATTATCCAGAAAATTTTTTAAAGGCCGTACTTCTATTCTTGTTGTTCTGATTTTTTATTCGAATCTTGTTGTTGATTGGCAGTCTATTACGGCATATGTTGATTTGGCTAGGGCATTTTTTGAAACAATGGCATTGTGGGGCTTTATAAACTGGCTTGAAGAAAAAAATACCAAGCGGTTGATAATTTTTGCAATCATGTTAGGATTTGCGATATCGGTAAAGCTTTTGGCAATTGGCTCGCTTTTAATATTTACTATCTTAATAATTCACCATTATGTTTTTTCTAATGATTCAAACGAAAAACAATTGACTCCCGTAATTATTAATTTACTGGTCTATTGGTATTTAAGCTTGTTAATGGTGGCTCCTTGGTTTATTTCCTCATTTGTAAATACCGGCAGTCCGATATATCCATTTTTCAGTAATCTTTACAAGATTTCGATAAGTCACAATCTTTTTGATCTCCTTAACTTTATTAGAGATATTTGGTTGATGTTTACTCATTTATCTGATCCGATTTCTCCGGTTTATATAGCCTTTTTGCCGCTTGTTGTTTACTTTTTTAAGAAGTTTTCAGGGAAGGTAAGGATTGTTTCTTTTTACTCCGCTTTGGCAATTATTGTTTGGTATTTTACGCCAAGGACAGGTGGCGGAAGATTTATTCTGCCATACCTTCCCGCATTTTCTATTGTTGCCGGAGCGGTTTTGGAACAATTATTTTTGAAAAAAAACTACAATTTTTTAAAAATATTTATTTTAAGCTTTGCGATTTTAGTTTCTTTAATTTCTATAGTTTATAGAGGCGCCGCAAATTATAAGTATATTCCTGTTATTTTGCATAAAGAGACTAAACAAACATTTCTTGTTAAGAATCTAAACTTTTCTTTTGGGGATTTTTATGATATAGACAAAGGCATAAAGAGAATAGTTAAAAATAATAATGTATTATTGTACGGATTTCATAATCTTTATTACGTAGACTTTCCTTTTGCAGATTCTTCCTGGATTAAAAATGGCCACACTTTTAACTATATTGCTGTTCAGAATGGTAATCTTCCCCGTATATATCTATCGCGGAGAAGGATATATTATAATGGTATCACTCATGTTAGTTTATACGAAAAGCCTATAAAAAAATGAAAATACTAAGATTCCTATTTGTTCTGTTTATATTTATGCTGCCATCAGGAGAATTGTTGCGCTATCAGTCAACTTCAGGCATAGGGATCACCGCGAATGATTTTATGGTCGGTCTATTAGTAGCTTATTGGTTGTTCTATCATACTTTTCGGAGAAAAGGCGTTAACTATTCATTCCTAACAAAACCCTTATTGTTTTTTGTCGGTATTGCCCTAGTGTCGCTTGCTATTAATTCAAGATTTTTAAATACAGCAGAATTTATTATCTCTTTTCTTTATCTTGTGAGATGGGTTTTCTACGCGGCAATATTTTTTATCGTTAAGGATTTTAATGATAGTTTTAAGCAGAAAATTCGGATCTAAAAAACTTGTGCGGCAGGCCTAATTGCGCTTGGAGGATATATTCAGTTTTTTCTTTATCCAAGTCTCAGAAACCTATATTATCTTGGCTGGGATGAGCATTTGTATAGAATGTTTTCAAGTTTTTTAGATCCGAATTTTCTGGGAGAATTTTTAGCGCTTAATTTCATCTTAGCGTTTGGATACACGATTAATTATCTGAAAAGAAACAAAATCAAACTGTCTTTGTTTTTGGGTTTTGACTTTTTTTTGTTAGCGGCGATAATCCTTACTTATTCAAGAAGTGCCTTAGTAATGCTTATTATTGGTATGACAATCTTTTTTATTTTATATCGTTTACCCAAAAAATATATATTCGGATTTTTAGCCTTAATTATAGTTTTTGTTCTTATTTCACCAAGAGCCTTTAAGTCGGAGGGGACAAATTTTTTCAGAGAGTATTCAAGCATGGAAAGATTAGTTTCCGCCGGAAACGCCTTGTCTATTTTTGCAAGAAACCCCTTAATTGGCATAGGCTTTGACGCCTATAGGTATGCTCAAATTAGATACGGATTTAGAACCGCCAAAACCGCTATTATTAGCCATGCCGATGCGGGAACAGACAACAGTTTTTTGTTCGTTACGGCAACAACGGGAATAGCAGGTTTAATAGCCTATGTTTTTATGTGGTTAAATATTTTAAAATTACAGGCTTTAAAAATTAATCAAAAGAATAAAAATTTAAAGTTAACTGGGATAGTATTTATTTCCTCCGCCCTCGGCTTATTTATCGGCTCATTTTTTATTAATAGTTTATTTTATCCGTTTATTATGGAGTGGGTGTGGGTTATGGCTTCGATTTAAGAAGAGTACTTAACCGTTAGATCTTTTTCCGTTGTGTTTCCTGCACCATCTGTCGCTTTTATTTTTATCTGGTTGTCTCCGTTTGTTAGCGGAAGTTGATAAGAAAAGTCTCCGCTGTCCGAAACTATAGCCCAAAATCCGTTTATCGTAATCCTAATTCCGGGATCTGTTTTTCCTTTTATCAGGATAGGACTATCGCCTTTTGAAAAAGATTGGCCATCCGTTGGGGCTTCGATAGATAAGGAAGGATCTTTGTTTGTAAATGTAATAATTTGGGTTTGTGAAAAATCACTCTGGCTATTATTTTTTTGAGCCCTGGTTTTTATAGAGTTTTGTCCCTGATTAAGCGTAATATTCTTAAAAATAAACTTACCGTTTTTTTGAGACATTGTTTCACCGATAAGCTCATCATTAATATAGAGTTTTATGTTGTTTTGCGGTGAAGCAAGACCGGATATGGAAATTTTTGCGCTGTTAGTGGCATAGAGTATAGGGTCTAATATGGGGGGCGATAAAAATTCAGTTTGCTTGGTAGATGTTTTTGTTTCTTGTTGGGATTTGTTTTCCTCCAGGAAAAGGCTAAGGTTTACTAAAAGAGGTATTCCGAATTTTAAGCCGAAGATCAATATAAGCAGTACTCCAAAAAGACTTAAGACAAGAGTGATTCTGCTTTCTTTGTCAATTCTCCTTCTTATTCTTGAGCGAATCATATTTTTTCTTGTTATTAACTATGGAGCCGTCTGTCGGATTTGAACCGACAACCTGCGGTTTACGATACCGCTGCTCTACCGTTGAGCTAAGACGGCACTTAAATATCATTTTATGAGATTTAAAAAGCTAAATCAACCTTACTTACTTTTTAAGTATTCCTTGCCATGACCAACAGTCGTATTGATTGGTCTGCCTATTTTACAATATGGGCACTCATCTTCGTCAAATGCCTCAGCCGCTACAATTCCAAGCTGACTAAATTGGACGCCGATAGTCTTGGAATTTATCTCGTCTGGATTACGATTCACCATAACGCATGCCCAAAGTCTTTTGCCTCCCGCTTTTCTAACAGCGCCGATAACCTTTTTTAAGGATCCGCCGGTTGTAGTTAAATCTTCTACGATTAAAACATTTTTATTTTTAACCAATTTTTCGTATCCTCGCTTGAACTCTTGATCTTTATTAAAAATCTGATTTTC
>JAMCTM010000039.1 GCA_023379465.1 Patescibacteria group bacterium
CCACCCTTCAGATATTAGAAACACGCGCCTCCATATGAATAGTTGAACCCCTGCCAATTTTTATTCCGGACAGACGATAAAAGAAACGGCGGAATAAGTGAGACGGCGTGTAGCCAACAACATAATGAAGAAACATCAGCCAAAATTCCAGCATTACAGTAAAAAATCTGTTTTTTACTTTTATTTTTATCTCTTTTCCCGATAGCTCTTGGCCTGTTCTATCCTTCATTTGCTTTAATGGTTAAAATTATTGTATCAAAATTCGTTTGTTATTTTTCCAAGACCTTTAATGTTTCCCGGGCTGTTTTTTCCCAGCTAAATTTCTTAACCTGCTCAAGGCCTTTTTTAATCATTTTCTGTCTTAATTCGGAATCTCGAATTACTAATTCCAATTTATTAGTGATATCCGAAATATTGTAAGGGTCAATATAAACTGCGGCATCTCCGCCTGCTTCCGGCAGACTTGAAACATTTGAGGTTATCACCGGGGCGCCATACTGCATTGCCTCTAAAACCGGCAATCCAAACCCTTCGTAAAGGCTTGGCAAAACAAAACAAAGCGCGTTTTGATAAAATAGAGGCAACTCCCGATCGCTAACACTCTCTAAGAATCTAACCCGGCCCTCAACGCCAAATTTTTTTGGCGCTCTCAAAATTTCCTCCCACATCCAGCCCTTCTTACCCACAATTACCAAACTTAGCTCTTTACTTTTTGTTTCTTGATTATTGATTTTTGAGAATGCCTCAACCAGACGCGCAATATTCTTCCTCGGCTGAAGTGTTCCGACGAATAAAATATATTCCCCGTTTATTCCATACTTTTTTCTCAGTTTATCCATGTCTGATGTTTGATATCTGATATCTGATATTTTTTTTATCCCCGGATAGGCAACTGCTACCTTACCGCCCGAAATTTTATATGTTTTAATTATATCATTTCTCGTAGCCATGCTTATGGTCAGTATATCTGAGGCTTTCTTAATAGAATATCCGCCCCACCATTTGAGCATAAAAAGGTCCTTCTTTGTAAAAAGATGTGGAAAATGAATGTAAGATAAATCCAGAATTGTTACTATAGACTTTTTGGGCGTATAGAAGGGTAGATAGTGGGTTGGGGAAAAAAATACATCAAGCCTTTTTCTATCGTTAAAAAGCTGTAGGGAAAGATCCGTTGCCGTCCATGGCCTGATCCTCTTTCTGACAAAAACGTAGCTCCAAGCCTCGCTTTCCGCGGGCAAACCCATGCCTTGAGGGTTTAATCCTGAAGCTAAAGGCGGGATATAAATTTTGTACCTGTTTTTCTTATCCAGCTTAGCCAAGTTTAGCAAAAGCCGGAAACAAAACTCGCTGCTGCCGACTCTGCTTGGCAAGCCTGTTTTTTTATCAAATCCGAAACGGGGCACAACCGCCTCATATCCGTTAATTCCAATAGTCATACGGCGTAATTAAAGGTTGACAAAAAACAAATTTTGTGTTAAATTGCCATTAACCTACCCCGAATACATGTATTCGGGGTCTTTTTTATATCTTTTTTACAATATCCTCTAAATTAATCTCTACATACTCAATATTTTTTAATTCTTTTTTAAACTTCTTATTACCAACTAAATTAATTATGAATGTTTTAAAATGAAAAATCCCTTGATACATAAGCTTATTTTGAAGACATAAGAGATACAATTTCTTTTTGTTGTAGGACTTTCTAATAGAAAATAGTGCCCGTAGAAAATCTGCGTCCCCTGAAAATAAATATGCTTCATGATATTTATCAAGGAACGCATAGGATATTATATCTGCCGTGAGCTTGACGTCTACTTCTTTTTCCTGGCCGCTTGTTTTTGACCTATAACCTCTAAAAAACGTAAGATTTTGTATAGATTTTACCGATCGATAAAATACAGCTTCATTTTTTAGATATGTTTTTTCTCTAGCTGTTGGCTTATTAGATTTCGGAGAATAAGAGGCATAAAAATAAATTCTATCAAATTTAATTCTTAAACTTTTTTCTATTTCCCTTAAAAAGGCAGGAAAATTAATATATTTGTCAGGACCAAAAAGCTGAAATTGTCCTGCGTATAAATTAGTTCCGTCTATAAAAAGAAATATCTTATTGTTTTTCATAATCCCGGATAAACAACGTTTAACTTATTTTTGTCAATTCCAAGAATTTGAACCGCGTCTTGCGCGGTTGATTCGGATATGCAAAAAACAATATCCGATTCTTTTTTTACCCATTCCAGTTTTCTTTTCTGAACCGCGACGATTCTCTTATCGGTTTCGTTGGGACATCTGTAAACAATTAGATCATAAAGGATGGTTGCTTTTTTCGCTCTTTGGGCAGGCGGCTCTGTCCAGTCGGAGGTAATAAAAATATCAACATCGCCGATAAACCATTCAATGGGGGCAATGTGTAACTTGTTCCATAATAAATCGAGGAGTTTCGGCGGGATTCTAAATTTTTTCATTATAATATTTGAATTTGATTGAGAATTGAGAATTGAGAATTGAGAATTATTTCTCAATGACGAAAAAAATAACACATATTCATTTTTCTTGTCTATCCGAAGCAGTTCACTAACAAGATTTTGAAGGTAATTCGCCACCCCTGTATTTTCGTAAGCTAACTGGCTGATGTCAATTCCTATCCGCATAAATATCTTTTATAAGAAAAATAATAGACAAAAGGAGAAAACCGGCTCCGTAGTATACCAAACGCTCCGCTGTAAAAAAGATCCAAAATGAAAAAAGGGGAATGGATAAAATAAGAGACGCCAGTCCCGCAATAACCGCCCGCCTGGGGCTTCTTTTATAGAGAAGAAAGGCAAAAACCAACAAAAAGACTGCGTCTTGTAACTTCATCTATTTATCTTTATAATA
Organism: Patescibacteria group bacterium; assembly: GCA_023379465.1. The sequence goes on from JAMCTM010000039.1 coordinate 2,878, forward strand.
CCCTTATCTTACCTTATTTATGGCCAGAACTCAAACCCCCACGAACTTTATAAAGATGTCCAGCAATAACCCTCTTCAAAAATTTTTAATAAATAATTTCTATGCCTCTCTTATTTTAATTGTCAGGGATATCAACCCCCGGAAAATCCTCGACGTTGGAGCCGGAGAAGGCTTCACTCTCAACAAACTTAAAGAAAATCAACTTGGCAAAGAGCTGGAAGGCATAGAATACACAAAAGAAGCAATCGCTCTTGGCAAAAAAATGTTTCCCCGGATTAAGATAAAACAAGGAACCGCCTATGAGCTTCCCTATCAAGACGAGTCTTTTGATTTAGTAATAAGTACAGAAGTCCTGGAACATCTTACCGACCCGCAGAAAGCGCTTAAAGAAATGTCCCGCGTCGGTAAAAAATATCTTTTATTAACAGTCCCCAATGAGCCATGGTTTACCATTCAGCGCATCTTAAGGGGCAAGAATCTTCTCCATTTAGGAGCGCACCCGGAACACATTCAGCACTGGACGCCTGGCGCCTTCAAAAAATTTCTTACAGGAAACGGCCTGAAAATAGATAAAGTAAGACTTCCCTTTGCCTGGACAATGATCCTTGCGGAGAAAAAATCCCCTAAGAGCTAATTTAATAAAACAAATTAGCGATATTTTCGTATTGAAATAAACGAATCGTTTACCTGCAAGAGGCAGTTAGTTATAAAATCCGACCCCTTCTTTCTTTTAAGAAAGAGGGCCAAGGGTTTCTTCTTTAATCCTTTCCGACAAAAAGATCTTGACCAATGACTGATAAGGCACATCTTTTTTATTAGCAAGAGTCTTTAAGGCGGCTATCAGCGACTCAGGTAAACGAATTGAAACGGTCCTGGTAGATGGCTTGAGTTTGGGGAAAACCGGGTTAATCATCGCCCGGGTTATATCAAAATAATCAGTGCTGTCATGAGTTGCCCAAAACTCTGCTTCTTCATCTTCACTTTTAAATTTAGGTATTGCTTTTAGTTTCTTCATTGCTGCTCACCCCCTATTTGTTGGAACTCTGCCCTCTCTTTTTTACTTTGATCCCGAGCCGAGATAACCCTAATTCTGCTATCTCGTATTGTAAATATCATAAATATTAATCTCCCCTTATCTGTTTGTCCGTAGACCCTGTATCTTTCTTCCGTTCGAGAATGAGTTATATCTTTATTGACAATCAGTGGTTTATTAAAAAACACCGCCTCGCACTCTTTGTAATCAACGCTGTGCTTTTCAATATGCCCAACATTTCCTTTATCCCATTCAAAACCAATCGGCCCATCTAAATTTAGGCTGCCTCTCATATCTCAACTGTATATAATGATACAATACAATTTCCTTCTTGTCAATCCTCCTAGTCCCACCCCACCTACGCTCTCATAGCCTTAAATCATAGTAGCATGAGTAACTGGTACGATCTAGAACTTCGGCGTGACCACATAGGTGATGACGCTGGTGTAGGCGCCGGCAGGGGAGATGCTGGAGATGGTGGCGGCGTACGTAACGGTGGTCATACTGTTGGCGATGGAGTTTCCCGAGGCGATGATCAAAGCGGTGGTCGGGGTAGGCCAGGCCACGAGAGCTGGGCCACCGTTTGCGGAATCCACCACGTCTCCTTTTCCCCAGAAACCGGTGTTGACGTCGGAGCCGCAAGGATGGATGCCGAAGTACTCCGTGCCCGCGGTCATGCTGGTTGGCGTGGTTGAGGAGTGGATGGCGTAGCCTGTCGCCGGGTTTTGCAGAGTCCCTGAGGAGGTGGCGGTAATGGCGTAGCCCTGGGAAGCGTTGGTCTCGACCCTCAGGTTCTGGCCGAGGATAGAGATCTGCCCTGCCGACAGATCGTAAAAGTTAACGTCGTCGGGGGAGGTGGAGAAGGCGGTGAGGTCCGCCCCGTCTCCTCCCGTGCAGCCGGAGTTGTAAAGATCGTTGAGGTACTGATTAGCAGAAATCCCCTCGATGGTAAAGGTTAAGGTTGGATCAACGCTTGCGAACACTTCGGTTGATTCGATGGTGGCGATGGCCGCCTTGCTCGTGTCCAGAACAACGTTGTTGGGGTCCATAGTCTGGATTTGAATGGTCCAGGCATCAGCCGTTCCCTGCCCTGCGGTCTTGGTGGGATTGATGATGAGGGGATCCTGGGTCGTGCAGGAGGAGGAGGTGCCGGCGGTGCAGCCAAGGTAGACCACGACAGGCGCTCCGGCAGGAAGGCTGGTTGCCGCATCCAGGGTCAGGGTTACCTGAGGAGAGTCCCCCGCTCCCGCGGGATTCGCGACCGAAGCCGTGACGTGGGCGGTGATGTTCGTTCCACTTTCGAAGACCAGAATCTGGGGCGGGGAGAGGCCGTTCATCTGGAAGGTGGAAGCGGAAGGGGAGGCGGGGGTGTTGGCGTCCCCTGAAGCAAGAGAGGGAAAGGCGATGGTGACCTTCCCTGAGGGAGGGACAGGGGTAGAGGTAGTGAAAGCGATGGTCTGGAGGCTGGTCTGGGCAGCCACCAGGGGATCGCCCGCGTGGTGGGCGGAGGAAATGGCGGAGGGGAAGTAGACGATGCGGTAGGGGATATAGGGATAGTTATAAATGCGAGCATCATAAATCTTGCCAGCAAAGAGGAAGTTAGCAGGAGCATCACACCCTGAACCAGACGAAGCATCACCTATGCAAAGGCTGCCCGTTCCCGCGCCTCTTGTTTCCGTTACCGAATAAGAATTTGACAGGCTGCCGTTTAGGTAAAGCTTAAGTGCTCTCCCGTCATACGTCCCGAGAACGAACGTCCAGGTATTAGTGGGGGCGCTTGTTGACGACGTAACGTCATAAGTAGTACCACCGGCAATCGTATGAAGCACTATGTCCTTACTGCCGTTGTAGTAAAGACCGTATTCGTTACCAGAGTGATAGTAGTCCGCGATATAGCAAGAGCCGGAGGAACAGCTTGTTGGATAAACCCAGACAGAAATCGTAAAGTCACCGGTAAGATCATAAACGCCATTGTTGTGCGCTACCTGGACATAATCATCCGTGCCGTCAAAGGAAAGGCATCCGTCGTTCTGGACGCAGTTTGTTTCCCAGGCGGGCAGGTCCGTTGACCCTTCCAGGGTGCCATTGTTGCCGTTGCCCGAGGAGTCGACGGCTGTTGTCCCCGAGCCGTCGTCAAGCTTCCACCAACCAACAGGATTTGATGGCATGATGGTCATTTCACCGCTCATCGAGGCGACGTTCAAACCTGTTGCCAGGGTTTCCCCCAGATCAGCGTTGATTTGTGCCGAGTCGGAGGCAAGGTACATCGAGCCGTTGTCCACCACTGTCGCCTGGGTTGAGGAGGCGGTCTGGTTGACGTAGAGGGGTGCTGAGGCGGAAGGGCGGGAGGTCGTGATCGTGTCGGAGACCCCGGCGAGGGAGGCGGCAGAAACGTTCTTGGGGAAAACAGTAAAAAACAGCGCCAGGGAGAGCGCCAGAACAATGAGCCGGCAAAGCGGCGTCACAGCGTTCATACTAGGATATGGCATAGCGTATATGCAAGAATCATATAACAACAGGGGGGGTGTAAAGTGCTTTTGCCAGTTCCAGTGTCAATAAAATTATTCCCCTGGAGGCTAATTTAATCTGTGGAATATTTTAGTGTATGACTATCTTCCGCTTTAAATGTCTTATTGTTCCCCAAGGTATGAAGTATTAAATCCGCCAGGAAACCGGTAAAGAAAACCTGCAGCCCCCCTATCACCAAAAGCATACCCAAAAAAAGAAGCGGCCTTCTGCCTATTGCCTGGCCGGCAAAGTGAATAACCGTAAGATAGACAAGAATAACAAGACCTATAAAGATAAAAATCCCGCCTATCAGACCAAAAAAATGCATCGGCCGGCTTGAGTATTTGCTTAGAAACAGCATGGTAAAAATGTCCGGTAAATCTTTCCAGAGCTTGGAAAATCCATACTTTGATCTGCCGTGAATTCTATTCCTGTGTTCTATGGCAACCTCACCCACGCTGAATCCCCGCTGATACATGATAAGGGGAATAAAACGGTGCAACCCGCCATAAAGCTCAAGCGACTCAACGCTTTCTTTAGAAAAAACCTTTAAACCGCAATTATAATCATGAATGTTGAGTCCCCAAAACAATCCGGCCAAAAAATTAAAGAGCTTAGAAGATAAGACTTTAGCAAATGGATCTTGGCGGTGTTTCCGCCAGCCGCAAACCACATCATAACCCTCCCTTTTTTTATCGAGAAGCTTTTTGATTTCGGAAGGCTTATCCTGCAGATCTGCATCCAGGGTAACAATATAATCGCCTATTGCTTTTTGAAAACCCAAGGTTAAAGCCTCCGCCTTGCCCTGGTTTCTTCTGAAAGAAAAAATCCTCACATTCTCCTTTTTTTTGAGATTTTTAAGAAGGGTCAGGGTTTCGTCCGTTGAGCCATCATCCACAAAAATTATCTCAAAGCCTTCCTGGATTTTTTTAAGATTTTTAATAAGTTCTTGGTAAAAATCTTTTACGCTTTCTTCTTCGTTAAAAATAGGAACAACAACGCTAATCATAACAGTTCTTAAATATTAAATCTTTAGAAAAACCTGAAAATCTTCCAAGTCCGAACATCTAAAATTCGCCATCTAACACCAACTGGATTTTACCATTTCCCAAGGCTATATTACAAACCCGAAAGCATCCACGCTCATTCGTCAATATCTTTAACTCTTTAACCTATTAGCTTTCGTAACCCGTTAACGTACCATTTATGATACAATACAAGCAATAAGACTATGAAAAATTTACGCGTACAATTTACACTCCCCGTATCTATTCTTAAAGAAGGCGATGCTTTTGTAGCTTATACCCCCGTGCTGGACCTGTCTACGTCGGGGAATACCTTTGAACAGGCGCAAAAAAATTTTGTGGAAGCGGTGAATCTTTTTTTTGAGGAACTTATGGAAATGGGAACAGCGGATGAGGTCCTTAAAGATCTCGGATGGCAAAAACAAGACAATAACGTATTAATTCCGCCTGTTGTTATAGCAAACCAAACAGAAAGTTTTTCTATTCCGCTTACAAACTAAATTATGCCTGCTCTAACACCTGTAAAATGGAAAGAATTTGAGAAGTTTCTTTTATTTGCAGGCTGTAATTTCAAGAGGCAAAGCGGAGGACATAGAATTTATGTGAGGGCAGGATTAAAAAGACCGCTTGTAATTCCTGCTCACGGAACAATACCCGTGTTTGTTATTCGTAATAACCTAAGACTTCTCGGAATAGTAACCGAAACTTATTTTGAAATTTTGAAGAAAATGTAATCCCTTATCAAAATTTCCGTTTTAATCTTTCAACATTTTAAACCCGTTAATATCTAATAACCTAAGTGCAAAGCTATTTTATCATTTCCTCCGCCTCAAACCAAATATAATATAAGCTATTACCGAAAAAAAACTTAATCCGCTTATTATAAGTCCTATGTCTACCCACTTTTGAGGAGCATAGTAAATTTCAAGACTATAACTCCCGTTCTTTGACAGCCTAAAACTATTAAATAATCCATCATATGTTTGAGATTGGAGATTGGAGATTGGAGATTTCGCAATCCAGTATTTATCGTAGCTTTCGGAAAAAACGAGCAGATCCCCCTTTTTTGCGTTTGAGACTTTCACTTCGTATTTTGTCGGATTAATCTCCTTGTATTCTGCTTTTGACTTTTGACTTTTGACTTTTGACTTTAGCCAAAAGAGACTCTTTGGCCGCGGCACTTCAAAAACGGCAATTCTGCCAAACCCGCAGTCCGCAGTCCGCAGTCCGCAATGTAATTCGCGCAACCATTTAATTTTCTTTAATTCATTTATCGTTTGCAAATAAAGCTTATTGTTATATTTCCTATCGGTCAAAAATATTTCTCTCTGGGAATCATCGGGAACTATTACGTATTTAACTCCCGCCTCCCGTAAAAGTTTCTCTGTATCACTTGTCCTTATTTTTTTAAGAAGACGGGAATAATTATAAAGATTAAAAAAAGCCTGGGCGGAAACTTCGGGATGTAAAGTATCATAAAATCCAAACCTCTGCGTTGTCGGCACCCAAAAAGTTCTGGAGAATGTTTTTTGCGATGATAAAAATTTCTCCAATTTTACGTAGTCATGAGGAACTTTACGAGATTTAAACGTGCCGGTCAACTGCCCAAACAGCGCGGGTCTAATTAACAGTATTAGGTATAAAGCAGTAAGTATTAAGAATAAGCTCGGAATATATCTTGTAATTTTGACTTTTGACTTTTGACTTTTGATTTTTGCATTAAGATACTCATAAATCTTCCATAGAGTAAACGGAATTAAAATTGAATATGATAAAGCAACTAAGGTATACCACTTTGTCGGGTCGCGAAACATAATAAATCCGGGAAAATGATCAAACAGCCAAAGATAAACCTGTCCCAGCGGCTCCTGCGCCCCTTTGGCCAAAAAAGCACCGATTAAACCCAGCAACGCGAAAAAGATAACTGTCTTATTGCTGGATTGTTCTATTGCTGAATTGTTATTAAAATCTTGAATTTTAAATTGTAATTTTGACTTTTGATTTTTGATTTTTGAACTTGTTACAAAAAGTAACGACGAAAAAGCCAATATCGGCAGAATGAGGAATTCCGGTCTCATAAAACCTACCTTCCCGAAAATATTCTCCGGCCAATATGGGCTAAGGAGAGAAATTGCCTGTTCAAACCTGGCAAAACTGAAATATTTGACGGCACGAACCGTTGAGTAGGCGCTCCCCAACTGCTGAATGGGGTTTTGATGATAGAGGAAAAACGGCAAAAGCCAAAAAGCGTGAAGAAGAGAAGCAGCAATTATTGGAACCATAAAGACAAAAATAAAGCTGTAAATAAAAACTTTTAACTTTTGGGCTGTAATCTTGATTTTTGAATTTTGATTTTTGAATTTATCTAGCAAAACAGGCTCTTGCTTTACAAGAAGGAATAAACTTAAAAACCAATACAATCCAGCAGCTGCCATTGTGATGTAGGCGATTCTCGGATCAAACATCACCTGTATAGCCAAAACCAAACCCGCCAGGGTTTGAGATTTGAGATTTGAAGTTTGAGATTTGAAGTTTTGAGGGTGTAAGGTAAAACTATTTATGAGTTTTATAAACATAATTAAAACAAGCGGCGAAATGGAATAGGCCAACCCCACTCCCGCGATCTGCCCCCCGCCCACCACCATCAGGATGTATGTATTAAAAACAAATATGAAAGGCGCAAAGATTACAAATTTGTTTCCTGCTAATATTTTTTTTGCTAAATAGTAAGACGTTGCCGCGGAAATTAAAAGAAACGGCCAAAGCCATACTACTCTTTGAACCAGGTTCCAATTATCACGAAATACAGAAAGCGCTATTCCTGTTATAAAGTCGTAAGGCGCCGAACCCAATAAAAATATCATCTCCCCGCCCAACCCGGAAGAAGGTGCCCATGCAGAAAAGGGAATCGTATAGTTTGTGCTAAATCTTCCAAGCCAACTTTTCCAAAAGAAAGGATAATCACCATACGCAATAACCGAATTAGTATTAAACCAGCTTCTAAATGATAAAAATAAAAGAAGGATAAAAATAATTATTGGTACTATTTTTGTTTTTTTCACTTTTTAAATACCGCCGCTAATGCGCCATATATCCAGAAGGCAACTGCAAGCATTGCCGCCACACCTGCCGGATTATCGTTTCCTATCATTGATAAAACCATTGTTATAAGAAGCAGAAACAACGATATATACACAAATGCCTTATCTAAAAACTTAAATTTCCTAACCAATAACAGCAGAATAAATACAAAAAGAATCGCAAAAGCGGAAAAAAAGTAGTGCGAATAAAAATAATTCAAAAATGCTATATATTTAAGTTTAGTCATTTTTTCTTCTTGAAATCAGAATAATAGAAACGGCAACAATCAAGATGGATCCAAAGGAAATAAGTTCTTCAAACCTTAGATATTTTTCTTCGCCAAACTCAAGTCTAATAGAATAGTTACCTGTTTTATCTATATACCACGCATTTGCATAGCTATTTGCCAAGAAATGTTCCCGAAGGGGAATATTTTTCCCTACGCTTCCATTCTCATCAATAAGTGACGCGTTCCATAGATCATGAAAGCTGTCTGAAAAAACCAATACAAACGGACTCTTCGCATTTCTAACCTGAACGGTATAAACCGCGGGATTAATTCTGTGATATGAGATTTTTAAAGAACTATTCTTGGGTATATTACCGCTTGCGGTTCGCACTAGATATACGTCATAGTAGGGATCTTTTTGTATTTTTATGTTTTTTACAGAAAGCTTAGTTTCCAAATTAAACTGATCCCTAAATTGTTTATTGCCGCAGTCTTGAAGCATAATTTTTATTAAACCCTGCATATACTGATTCTGGCAATCGTTGTAAGGAGAAACAACAATCTTAAAATAGGCTCTTTGGCTTCTTGAAAATGGCACAGCGCTAAATCTATAAGTATTCCATTCAAAATTATCTAAGGCAGGCTGAACAACATCAGATTCGGGTTCTTTAAATCCTTTATCATTTAGGGGATCTGTGTCTTGGGCAAACTGCAAAACCGGCGGAGTTTTTCCTTTCAGGATACGGTAATCAAACGAAATTGCATAAGCCGCGCTGGTATCAACTGCCTTTATGGGAAAACTTAAAACTTTCTTAGATTTTGCAGCCGAAATCGTAATCTTCCTATTTTCTTTAAAGAGCGTGTTTGCGCTGTCCGGAAAAATAAAAGATATCTCATGCCGTCCTTTTGCAAAATTCAATGTGCCAAAGCTTATAAACTTACCATTGTCTAGAGGTCTCTCTTTTTTAAGTACGCCATCCACATAGAAGACAATATTGCTTTTTGTAACAGCGGTTGGATCAATAAAGTCATTCTTAACAATTCTAAGTTCATAGTCTCCGGAAACAGGAACATTCAATAAATAATCCTGTTGATTATTGATACTGCTATACTTGGACATAACGCCAAGATTCACAAGAAGATCAACAAGTTTTCTATAGCTTTTCTCAATGATATCTTTATAGGAAACCTGGGAACTCGTAACAATCTCTTCAAGAATTATTTTTTGCCGCTCAAGCATTTCATACTTAAAGCTTGAATTAAAATAACCCATATTATTATAGAAATAGTCCAAGTATGTATTATATTGACTAATTAGACTATCCGTGTAATTAAAATTGTTTTCTTGAGTTAACCTATAAAGATCGGTTATCCTTTTGCCTGATTCTGTCAGATAAAAATTCCCTATCCTTGATTGCGGGGTTATATCCTTTAAAATATTGTATTTGAGACTGGGTAAAAAATATAAAGGAGAGCTGGGTAAAAAAAGACTGGAGGGCAAACCAGCTAAGGCATTATCTTTAGTAATCTTAAGTCCTTTCTGTTCTATCTTTTTTCCCTTTACCGCTGTTTGATGGATAAGTCCGGGAAGATTAATCCTATTTGTCTTATCATCAATGAATATCAAGCCCTTTTTATAGGCAACTGCGGGTATGAAATCAAGGAAACTATCGCCTCCGCTTGTTAAGGCTATATTGTCTGAGGCATAAATCCTTCCAAGCCCTTTTTGCTTACTTAACGAATAAAATGCCAAAGGCCCAAATCTATCAGCAAATGAAAAATTTTTTACACCGGTCGAGAATTGTTTTGCAAAAAAAGACGGATCTCTTAACCGTTCTATGTCTTTATTGACATCTTCCCTAACCATTACCTTATCCGCTCCAAGAAGAGGAAGCGCTTTCCAGAAATCATTTGGGTATTCTACAAACAAGTTTTCTATGTCGGGAATTAAATTTGAAGCGTAAGGAACCGAAGTATCTATTGATAAAAATGGCCTGCTGAATAAAGTGTTGGATAATTCAACCCCGGAATATGCCTTTGGCCAGGTGTAAGTCATTCCTTCCCCTCCCAGAGGAAAGGCTATGGTTCTCAAATCATTCTGCCTGCTAAGCCAATTATTGGCTTCTTTGTAAAAAACTGGCACCTGTACTTCCTTGCTTACGTTCGTAACTCCTGCGTAAGTTGGCTTTGAAAAGATCCAGCCGTTCCATATCGGAAATGGCAAAACAACAATTATTAAAAAGCAAAAAAATACCAGAAAAAATTCTGCTCTATAACGCCCGATAAGTCTACTTAATACATCATATAAACAAACTAAAGTTATACTAAAAGGGATCGCAAAAGCAAACGGTAAAAGAAATCCTATCTTTTCAAACGGGTTTCTAAAGGCCTCAAATACCCTAAAATGCGTAAACAGAAAATCACTAATGAATCCCAACGGCTGATTATCTCCCTCAACAAAAAACAGGGAAATCACAATAAGGATAATAAAAAAAGTTATATTTTTAACATATTTTTTTACCAAGAGTGACGCGAATACCAAAATCGGAACCAAAAATGACAGTAAAATAAATACTGGATTAAAGTAAATACCGCCCCAAATTAAAGACTTCTTATTAACAAAAAAGGGTTCATTCATAAGACGTACTATATAAGAAAAATTGCCAAGCGTTTTGCTTAAAATCTGAAATGTTTGAAAATCTCCGGCAGGGCTGTATCCTTTCGTTGTTATATAGGAAGTTGAAAAAATAGTCTGCACGAATGGCAAGATCCAAAAAGAGTGAAATATTAAAAAGAGAAACACCGTAAATATAAAAAACTTAATCGGAAACCATAACTTCCTTTTATTAAAAATAAAATATATTAGATACAAAAATATTACTCCCCAAAATAACAAAAAGAGGGGAACAGAAGCGAACATCTCGGCAAAAACTATGCTGGTTAAAGCCAATAACGCTCCATATTTATAGTTATAAGTTTTTAATCCCTTAATAAAAAGATATAATCCCAATGGCAAAAATGCGTAAAAAAACATATATGTGTATTGGAACCGCCCCCAGACTGTTACCATTGAAAACAAATTGAAGCTATAGAAAAGAGAAGAAATTATTCTGATTCTCCTATCCTCTATAAACAGTCCGGACAGGAGATAAAAAGAAAAGTATATAGAGTTTAAAAAAAAGAAAAAAACGAGCGCTTGAATTAAATTGGTCGGAATAGACAATCCCTGCAGGATGCTTAAAAAGCCATAATAAAAATAATCCGAAAGTCCATATCCAATATAATTGCCTAAAAATGTAAGTCCCCAAGTATGCTGAATCCTCAAAAATTCCCGCGAAGGATTATAAAAGGGAAGAGCAGACTCTCCGGTTGCCAAAAAAGTGCCTTTATGAAACCAGATTATAACAAGAATTAAATTAACAAAAACTATACCGAGGTTAAAAACAAAGAAGAAATATTTTTGCAAAATTTTCATTCATGCGGCAGTCTAGAAATATCCAAGAGCTCTTAATCTCTTCATTATTACTTCTCTTTCTTTCTGCCTGCCCGATCTTTCCCCTCCGCCCTCTTTAGACGGTTTTGTGAATTCCTTTTCTCCCAAAGACCGGTATCCCTTATCGTACAATGAGATATATGGAACGTTATATAGCCTTATATAATCCCATATATCCTTTTCCGTCCAGTGCAAAAGAGGATGAATTCTAATATGGTCCTCTCTGGGCGAAACATATTTTTCGGAAATTCTCTCAGGATGCTCATCCCACCTAATGCCAATTACCAATGCGGGAAGCTTATTCTTCTTTACGATTCTTTTAAGAACAACTATTTTATAAATACTCGCTAATTCAACGCGCTCTTTTTTCGTTTTTAGCTTATAATATTTTTTCATTTCCTCCGCCGTTGTTTTTTCCCGTATAAGATCAAGCTTCCAATCCTTAACCACTTTATCTATAAATTTATATACCTCTTCAAAGTCCAATTGGGTGTCTATATAAATAATGGGAAATTTTATGCTCTTGCCAAATACATCGCGTACAAGATGAAGGAGAACAGTGGAATCTTTTCCTCCTGTCCAGAAAATCGCCATTTTATTGTTAAACTTATCGTAAGCAAGTCTTAGAACTTTTTTGCTCTCCTCTATCTTCCACCCTAGATCATCTTGCGATTTTTCTTTGATTTTTTTGACTACCTTAACCATATTTTTATTTTAGCAGAATATAGTTAAAAATCAACATAAATTAAATTCCGAGAATATCTTTCATCTGCAAAAGGCTTCCTATTTTGTATACGTTGCGTGTATTTTCTTTCTTAAGTTTTTCCCCTTCTTTAAATAAAAATCCTGTTCCGAAACCAAGAAGCATGGGCGTTTCTAAATCGTCCTCAAACGAATTGCCCGTCATTACCAAATCGGAGAGGTCTATCTTTCTGCCAAGATCTTCTTCTATAAATTTCACTGCTCGTTTGTAATACTCCGGCAAAGGCTTATCTTCGGGATCTCCAACGATAATATTTCTGAATTTTAATTCTTTGCTTCGCAACGTTTCCATTCTGTTTTTTTTATAACCGCCTGAAATTTTATCATCATATCTAAAGTAGCCGTTTTTAATCTGCAGTCTTCCGTCGCTGCTGGTCAAAAGATAAACAGGGTACCCTCTGTCGAAAATATAATTTACAATCTCTTTCGCTTCGTCAAACGGCTCCGTAAGATCCGTAATAGTATCCCAGTAAATAGTGGCACACCTCATAATAAGATCGGGAAGTAAATGAACGTTAATTTCATCTGCCGCAATCTTAAGGAAAACTTCCCTGCTCCATTTTTTTATAAATCCCCACTCTTCTTTTACCTTAACTTGATGTTTAGAAATAAGATCCAAAAGATTTTCGTATGATTTTCTTCCGCCGTCTATTTTTTTCCACTCCTCATCTGTTCTAAACAGAAATCCCGCAACCATTAAAAGAAATAGTTCGTCAAATCTTTTTGCGATATACTCCGCCGCTTCTTTATCTATGTGTTTTTTAAGATTTCCCTTAACCGCCTTGACTGCTTTCTCATGATAGGCCGCGGTATTTATTAAGGTATGATTAACGTCAAATAGAAAAATCTTATCTTTAGTTTTTGTCATTTTTAGTTAACGCATCAAATGCATGATCAATAAGAGAAGAAACGTTTTCTTTTTTTGAACGGCTTACCTTGCGCTTATCATCTATGAATATATCTTCTAAGACCTTACCGTCTATATCCTCCGTTATGGGAACATTTAAAATATGCATCAGAGTAGGTATTATGTCATAAATTCTGGCTTTTGTCTTATATTTTCTCTTAATATTCTCTCCGTTAATAACAAATATCCCTTCAAGTGACGACCCGTGATCACCCGCGTTATGAATATCT
>JAMCTM010000040.1 GCA_023379465.1 Patescibacteria group bacterium
CCGTCCCGTCTATACTTTCACTGCTTACCCTTTTGGGGATATTGCTGGGTTTTGTTATTGTCTTTTTTTGGTTTATAATAAGAACGGGAAAAAATTATGGAACTTTTAAAAAAGTATAAAAGAGAATTAACAGTTTTTCTTGTTCTTTCCGTTTTCTATTTCGCCCTTCGTTTATACAATCTTATAAATCTGCCCATTTTTACGGATGAGGCAATCTATATGCGCTGGGCTCAAATTGCCCTTCATGATTCTTCCTGGCGCTTTATTTCATTAACAGACGGCAAACAGCCCCTGTTTATTTGGCTGTCAATGGTTTTTATGAAATTTATTAAAGATCCTCTTTTGGCAGGCAGAATTGTTTCCGTTTTGGCCGGGTTTTTTACCATGACGGGGATGTTTTTTTTAACAAATGAGCTTTTCAAAAATAAGAAAATAGCCTTTATATCATGCCTTTTATATATTTGTTATCCCTTTGCCCAGGTTTATGACCGTATGGCGTTAATGGACGGCATGGTCGGAACGTTTGCGGTCTGGGCGCTTTATTTTTCGATACTGCTTATCAGAAATCCTAAGCTGGATACTGCTTATACCCTTGGGTTTGTAATAGGGGGCGGAATTCTGACCAAGACCTCGGATTTTTTCAGCATTTATCTTTTGCCTTTTACCTTGGTTCTTTTTCCCATTAAAGAAAAGCGGCGGGGATTTTATTTTTTTAAATGGGTGGTTTTAGCTGTTTTTGCCGTTTTGCTGTCTCAGGTTCTTTACACTATTTTGCGCCTGTCGCCCTTTTTTGGGGTAATCGCCGAGAAGAACGCAAATTTTGTTTATCCCTTCTCGCAGTGGGTCCATCATCCGTTCACCTTTTTTATCGGCAATTTTAATGGACTCCTGGGATGGCTCTTGGCCTATCTCAAGCTTCCCTATATTATTTTAATAGCCGGTTCTTTGGTTCTTTTGCGTAGGGATACCAAGGAGAAAATTTTGCTTTTTTTGTATTTTATTTTGCCCTTTAGCGCCCTTGCCCTTTTTGGACGGATCATCTTTCCCAGATTTATTTATTTTATGAGTCTTTCTCTTATTCCCCTTGCCGGCTGGTTTCTATTCTGGCTAATAGAGTTTGTCGGCAAAAGATTTAGCCTGGCCAAAAGTCATAAGATTGCTATTTTGGCAGTTTTAGTATTAATCTTTGCCTTCTATCCGTGTACTGTTTCATTTCAATTTGCCCAAGATCCGGTAACTGTCCCTATCGCCAACTCCGACAGCAATCAGTATGTTAATAACTGGACCGCGGGCTGGGGGGTTAGGCAGGGCGTTGATTTTTTCCTCAATCAGGCGGAAAACCATAAAATCTTTATTGCCGCCGAAGGCACCTTTGGCCTTCTGCCCGAATCAATGGAGCTTTATTTGGTGTATAATCCCAACATTACAATCAGGGGATTCTGGCCAATCAAAAACAGCATTCCCAAGGAAGTAATTAAGGCAAGTAAGGCAATGGATACCTATTTTATTTTTTACCAGCCCTGCCCGTCGTGCGCTTATCCCGGCGCGGCTCCGTCTTCATGGAGAAAAATTAAACTTCTAAAAAGATACCGATCGGATCCCTTTAAAAATAGTTACTTTTCGATTTATAAAGTCAATCCATAACTCATGAAGCGCTGTCTTCTCTACATTGGTTTCGCACTAATCACGGCTGTCTTTTTTTACAAACAATTCCTCTATCAAAAAGTCCCCTTCCCGGGAGATTTACTTATCGCCAACTACGCCCCCTGGAAAGAGTATTCATATCTTGGTTATAATCCGGGGTCTTTTCCGAATAAGGCCCAGTATTTTGATGTTCTGCGCCAGATTTATCCCTGGAAAACTTTTTCCCTGCAAGAGATAAAAAGAGGCACATTTCCCCTTTGGAACCCGTATAATTTTTCCGGCTCGCCTCTTTTCGCCAATTTTCAATCCGCTGTTTTATACCCTCTTAATATAGTTTATTTTTTTATGCCCAGGCTTGCCTCCTGGAGTTTATTGGTTTTTCTGGAGCCTTTTTTGGCAGGAGTTTTTACCATGCTGTTTGCCGGAAAAATCGGCATAGGCAAGATAGGTACGCTAATGGCGGGTATTTCTTTTGCCTTTTCTTCCTTCATGAGCGTTTGGCTTGAGTATAACACCATAGATCAGGTCATCCTTTGGCTTCCCTTGTCGCTTTTGGCCGCGGAAAACTTAATAGAGAAAAAAAGCCCTCTTTGGTCAATACTTTTTATCTTTTCCCTGGTTTCTTCTCTTTTTGCCGGGCATATTCAAATCTTCTTCTATTGCCTGGTTTTCCTGATCTCTTATATAGCCTTTAGGGTTATCATCGGAGGTAAAAGTTTTGACCTTGTAAAAAGAGACGGTTTATTTTTTCTGTTTTTAACCGCTTCTGCCCTAGGCATTGGAGCGATTCAGCTTATTCCGGGTGTGGAACTGATTGCGTATTCCGCCAGAAGCAGTCATCAATACAGCGAGATTATTCATCAAATCTTGGTTCAGCCCTGGGAACTGGTAATGCTTTTTGTGCCGGATTTTTTCGGCAATCCCGCTACGGGAAATTTCTTTCTTAAGGATACCTATGTTTTGCATATAATGTATCTGGGTTTGGTGCCTTTATTTTTTGCCTTTTTTACCCTCTGGAAAAAGAAAAACGCCGCTGTTAAATTTTTTTGGTTTTCCTCATTAATTGCCCTTTTAATGCTAAGTTTTAATCCTTTAAGCCGGGTGTTTTATTCCCTTAATCTTCCTTTTATTTCCTCAAGCTCAACCGGACTTGGGATATTCATCATTATTTTTTCATTGAGTATCATTGCCGGTTTCGGGGTTGATTTTTGGCTTAGGGAAAAAAAGAGTTTTAAGGCCTGCCTAATTATGGTTTTTCCTCTTCTTGTAATCTTTGCCTTAATCTGGGGCGCGTCGGTTTTTATATTCAAATTCAATCTTTTTGATCTAAAGCGGCATGATTTAACTATTTTGCATAATCTTGTCTACTCGAGTCTTATTTTTATTTTTGCCTCAAGTCTTATTTTTATGCCTTTGTTCAGGAAAAAAAACAATATTTTATACGCGAGTCTAATGCTTTTAATTTTGCTTGAGACATTGGATCTGTTTCATTTCTTTCGGAAATTCAATCCCTTTGTTACCCCTTCTTTAGCCTTTCCCAACGCGCCGATTCTTGCCGTGATTCATAAAAGAGCAGGAATAAACAGGGTTTGGGGTTATGGCTATGCCAGGATTGAGGCGAATTTCGCTACAAAGTATTCAATTTTTTCACCCGACGGATACGACCCCTTGTATCCGAGATGGTACGGGGAATTTATCCAGTCTTCGGTAAACGGAAGGATAAACACGGTATTTACCGATCAGACCCGCTCCGATGCCATCATTAAGCCCGGGTTTGGGAAGGAAGATTTGCCAAAAAACAAATTCAGGCTAAAGGTTTTTAATCTTTTAGGGGTGAAATATATTTTGGACCGAAGCGAAAACGGCTCAACAGCCAAAACCTTTCCGCCTAAGGACTTTAGTCTTATCTATAACAGGGATGGATGGAGGATATTCGAAAATAAATCTGCCCTGCCGCGGGTGTTTTTAGCCTCCGATTATAAAGTTTTTAAGACCAACGCGGAATTTGACAAATTATTTTTTGCCAAAGACTTTAACCCTCTTAAAACCATACTTTTGGAAAAAAAACCAAAACAGAAACCCGGCAATTTAGCAATGCGGCAATCAAGCAAGAGTCCTGGTTTGGTAAATGTCTTGAAATACTCGCCTAATCAAATAATTGTTAATGCCAACGCGGCAAACAATAGCCTTCTCTTTCTTTCCGATACCTATTATCCCGGATGGCAGGCTTTTGTTGACGGGAAAAAGACAAAGATTTATAAAGCGGATTACGCCTTCCGAAGTATTTTTATTCCAAAAGGAAAACACTTAATAGTTTTTAAATATGCCCCCTTATCGTTTAAGCTGGGTCTTGATTTAAGTATCGCCTCCTTAATAATTTTCTTAATTTATTTATCGGCAAAAAGATTTAGAATCTAGGTATGTTTAAAAATAAATTATATTTTATCCTTTTGTTCATTCTGGCTATTCCGTCTCTTGTGGGGCTTTTACATCGGGGATTTTTCGTTTCCGACGACGCAAACTGGATGATTATACGCTTTTCCGCGTTTTACGAGGCCCTAAGAAACGGTCAGTTTCCCGTTAGGTTTCTGCCAAGATTAAACAGCGGCTATGGTTATCCGGTGGCTGATTTTCTTTACCCCCTTTTTATGTATCTGGGGGTCCCGATTCATATCCTTGGCTTCAATTTTACGGATACGATTAAGGTAATTCTGGGATTTTCAATGGTTGGCTCCGGCCTTTTTGCCTTTTTTTGGCTGCGCCGATTTTTCAGCTATTTTCCAAGTTTGGTTGGTTCGCTTTTCTATCTTTACACCCCTTATCACCTCTTTGATATTTATAAAAGAGGTTCGGTGGGTGAGGTTCTGGCGATATCTATTTTGCCTTTTATTCTTTGGCAAATTGAACGCCGCAGTCTTCTTTGGGCAGGGCTTGGGCTCTCTCTTATGGTTCTTTCCCATAACAGCCTGGCTATTCTATTTTTCGCGGTAGTTATTCTTTATCTTCTGATTTGCCCGCCAAACAAAAATAAACCCGGGGTGAGATACTTTATGTTTAATGTTTTATATCTGATGCTTATCGGTTTAAGCCTGTCTGCCTTTTTTTGGCTTCCGGCGCTTTATGATCTTAGGTATACTGTTTTTTTAAAAACACAGGTCTCCGATTGGGCGAGATACTTTGCCGATATCAATTTGATTGGCCTGTCAACGATTGCCGTGTTTTTACTGACCCTTTTTCTCATCCTTGCCAAGAAGATAAACCCCGCAAGGTTTAGATTAACGATGCTGTTTTTTGCTCTTGGCGCTGTGTCAATTTTTTTATCAGCCTTTCCCAGCTTCTATTTATGGAGGATACTGCCGGTTCCCTTTATTCAGTTTCCTTTTAGATTTTTGTCGGTAACAATACCCTGCGTGTCTTTTCTGGCCTCGGCAATAGTTTCCGTTTTGCCCGGCAGGCAAAAAATTACGATTGGTATCCTTTTTTTGGTTTTGCTGTTTTTTTCCTCCTGGCATTTTTTACTGCCTAAGCATTACCAGTATTATCCGGACAGTTACTATTCCACAAATCAGGGGACAACGACCGTTAAAAATGAGTATATGCCCAAATGGGTAAGGACAATTCCTCAATCCATGCCTTCGTCCAAGGTAGAGATTATAAAGGGCAGGGGCAGGATATCCGATTTAATTGATAACGGCAATAGCGTTAGGTTCAATATTAATAATATCGGCAGTACTATAGTTCAGGCAAATATTGTATACTTTCCTGGGTGGGTGGTAAGAGTAGACGGCAGAGCCATAAAACCAAATTATAAAAACGGACTGATAGATTTTTCGGTAGGATCGGAGGCTCACAGGGTGGGGATTATCTTTGAGGAAACAGGTATTAGGTTATTTAGCGATTTAATTTCTGTCTTTGCTGTTTTGGCGTTTTTAGCGCTTATGGTCTTTAGAAAAAGACCGCATCTTTAATTAAATGACATTCTTAAGAAAAAATTGGCCTTATTTTTTAATTATTATTCTTTCTTTCCCGGCGCTTTTGCCGCTTTTTCATCCCGGTTTTTTTCCGATACACGATAATGAGCAGATCGGACGGCTTTTCGAATTAAATAAGACAGTTGCAATAGGACAGATTCCGCCAAGACTTGCTCCTGACCTCGGATTCGGCTACGACTATCCTCTTTGGGATTTTTATCCGCCTTTGGTTTATTATATCGGCCTAATCTTCCACTTTCTGGGCTTTGGCTATATAGTCTCGACAAAAATAATGATTGGAATAGGGCTCGTGGGGGCTGGTTTGACGATGTATTTATTTGCCAAAGAATACCTGCCCAAAGCGGGGGCGCTGGTTAGTTCAATTGCCTATGTCTATGCCCCCTATCATTCGGTAGATCTTTATGTGCGCGGCGCTTTGCCTGAGTTTTGGTCATTCGTTTTTGTACCTTTGCTGTTTTGGTCTTTTCTTAAGATTTACAAAACCCAAAAGACTGTCTATACGGCTCTAGCCGGCATATTTATCGGCCTTACTATTCTAACCCATGATCTTATCGCCATGATGAGCAGTGTTTTTTTAGGCATGTTTGTTGTTTATCTCTTTTTTCAGAGCCTCAAGAAAAAAACGTTCATTATTAATACCGCCATCGCCGGATTTTTGGGTTTTTGTCTGTCTTCATACTTTTGGCTGCCTTCTATTTTGGAGAAAAAATATACCATGGTTAAACTTTTAACAGAACAGCTGGCAAATTACGGTCTTCATTTTGTATGCATCAGGCAGTTTTGGAACTCTCCCTGGGGATACGGAGGCTCAATTTTGGGCTGCAGCGATGGTTTGTCGTTTCAGATAGGCAAGGCACAGCTTTTATTAGCCGGCGCGGCGCTTACTTTATTTTTGCTAAAAATATGGCAATCAAAAAAAATAAGGCACGAAATTTTTCTTTTATTCCTGGGGATGTTTTTTATCTCTTTATTTCTGCAGGTAACCCGGTCCAAATTTATCTGGGATCATTTTCAGCCGTTTTGGTATATTCAATTTCCCTGGCGGTTTCTGCTGTTTTCCGATTTTACAGCGTCATTTCTGGCCGGTTTCCTCTTTATTTTTATAAAAAATGCGGTGCTTCGTAGGGCTTTCGCGGTTTTAGCCTTGATTTTCCTGCTGTGTTTTAACCTTGGCTATTTTAGGCCGCAGAGCTACCTCAATGTTTCCGATAACTACTACACCAATAATTATTTCCTGCGTTTTGTAACAAGCAGTATGTCTTTTGAGTTTATGCCCAGGGGCATAGCCACGGTAACTTCTCCGATAGGAAACAGCGTGCCGGATATTAAAAGAGACAAGATCGCCAAGGGCGATTTTTCTGTTATAAGCGGCAGCATGAAGGTTAAGGTTTTACAAAGTAAGACTTGGGAAAAGAAGTTTTTGGTTGATGTCGGAAAAAACGGGATATTCCAGATTAATGTTTTTTCCTTCCCGGGCTGGAAGGTATATTTAAATAAAAGGCCTGTTAGGTATTATGATGATAATAAGCTAAGGCTTATACGTCTTATTCTTCCCCGGGGAAAATACGTTGTTAATGCCGTTTTTGGAGAAACTCTTGTCCGAAAAATCGGAGACGCTGTGTCTCTCTTTTCTTTAATTTGCGTTGTTTTACTGCTAAAATTAAGTTTTAAATATGCCAAACGAAAATAAAAAAGACATAAAGGCAGAGTCTCTCTCGGTTTTTTTTCCTTTCTGGAACGAGGAGATGAATATAGAAAAGGTTGTTAAAAAAGCCATTCCTGTTGCCGAAAGGCTGGCTAAGAGATGGGAGATAATCATGGTTGACGACGGATCTTCGGATAAAACACTGGAGATTGCAAAAAGTATGGCCCGGTCAAATAAAAATTTAGTCGTTGTCCGCAGCGAAAAAAATAGGGGATACGGAGGCGCTCTTAAAGAAGGGTTTAAGAAGGCAAGATACGAATTGGTGGTTTTTACCGATGGCGACGGTCAGTTTGACATCGCGCAATTACCAAGGTTTTTAGACAAAATAAAAGAAGCGGATATTGTCATCGGCTATAGAGAAAAAAGGTTTGACCATCCCTTTAGGCATTTTCTCATGAATCTTCTCAAGGTTTGGGATTTTGTTTTTTTTGGATTTTATTTTAAGGATATAGATTGCGGATTCAAGCTTTTCAAAAAGAAGGCGGTTGACAAAATAATGCCGCTGTCTTCGGAAGGCGCCATGATTACAACCGAAATACTGGCAAAGGCAAAAAGAGCTGAGCTAAAGATAGTCCAGGTTAAGGTGAGCCATTATCCTAGACACTATGGAAATCAGAGCGGGGGAAATGTCAGGGTTATCGTCAGGGCGATTTTGGAAACCTTTAAGCTTTGGAAAGATTTGCATTATGGAAGAATTTGACATCGCGCTTATCGCAAAAAGGTCAATAAAAGGGATTTCAATATACATTTCAAGAAGTTTATTTATTCAGCTAATAAATTTTTTGACAAATTTTACCCTGACCATTCTTTTATCCCCGGCAGTCTTCGGCGTTTATTTTATCGTTTCCTCAATCAATCAGATCTTATCTTATTTTTCCGATATCGGTCTGGCCGGGGCGCTGGTTCAAAAAAGAGCAAAGGTAGAATTAATAGAACTTCGGACAAGCTTTGCCACCCAGCAGGTTTTAGTTGGCACTATTTGCCTGGTAATGTTTATTTTATCCTCCTCAATTGGAAAATTTTATCGTTTAGATAGGCAGGGCGTCTGGCTTTTTCAATCCTTTATCGCGGCATTTTTCCTTTCTTCCCTAAAAACTATTCCTTCCGTTATTCTTGAGCGCGGTATTCAATTTGGAAAATTGGCGATAGTGCAGGCCATCGAGACGGTTGTTTTTAGCACAACGGCGATTATTCTGGCTATTAAAGGGTTTGGCATTTCGGCCTTTACCGTTGCGGTACTTACCCGAAGCATAAGCGGCACCATTGCCATCTATCTTATTGCTCCCTGGAGGATTGGCTTGGCTTTTTCCAAAAGCGCTCTTTTGGAGCTTTTATCATTTGGCATACCTTTTCAATTAAACAGCATCCTGGCCTTGGTTAAAGACGATCTTTTTATACTGTTTTTAGGCAAAATTCTGCCTTCTTATCAGCTTGGTTATATCGGTTTTGCCCAGAAGTGGGCCTTTACACCCCTAAGATTAATAATGGACAATGTGATCAAGGTTACTTTTTCATCCTTTGCCCGTCTTCAGACAGATAAAGAAAACCTAAAAAAAGCCTTTGAGAAATCTATTTTTGTGATTGCCTTATTTGTTTTCCCCATGCTGGCGATGATTTTACTGTTGTTTCCTTCGCTTTTTCATTTGGTGCCAAAGTATGCTAAATGGTCGCCTGCCTTTATTTCTTTAGGCTTTTTCGTTCTCAACGCCTTTCTGGCGTCAATGCTCGTGCCGATGACTAATCTTCTTAATGCCGTCGGAAAGATAAGGATTACGCTTTACTTCATGGTTTTCTGGACTGCTGCTACTTGGTTTATGGCCTCTGTTCTGGTAATGGTCTTTGGATTTAATCTTTTTGCCATTGTTTCGGCCTTAATCAATTTTTCTTTTATACCCATATTTCTGATATTAAAAAGAAGCCATCTTGATTTCGATTTATTAAACAGTATAAAACTGCCGTTAATTTCTACCGCGATAATGGGCATGCTGATATTTTTGCTGGACCATCTGTTACCTGTTAGCTTTCTCTTTCTTTTTTCTCTGGCTATTTTAGGGGCGATTATATATTTTGGTTTGATTTTTATATTAGGCAGGGATCAGCTGTATCAAGATCTCAAGATGTTAAGGGCCGGTCTTATTAACCGATGAAAAAAGTTTATATTGTTATTGTTTATTACAGCGGTCTTCAAAATACACTGGAGTGTTTATCTTCGCTTTCAAAGATTGTTATGCCAAAGGGAATCAGCGGAGAAATATTGGTGGTTGAGAATGGCGCCAAAGAAAAAATTTCCCTCCATCCGGCGGATCAAAGATCAAAGATCAAAATTATTAGAAATGAGGAAAATCTCGGTTTTGCCGGCGGAAATAATATCGGTATTAAATACGCGCTTTCTCATCAGGCGGATTATGTCCTGCTTTTAAACAGCGACACGCTGGTTAGGGAAGATTTTCTAAAAGAACTGCTTTTTGTTTTAGAAAAAGATGGCGGGGCCGGAATCGCCTGTCCAAAAATTTATTTTGCCAAAGGTTATGAATTTCATAAATATAAAAAGGATGAGTTGGGCAGGGTAATTTGGTACGCGGGCGGAAGAATTGACTGGCAAAATGTAATAGCCTCTCATATCGGCGTTGACGAGGTTGACGGCGGAGAGTTCAATAAAATCAAGGAAACAGAATTTGCCACCGGCTGCTGCATGCTGATCAAAAAAGAGGCATTCGAGAAAGTAGGACTGCTGGATGAAAAGTATTTTCTTTACTATGAAGACAGCGATTTAAGCCTTAGGCTTTATAAAAAAGGGATGAAAATCATGTTTGTTCCCAAGGCTGTTATCTGGCATAAAAACGCAGGAGAAGCAGGCGGAGCGGGATCGGATCTTCAGGATTACTACATTACCAGAAACAGAATGCTTTTTGGCATGCGCTTCGCGCCTTTTAGAGCGAAAATGTCCCTTATCAGGGAAAGTATTAGATTGTTGCTAACAGGCAGGCCCTGGCAAAGAAGGGGAATCTTAGATTTTTACCTGGCAAGGTTTGGAAAAGGCAGTTACAAAATTTAACATAATGGAAAACACTATTTCCGCGATTATTATCGCGAAAAACGAGGAAGAAAGGATCGCGGATTGCATAGATTCGGTTGCTTTTTGCGATGAAATTATTGTAGTTGACAACGATTCTTGCGACAGAACTTCGGAAATTGCCCAAAGGATGGGAGCGGGGGTTTATGAAATAGATTCTCAAAACTTTTCAGAGATTAGAAATTTCGGTTTGGAAAAGGCAAAAGGCAATTGGATCTTGTATGTGGATGCGGACGAAAGAATTTCAAACGAACTTCAGAAAAATATCCAATCTCAAATATCCAATCTCCAATATTCATCCTCCGAAGCGTATAGAATTAAAAGAAAGAATTTTTATTTAGGCGGCCATGAATGGCCGTACATCGAATATTTGGAACGGCTTTTTAAGAGAGAAAATCTTAAAGGATGGAAGGGGGAAGTTCACGAGAGTCCGGTTGTTAAAGGAAAGATTGGTGAGCTTGACGGATTTCTTCTTCACTATACCCATCGAGATTTAACCTCAATGCTTGAAAAAACAATCGAGTGGTCAAAGGTGGAAGCAGAGCTTAGGTTCAAAGCAGGTCATCCTAAGATGACCGGCTGGCGGTTTGCGAGGGTAATGACAACTGCCTTTTGGAATTCTTATATCAGGCAGAAGGGATATAAAGCCGGAACAGTTGGCGTGATCGAGAGTATTTATCAGTCATTCAGCATGTTTGTAACTTATGCTCGGCTTTGGGAAATGCAGCAAAAAACAGTATAATAAAAACAAAAAAGTTTTATAATGACTAAAAATTCAGAATTTAATAATAAAGATTCACTGCCTAAATTGGCGGACGGTCTTTTTTCCGGAACAAAAAATTTGCTTCATGGAGCAAAAACAGAAGAGGATTTGAGGATTGGGTTTGAAAAACTCCTAGAGCCAATAAAAAAAGAATTAGGAATTGAATCAGCTCCCAAATACGAGAAATCAGTGTATAAAGGCCGTTCCGATGCTCTTCATGGTCAAGTCATCATTGAATACGAGGCACCTTTTGCGTTTAGGAAATCTCAGATGGTGGAGCATGCTTATAAACAGCTTCTGAATTACATAGAAGGTGAAACAAACAATAGAAAAGAAACTCTATTTTTATTTGCACCTAAATACATCGGGGTCGGTTTTGACGGGGAGAAAATTTTTCTTGTTCGTTACAAAGATGACAGAACTCAAGCGAAAACAGAATTTGAGACCAAAGATTTTGTTAGGATTGGTCCATTCGATTTTACTCCGCAAAGTGCCAGAACTTTTTTGATCCACCTGCGGGCTTTGTCTCGACTTCCTCTCAATGCCGAAAACTTAGCCCAAAAATTTGGCCCCCAGAGCGAACTCGCGCCAAAAATGGTTTCTGCTCTTACTAATGCCTTGAAATACTGGGGTGATCAAACGCACATCCGCACGTTTTTTAACGAGTGGAAAAGATTGTTTGGTATTGTTTATGGCGAACAATTTACCGATGGTCATCAGGAAAAAGAAGCAGAAACACTTTCAAAACTTTATAAAGTAAGTAAAGAAACAGATTTTCAAGAGCTTTTGTTTTCTGTCCATACTTACTTTGCTTTTTTGATGAAACTTATCGCCGCCGAGCTTCTAACTTTAAGAGAAACATCTTTTGGTTCGTCTCTTGTTTTCCAGCTTGTTCACATTTCTGATGACGAACTTAAAAGCAAGCTTTCCGATATAGAGAATGGCGGAATTTACGCCAGACGCGGAATTACCAATTTTTTGGAAGGCGACTTTTTCCGCTGGTATCTTGACACTTTTGACTCGCCGGAATTAAAAGAAGCTATTAGAGAAATTGCCCGATGTCTTTCCGAATTTGAGCCTGCTACCAGCACTTTAGATCCTATTTCAACCCGCGATCTTCTCAAAAAACTTTATCAGTATTTAGTCCCACAGGAAGTCCGTCATCGCCTTGGCGAATATTACACACCCGATTGGCTGGCGGAATTATTGATAAATGAGGTCGGTTATGACGGCAACACGCTTAAAAGATTTTTGGATCCTGCCTGCGGCTCCGGTACTTTTCTTGTTTTAGCTGTTCAGCGGGCAAAAGAACATGGACAAAAAGAAAAATGGCCGCCTCTTGAAATCGCAAAAAGAATCGTGTCAAACATTTGGGGATTTGATTTAAATCCCTTGGCGGTTATCGCCGCCCGCACCAATTATCTTTTTGCTTTGGGCGATTTAGTAAATGAACTTGAACGAGTAGAAATTCCGATTTATCTTACCGATTCGGTTTTAACGCCTACCAGAACCACCGGTAATCTTTTTGGCGAATTTTTGGAAGTTTCAACTTCTGTTGGTAAATTTCAAGTTCCGGCCGAATGGGTGCGGGACGGCGGATTTTTATTGGTAAACGCCGCGCCGCTCATTGAAGAAATGGCAAAGAATCAGTATTCGGTTGATGAAGCGATGGCAAGATTTAAAAAAGAGGGATTGGTTTTTCCGTACAATGAGCAGATCGTGAAAGATTTTTACAATCAAATTTTAGAACTTGAGAAACAAAACAAAAACGGCATTTGGACAAGATTTTTGAAAAACGCTTTTGCGCCAATGGTTGCCGGCAAATTTGATTTTGTCGTCGGCAATCCGCCGTGGATTAGGTGGGGTTATCTTTCAGAGGAATATAGAAAAGCCACAACTCCTCTTCTGAAAAAATATGATTTATACCAGACAAAAGATTTTGCGTCTCGTAATTTAGGTGTAGGCGAAAAAGATTTTTCAATGCTTTTTACTTATGCCTCTGCCGATTATTACCTAAAAAATAGTTCAAAGCTGGGTTTTTTAATCACGCAAGAAGTATTTAAATCAAAGGGGGCCGGAGAAGGGTTTAGAAGATTTAAACTACCCAACGAGAACTATCTAAAAGTTTTAAAAGCTCATGATTTGGTTTCTGTTCAGCCGTTTGAAGGTGCGGCTAATAAAACTGCGGCAATTATTATCAAAAAAGGCGAAAAGACGACATACCCATTGCCGTATTTTGTTTGGAATAGAAAAAAGGGTGTTGGGAAATTACCAACTGATAAATCATTTGAAGAAACAATATCTTTTTTGAAAAAAGAGCGACTTTTTGCTAAACCGATAGGATCGCCATTCGGCTCTTGGCAAACTTTTAGAGAAGAGCAAGCGGAGATTAGAATAATTGAAGGGAGAAATCCTTACAAAGCATGGAGAGGAACAGAAAGTGATCCCTATGGAGTACATTTAATAAAAGTCGAGAAGGTTTTATCAGACGATAGCTTGATTGTTAAAAATTTGGCAGACATAGGTAAAAGAAAAATCCAGCAAGTCGAAGAAAGAATAGAGCAAGACTTAATTTATCCAGCTATACGAGGAAGCGATATAGATCGCTGGGCAATCAATCCAGAAATTTTTATTTTATTCCCAGTTGATGCTTTAGAGAAAAATCCTTTACCAGAAACAGAAATGAGAGAGAAATATCCGAGAACTTACGGCTATCTTACTAAATTTAAAGCAGAATTTGAGGCACGCAAATCAAAAGCAGTACAAATGATAGCAAAAAGGACAGCTTTTTATGCGATGTTAGGTTATGGTTCCTATACAATAGCGAAATACAAGGTGACGTGGAAAAGAATGAGTAATGATGTGATAGCCGGAGTTGCCTCTCAGTTTAAAACTCCTTTTGGATACAAAACAATTATACCTCTTGGGACAACGGCGTTTTTCTCTACCGATTCTGAATCCGAAGCGCATTATCTTTGTGCTATTATCAATTCGAATCCGGTTCGGGATTTTATTAAATCGTTTTCTTCCGCCGGTCGGGGTTTTGGCACGCCGTCGGTAATGGAACACGTTGGTATTGCAAAATTTGACCCTCAAAATCCCCTCCACCAAAAACTTTCCGAAATCTCCAAAAACTGCCACCGATTAAAAGCTGGGTTAGGTGAAGAAACAGTCAGTAGTCGCAAAAGGTTTCCTAAGGATAGATACCCATTTTCTGATGAGCTGTGTAATTTTATGGACCAATATCCCGACTTTTTTCAATCTTTGAAATTAGCAAATCCCAAGAGATTTGAATTTATTCCGATTATTTTTACATCTCATTTACCAAAAGGGCACCACAAATCTAATGATCAAGTTATTGGTATGTGGTATTTAGATAAGGAGAACTTAAAAAAGAATAAGAGTCCTTTATTTAAGCAAGATTTTATTGTTAATGTAAGAAATCTCAATCAAAAATTTATTTCTTATTCTGCAAATAATAAGAATGGAAATTATGCCCGCCCTATTGCAGAATTTTTTAAAGTATATGGAAAGAATGGTAAGTTTTATCATAACGGCCGCATATGGCAACACTGGTATAATGATATCTCCGATTTACCTAATGAACCAAATCTAAAAGAATTGGCCAAAAGAGTCAAAAAAAACATTGAAAAAGAAGGCTACAAATTTGAACCCGAAGGCAGAGAAAAAGAAATTGAAAAGCTAGAGAAAGAAAACGATGGGTTGGTAAAAGAACTATTTGGTATTATAAAATAACTTTCTTTTGTGAAGTTTTATGGGCGATAAAATGATAACAATTTTGAGTTTAATTATCGGGATACTTGGTTTCGTTGCAACTTTAATCGGTACATATTTTACTTATATCTCTTTTGTAAATCCGATAACGAGACTTAAAAAATATCTGAGAAATCCAAAAGATTGGGAAAAATTTCAAGGTATCGAAATGCACCTGTCGATTTTTAGACACAAGAAATATCCGAATTTTCAAATTATAATTGATTGGGATAAACCGGTGATTAAAAATTATCAAGAAGAATGGATTGAGTATTATCCAGATAGAAAACATAACGCTTCTTATTTTGTGCGGCTTGAAGCAAATGGAATGTTGTTAGATAAAGAGTTGTTTGTTTCGTTGGATGGATCCAGATATTTCGTACCAGCGCCAAGGATTAGCGTGTTGGAAACAAAAAACGGAGAAAGAGATTTTTATTATGATGCTCACCAAATACAATTGGCAAATATCATCGGGAAATATTATTTTGAGGGCGAGAGTATTTATGATTTTGCGAAGAATAAAAACAGACTAAGACTAATTGAGATACGAGCATAAAGAAATGTGACATACAGATTCGATGGAGCGAAATTCGATAGCGGTTCAAAAAGCAAGAATTCTGTCAAAATAAAAAATATGACGGATCGAAATTCAGAAAGAAATAGATAGGCTTTATCCTGAAGTTGAGAAAGCTTTATCGTGATTAAGAAGATTCAGAGAAAGATTTCAAAAATTTAAGCTAAGTGATTTTATTATTGCTCATGTTATGCTAAACTAAAAGTATGCCAGTTCAAATTCAGGGATACTCTTTTACAGGTCCGTATTACCATACGCGAAGATTTCAAAACGACTTTGGGTGTGTCTATGTGCTTATTAATAATTTAAATCAGATTGTTGATGTTGGCGAAACTAATAGTGTTAACAGTAGAATTATTAACCATGAAAGAAAAACGTGTTGGTACCAACATGGTTGTGGTGATTCAGGTTTGTATGTATATATCACGCAAGATGCAAGTTTCCGTTCACAGCTTGAACAGCTGATTAGAACTAAATATTCTCCTCTTTGTGGAGAAAGATAATGTAATATGGAGAATAAAGGATACTTCATTGTTGATGGATCGCATCTTTTCGCAAGCATTTTCGATATTCAAAGAAAATTATCAAGG
>JAMCTM010000041.1 GCA_023379465.1 Patescibacteria group bacterium
TTCGGTAATACGATATACTGGTAGGACATACGCTCTTTCTTCTTGTGAGTTTGTTTGTAACATCTATCTTTTCAAGAAGCTGGAGCGTTTGTCAATTGTGGCTAAGGGTTAGAATGCAATGGCACTGTATTAGGTAAGACTGAGCATTGACAGAATTTTGCAGAAAAGGTAGAATAAGAAAATTCTGTAATTTTATGGATTGGAATAAACCGGCGCAAGACAGCCTGATAGAAAAAACGAAAATCGCCCTTGCCGCAAACGGGTTTAATGTTTTAATTGCGGAAAATAGAAGAAAGGCAAAAGAAAAAGTCCTGGAACTCGTGCCCAAAGGCTCGGAGGTTATGACTATGACATCCGTTACCCTAAAAACAATCGGGCTTGAGGAGGCGCTGAATGAATCCGAAAATTATAATTCCCTCCGCGAAAAGCTGATGGCAATGGATCGGAAAACCCAAGGCAAAGAAATGAACCAGCTTGGCTCTGCTCCCGAATACGCGATCGGCAGTGTTCAAGCTGTTACTTCCGACGGACACGTGATGATCGCATCCGCCTCCGGCAGCCAACTGCCGGCCTATGCCTATGGAGCAGGAAAAGTAATCTGGGTGGTCGGATGGCAGAAAATCGTCAACGATAAAGAAGATGGTTTTAAAAGGATCTATGAACACTGTTTTCCCCTGGAAAATGAGCGGGCGAAAAAGGTATACGGCCGGGAAAGCTCTCTAAACAAAATTTTAATACTCAATAAAGAACCTGTCCCAAACCGCACAACGCTAATTATTGTCAAGGAAGTTTTGGGCTTTTGATTTTCCTGCGGCAATTTTGATTTACTGATACGAAAACTTTTCTCCGCATTCCATCCATAAAAGCAGGGTACTTAAACATAATGTAATCTTAAGCAAAAGAAAAGATAAGATCCGCCTTTTTAGGCAAACTAACCCTATTTAATGCTATAATAAATTCTATAAATAGACGTGACAGAACGTATGGAAACAACAGGCGAACAATTTTTACATAAGAGAGATCCTAAGCTTCATACTACTGCTCCTGTAGAACATGAGCAAGCACGGAGAAAGCAGGCTGGCGAAGCGGTTTCTCAAAGGCCGGCAGATAAAATTGCAAACTTCTTAGGTGTGGTTGAAAAAACACACATGGGTCACAAAGATGATCCTCGGGTGCTGGAAAGAATTAAAAATCACTATCACCGAGAGTATGTCATTACACCTGAAAACATTCCGCAATCATACTGGAACTTACAAGGAGAGATTGCTGTTAATGAAGGACGCAAGCAGGATTTAATAAGCGCTGGGGTCTCAATTGAGGAGAATACCATGCAAAATCCAGACGGTACCAGCAGTATTAAGCGCGTCTTTACTTTCCCGCAGACGCTAAAGGATCAGGCAGTGAATACACTTATTGCCAACCAAGAGCAGAGCTTAGATAAATGGGTTGATTATTTAACCTCGGATGATGCTCTTTATCCCATGTGGGCAAAATATTGGGCTTTTCGCTCTATAGTCAAGATGGGCAGACTTGAGAAAACGGAAGAAGGAAAAACCCGTTTTACAAATAGAAGAAAAGACACTATTGCCTCTTTTCCGATCCTTAATCAGCGGGCTCTTGCTAACACTATCGGCGCAATGAGCCAACGGCTTGAGGCAAAAGGAAGACCTAAAGAAGATCAAACTGCCAAAAACCTAAGTACTATACTCACAGATGAAGAATATCAAAAACTATTGAGTACGGAAGACTTCTCAAAGCTGTACGCCCAATTTCTCTCGGAAATTCCTGAGTACTCTGCCCAAGGGCTGGAGGAGACCCGCGGGAAATGGATTAAATATGATCAGGGATTAGATCCGGAACCATTGGTAAAGTCTTTGGAAGGACATCCTCTTGAATGGTGCACTGCCGATATGGATACCGCAAGAACACAGCTTCGAGGAGGAGACTTTTATGTGTATTACTCTCTTGACCCAACAGGCAAACCCACCATCCCCAGAGCTGCAATACGGATGGAAGGAGCAGGAGGAATTGCCGAGATAAGGGGCATTGCGCCCAAACAAAATCTTGATCCCTATATTGTACCTGTTTTAGAAAAAAAACTTGAAGATTTTGGAACAGAGGGCGAGGCTTTTAAAAAGCGCGCCGCTGATATGAAGCGCCTGACTCAAATCGAGCAAAGAACATTAGTTAAACAAAAATTGACAGCCGAGGATCTTCGATTTTTATATGAAATAGATTCCTCGATTGATGACTTTGGATACGAAAAAGATCCAAGAATTGCGGAACTGCGCTCTCAAAGAAACACAGCTGAAGACATGCCGATTGTTTTCGGTTGCGAAAGAAGCCAGATTGCCCGAAACATTCAAGAAATACGGCCCGATACCAAAGTATATGTCGGCCCGCTTGAGCCGGGAATCTTTGCCTTTATTACAAAATACAATATAGAGCATGTATATACTTCATTCCCAGAAAGAAAAATACGAAGACAAACCGATACAATCGGCGGCAAGACAAAAGAACAATTAAAACAGGAACTTCAACAATTAGAACAAGCGAACGCATTATGGATAAGTCCCGAGGCAGAATCCATGATAGATAACCCCAGGTTTACAACCGCTCCTAAATCCCAGGATATACAAACAATAAAAGTAAGGGTGAAAGATTTAGGTTTTACCCGCGGTAATCCAACCACCGATCAGATCTATAAACGGGCTTCTGAACTCGGGCTTGAGCTTTGTCCCGCAGAAGTTGGGCCTCACAGAAGATTAAAAGATGTAAATCAGCCTATTTTGGATTGTTATTATATTGCTATGGAACCGATCGCTGATTCCGACGGCGAGCCGAGCATCTTCGCACTACTTAGTGGGGGCGAACTCGCTTTGATTCTCAGGTCGGCTAATCCGGACGTCGACCGGGATCTCTTCCCTGGGTTTGTCTTTCGTCTCCCGCAAGCCAAGCCTTCAGAACTTTAATCTCTTTTGATTTTCCTGATCAAAGTTTCCTCTCCCCGATCCTCAATTTCCCATCCCATCTTCCGAATCTTAAGCCTTATTTCATCAGCCAGGGCAAACTCTTCGTTTTCTCTTAACGCCTTTCTTTGTCCCACCATTTCTAAAATCTTGGCCGGTATTTCTGCTTCCTAACCCTTGATATTTTTCCCTCGTAGCGGGCGGATATTCTTCAGAAGTAACTTTTATCAAATAACTGATGGATGCAATATAGAGTATAATACCAATTATGTACATCATGTATATTGATGAGTCGGGCGATACAATCCCCCTTTCGCAAAAAGGCAAGAGGTTTTTGGTTTTGACTGGTGCTGTTGTTAACGAAAAACATATTTTACAAATTGAAACAAAGTTTCGTTCCATTAAAAAGAAATACTTTCAAAACCCTGACATAGAGATAAAGTCAAATTTTCTTCGCTATGCAAATCCTGACCTAAAAGAAGGTTCACCGATTAAGCTAAACGATAGAGCAAAATATGATGAACTTGAAAGGGATATGACTGCTTTCTTAAAAGAAATTCCTGCGGCGCTTTTCTCAGTCGCTATTGATAAAGCTGCGTATTGGCAAGAATTCCCAGCGCAAAACCCCTATGATTATGCCTATGGTCTTTTACTTGAAAGTTTCCAGAAATATTTAGAGAAAGTAAAAGGCTTAGGTATTTGTATTATTGATCCGTGGGAAGGACAGGTTGAAAAGAACTTTATTGGACAGGAACTTGAAAGGATTCATAATAAAATACGCTGGAGCACCAGTGAATTATCAAATATCGTTGAAAGGCTCCTGTTTGCAACATCAGATAAAACAGTTGGCATACAAATTGCTGATTTATATTGTTATCCAATTTATCATATATTTGAGTATGACAAAACAAAAAGAGAATACTGGAGATTTGATGAATTAAGCTCGATTAAGCTATATAAAGATGGAGGATTGAGGTTTTACCCTGATAAAACGAAAAAAGGTCTCAGATTTTTCTCTTGAGACCTGCTTTCGATGGGCGCAATTTGCATTGCGACCATGATTATAATATCAAATCCGACCTCAATTTTCAATAGCCATTTAAAGAACCTGTCCAAAACCGTACAACGCTAATTATTGTCAAGGAAGTTTTGGGCTTTTGATTTTCCTGATTAAAGTTTCCTCTCCCCGATCCTCAATTTCCCATCCCATCTTCCGAATCTTAAGCCTTATTTCATCAGCCAGGGCAAACTTTTCGTTTTCTCTTAAGGCCTTTCTTTGCCTTACCATTTCTAAAATCTCAGGGGGTATTTCTGTTTCCTGTTTCCTGTCCCCTGTTCCCTGACTTAATCCCAGTCCCAGCACTTCATCAAACTTAGAGAGACTCTCGGACTTAGCACTTGTCGGATAATCAGAACGAACCAAATCCCACATAACAGCCAGGGCCTTGGGCATATTCAAATCATCATTGATAGACTCGGCAAACTTTTCCTCGTATTGGCTGCAGCCTATCTTCGGACTGTCCCAGCCCGCGATCTCCCCCCGAAGCCTTTCAAGTGAAATCTGCGCTCCTTTAAGAGACTCCCAGGTGAAATTCATTTCCTGCCGGTAATGGGTCTGCAAATAAAGATAACGAAGAGCCAAAGGATCAAAGCCGTTTTTGATAACATCCTCCTCCGTGTATGTGTTGCCCAAACTTTTGCTCATTTTCCTGCCATCAACCAGCAAAAACCCATGATGAACCCAGTATTTGACAAACTGTCTGCCGGTTGCCGCTTCCGACTGTATTATTTCATTGGTGTGATGGATACTGATATGGTCTATACCGCCTGTATGAATGTCAAAGCTTTGCCCCAACGCCTTCATGGACATAGCAGAACATTCAATATGCCACCCGGGAAAACCCAATCCCCAGGGCGAGTCCCATTCCATTTGCCGTCTGTGTTTAAGAGAGTCCTGATCCGGATCAAAGGGCCTGCCGTTTGGATAACTAAATTTCCAAAGAGCAAAATCCGTCGGGTTTTTCTTCCCCTTAACCATTTCTACTCTTGCGCCTCCCATCAGCTCCTCTGATTTTTGCTTAGTCAGTTTCTCAATGGGTTCAAATTTAGAGGTGTCAAAATAGATTCCATCCTCAACTTTATAGGTATAGCCTTTCCGCTCCAGTGTCTGAACAAGCTTGATTTGTTCCTTAATATAGTCGGTGGCGTGCATTACCTCATTTGGACGCCCAATATTTAAAAGATTCATTGAATCCCAAAACTGTCTCTCAAATTTTTTTGCCAAATCCCAAACAGACAGCCCGAATCTCCTTGATCCCTTCTCCATCTTGTCCTCGCCGGTATCGCTGTCGGAAATCAAATGGCCAACATCGGTAATATTCATCACCTGCTTAACCTGATAACCGTTATGGGACAAAACACGGATCAAAATATCGTCTCCGACATAGCGGCGCATATGGCCTATGTGCTGATTATCATAAACCGTTGGCCCGCACGAGTACATACCCACTTCAGGCGGGTTGATAGGTCTAAAACTTTCTATTTGCCGAGTCAGCGTGTTATAGATTTTTAATTGCGGCATATTTTTTATACTAAGCTTATAATTTTAATTATTTTTCTATCCGCTGCCTACCCTTGATTCTATTTTATTGCGCTCTCTGGAAACTGCCAAAGGCGGCGGCTTCTTCCCTTCCGCCTCTTGAAGTTTCCAGCGTTCCTCCTCTTCTTCTCTTTCCACTCTTTCCGCCGGTGTTTCCTCGGGTTCCTGTTTAGAAGGACTAAAGGTGGGATTATAATAACCCTCTTGATGCAGCCGCATTCTCAAAGAGGCAATTTTTTGAACCTCATCCGGGGTTTTATCCGGATTGGCTGTGGCTGTTTCTTCTTGAACTTGGGCCGCGGGGGTTTTAACAGGGGGTTCGCTCTTGCCGTACATTGCCTCTATCAGCTCCTGATTTTCTCTGCTCTTCCCCGGCGCCTCCAACAGCTGGTTTGCCTTCTTGGATTGACCATCAGACTGCGCGGACTCAAACCCGGCAATCTGCCGCCCCGCGGACTTAACTGTTTTTTTCGATTCCTCCAAAACCCCCTTTCCAAGTTTCTTTCCCAAACCGCCAATCCCTCCCAACCCTTGTCTTAATACCGAACTATTACTATCCATATTGTTCTTACTTTCGTTTTTTCTTCTCTGTCAATCTTATCTTACAGCATCTTGTTTAATCCAATATGGATAGTAATAGTTCGGTATT
>JAMCTM010000042.1 GCA_023379465.1 Patescibacteria group bacterium
TTAGAAGACAAAAAGAAAAACGGCGAGGCTCTGGATGGTTTT
The DNA here is from genome assembly GCA_023379465.1 of Patescibacteria group bacterium. The sequence continues at coordinate 43 of JAMCTM010000042.1, forward strand.
ATAGGAGCAGAGACACGGGGAGGATTTTTGATCGAGACAGAGATTGGGGTTTCCGGATTTATGCCGAATTCCCAAAGCCAAGCCAGCAATAAAACAGGAGACAGATTAAAGGTTTTCGTGGCGGATTTGAACAGGGACGGACATAGGGTTATATTCTCGCAAAGGCCCCTGGTGGGGGATAAAGAATTCGAAGAGCTGTCGTCAAGGTTAAAAGCGGGAACAAAGGTTAAGGCCGAGGTTACCAATATTTTGCCGTTTGGAATATTTACGAGTGTTCAGACAAACGGAAAAACCCTAAATGGATTTATTCATATTTCGGAGGTTTCCTGGGAAAGGCAGGAAAGATTGGACAATTTATTTAAGATTGGAGACAGCCTGGAGGCTGTAGTAATAGGTTTTGATAACAGCACACAGCGCGTGAATCTTTCCCTAAGGCTTTTAACCGCCGATTCTTTCGAAAAAACGGCAGAGGAGAGGTTTCCTGTTGACACAAAAATCAAAGCAAAGGTGTCTAAGATTGTTCCAGCCGGAGTCCTGTTTGATTTGGACGAGGCCTCGGGAATTATTAAGAAAGAATCCATACCAATCGGCACAGCCTACAAAGTCGGCGACACCATAGAGACTACGGTATCTAAGGTTGACAAAAAGAAAAGACAGATAATTCTTGTGCCGATCCTTTTGGAAAAACCAATCGGATACCGATGAGATCTTCAATTTCATTTGTCTGTCAGGAGTGCGGTTACGAATCCCCGGGATTTTTAGGCAGATGTCCCGAGTGCGCTGCATGGAACAGCCTGCGCGAGTTCAAGATTCAAGGTTCAAAATCCAAAGCAGAGTCAGGGGTAAAAGAAACCCCTTCCCCAAAAAAGCTTTCTGAGGTAAGCCATACAGAAAAGGAAAGGATTAAAACAGGGTTTTCGGAAATGGACATGGTATTGGGAGGGGGCATTGTGGCGGGAAGCGTAACCCTTGTTTCAGGGGATCCGGGCATAGGCAAGTCAACGCTTCTTCTTCAGGTTGCCTTAAAATTGAGTGATAATAATTTTCCCGTGCTGTATATTTCCTCCGAAGAGTCGGAAGACCAGATAGCCCTAAGGGTTAATCGGGTGGGACCTAATAAAATGAACAATCTTTTGCTGTCTTCCCTTGTTGACTCGGATGCCGCCGTTGAGCTTATAGAGAAGGTTAAGCCAAAATTGGCAATCGTTGATTCCATTCAAACCATGGAATCATCAAATGTCGGGGGCCTTTCGGGCTCCATTGGCCAGGTTAGATACGCTACTTTTCTGCTGATAAAAACCGCCAAATCTCTTGGCACCGCGGTTTTTATCGTGGGACATGTTACCAAAGAAGGAATGATTGCCGGCCCGATGATGCTTTCTCATATGGTTGACGCGGTACTTTTTTTGGAGGGAGAAAAGTTTACAAACACAAGACTTTTGCGAAGTCTTAAAAATAGATTCGGTCCGGTGGATGAGGTCGGCGTCTTCACCATGGACGAAAAGGGCCTTAGGGAAGTAAAAAATCCTGAACACCTGTTTTTAACAGAAAGAAAAAATAATACCGCCGGTTCGGTACTGGCCGCGACGGTTGAGGGAAGCAGAATTTTTCTTGTGGAAATACAGGCGCTGACCGTTTCCGCCAATATGCCTATACCAAGGCGCGTTGCCTCGGGTTTTGACTCCAAGCGGCTGGAGCTTTTGCTGGCGGTTCTTCAGAGGCACGCCCGCTTAGGGGTTTCGGCAATGGATGTGTTTGTGAATGTTGCCGGAGGTTTAAAACTGGCGGATCCGGGGGTGGATTTGGCTGTTTGCCTTTCTATTTTCTCGAGCGTAAAAAACATCGCCCTCCCGGATATAGTGGCGATATCGGAAGTAGGTTTATTGGGGGAGCTGCGGCCGGTTTTTGGGATTGACAAAAGGATTAGGGAAACAAAAAGGCTTGGTTTTTCAAAAATTATAAGCTCAAAACAACACAGAACCTTGAACCAGGCCATACAAGCGGTTCAGATTTCCTGATATAATTAATTTAATGGATAAGAACGACAAGAACGATGCAAAAATCAAAAAGCCTGATGGCTTGCAGACAAAGCCTCCTTATTTTCCCCCGCGTCTTGTGATGCTTTTGGCAGACGAGGTGGCAAAGACAGTTGTCCAGAGACTGCCCGGCATTGTGCCGCATCCTCAAAAATCAAAGAAGAAAAGCCAGAAAAAAATAGAAAATGCCGTTTTTTTGGATACATCGGCCATTATTGACGGCAGAATCTTTGCCGTGATAAATCTCGGTTTGCCAAGCGGCGTATTTGTTATTATGGACAGTATTCTTTTGGAACTAAAGCACATAGCCGATTCTCAGGATGTTTCCCGCCGGGAAAGGGGCAGAATGGGCTTGGATTTTCTGGATAAGTTAAAAAAAGGCAAGAGGACAAAGGTTGTACTGCTGTCTGAAAATGAAGAAAAAAAGTTATTCAAAAATAAAAAATTAGAAGTTGATGAAAGGTTAATCAATGTCGCAAAGTTCTATAAAGGAATGATTATAACCTGTGATTATAATTTGGAGAAAAAGGGTTCGATTCAGGGAATAAAAATGGTTAATGTTAACGCCTTATCTCAGGCATTAAAGATAAGAGCTGTCCCGGGAGAGTCTGTGCATATTAAAATTCAGCATGTGGGTAAAGACGCGGCCCAGGGGGTTGGATATCTGGACGATGGCACCATGGTCGTTGTGGAGGGCGGCAGGAATGATATCGGGAGGCACTTGGATGTTGTGATTATTAGGGTTATACAAACGGTAACCGGAAGAATTTTATTTGCCAGAAAAATAGACTAATAATTTATTATCTCAAATGAGGTGAGAATGCCTGCCCAACATTCCCACCTCATCAGAAATTACAAACCTGCTGTGGGATTCACCAAGCATCCCGCCCGTTTAAAATCTATAGCTAAAAATAGTAAGCGCTGTCAATGCAAAACCAAGATTTTAGCTTCACTCAGTTTTCTTGACAAACAAGAAGTTTTTTGTTAGAAAAAGGACGGCACTTAGTTTTTATCCCTGCCAAAAGGACTAGTTGCCAACTAACAGAGCATTGCTTATCGTACCGAACTTATCAAGTCAATTGTGTAACGAAAGCGATGCTCTTTTTTGGAAATAAAGACAATTATAAAAGAGCAATTGGTACACCCAGGCCTTTTTCAATCAGCTTTTTAAATTGTTCCCTGCCTTGTTTTACCAAAGTCTCTTCTTTAACTCCTTTGTATTTTAGGGAAGATTTATTAACCCTTTTAAGGACGTTTGCCAGCAATTTCATATATTAAAAGTATTTTACCACACTAAGTCAAGTATGTCAACCTATAGCAATTTTGGGTGCTGTTTTCCTATATCTTATAGTTATTTATAATACTTTTAGGTTGTTAAATCAATCTATTTTTTAATAGTAAAAAAATGTGGATAACCCGTGGGGATAATTTAAATGAAAGCTATAAGGTCTCTTTTATAAGCGGAAGAAGAAGAGATTTAAAGGAGAATTGTTCCTTGTAAAGGAGGTTGGACTTGAGCCAAAGCCTAATAACAGTTAGGAAGAAGCCAAAAATCTCCCTTGCGTTTCTCCGGTAAGTTTCTCTCATATAGAGAGGATTGGTAATCTTAGCCAATCCGGCGTAATTGGAAATTTTTAGAAAAACATCAATAAATGTAAACGGATAGTCGTTTCTGGTAAAATACAAAGCGTCTTTTGGCAGAAGATTGGTATTGATCAGACAGGATTCAAAGCAGACGGATTGAGATCCGACAACCGCTGTTCTCGGATTCAGATTTAAGTAGTTCATTTGAGATTTTATTCTGGATGAAGGGGATTTATCGTTTTGATTCATAAAGGCAATATATTTTCCGCGGGATCTTTTTATAGCCCGATTTAGGCAGACAGACAAGCCGTACTGCTTTTTGTTTTTATAAACCCGCAATCTCTTATCCTTTTTTCTTAGATTTTTAAGAATCGAGCAGGAAAGATCGGTTGATTTGTCGTCTATGGCAATGATTTCAATATTCCGGTATGTTTGGCTTAGCAAACTCTTAACGCATTTTTGAATGGAATTTTCCGCGTTTCTAACAGGCAGAACAATAGAAATTAAAGATTGGTTTTGGTTCATAAGCTTTTTGAAGGCAGCGGCAGAATATTTAGAAGATTACATCTTTTAAGATATTATCATAATTAGCCCCGGAAGGCAAATTTTTTTTGTTTTTTGCTTCGCCTTTCAGGCGGACTTTTCCTATTCGTTGAATATCCATCCGTTTTTCTAATTATTCACTGAGAGATAATTTTTGAGCCGTGCTTCGAAAAGTTCGCCTGAGCCTAAAGAGATATAAAACGTGCTCAATTCCTGTTTGGAGAAGATTTTGCTTGCTGATGTTAAGAACCCTGTCTTTATATTTAATTGCATATTCGGCAAATCTAAGGGATGGATTGGTAATTGTTTTGATTTTAATCTCCAAAGAAAAATTCCATCCGCCCTCGTTAAGGCTTATATAATCTAAGACATTTTTTCTAAAAACCCACATGCCGCTTAAGGAGTCGCTGATTCTGGTTCCAAATAGAAGCCAGAGGGTGATATTTAAAATTTTTACGCCAAAAGTCCTTACGGCAGACATCTTTCGAGGTTTTTTAAACGGAAGACGGTTGCAGGATATAAAATCAAGCTTATTCTTAAGAAGAATATTCACGAGGTGGGGGATCTTTTTGATCGGATAAGAATCATCCCCGTCCATACAGGCGATTATCGAACCCGTTGCTTTTCTGATTCCTTTTTGAAGAGCAAAGCCGTAGCCTATTCCATATTTGTCGGTTCTGTTTTCGTAAAGGATCTTCACGCCAAATTTTTGAGCAATTGATTTTGTAGCATCGCTCGAGTTATTATTAACCACTATGACTTCATCTATCTCTTTTGGCAGTTTTTTAAGGACTTCCTTAAGCGCCTGTTCTTCATCTCTGCAAGGCATCACGAGCGAAACAGAGTAATGTTTAATCATATTATAGGCTTGATTTTTTCTGGTAGTTAGTATATCATAGCAAAGCAAATTATACAATATTAACTTTATGTTAAAAGCAAAAGCGAATATAATTAAAGGCCTAATTTTAATTGCTATAGGGCTGATTTCTATAATAGTTGTCTTTGGGAGAATGCCGGTTAGCAAGATTTTTATAGATGGTTACAAGGTAGAGTCCTCGTTTTATAGTGTAGATGCATACAATAGTTCGGGCAGTCGGATTTTTTCACTTTCTCCCTTAGATGATTATTATTATAGTGGAAAGGCAAAAGAACACCTAGAAGATAAGCTGGTAGCAAGCGGCAACGGAAACTTCTTGTCGCAGGCAGTATTGAGCTTTACGAATCTTTTTTTTGGAAAAACGAAATTAATTTGGAACACCAAGGGAAGGAACTCCAAAGGATTTTCAACGGTGACTTATTCAATTAATTCTATAGGTAAGGGAATACGGATAACACGGGAGATCCGTCTTGAGCATGTATCGCCTACGGCAATTGGCCAATCGGTAGTTATCTGCAGCGATTGTATGGTTACCGACAACAGGAATAGGATATATTTTAACGGAGACAGCTTAAACGATTACTTAATAAATGCCGCTTTTCTTCTTAAGAAAACGCCTATGATTTTGGGAGAGAACCAGTCGTTTCCGAATGATATATCAAAAATCAGGATTATCGGAAGAGACGGTAAAGAAAAAATGGAGATACCGGTTGTTTCGGGAGAGGCTATTTACCTGCAGGAGAAATGGCACCTCCTGGAGTTTAGGGTAGGGGCGGGGAAGCAAGCAGTAAGTCAAACGATTTATATAAAGCGATAACTTATGCTGATTGATTTTTTCGCCGGTTTGTCATTTTATATAATTCCTTATTTAACTGGTAGATTCTTCACTAAGAAAATCTTTCAGGCATGGGTTATAGGCGCTTTTTGGTGGTTTATTTTATATTTTACGATTCATGCTATTCTAGGGATCTTAAAAATAAATAGCTTTTCCTTGGTAATCCGCGACCTGGCAGTAGGAATAAGTATTCTGTCAATCTTTAATATTGGTTATTCTTGTTTAAGAAAAGGGCTGAAAATTGATTTTAAAAAGCTTCCGATAGGGGTTTTTTTGTTGGGTTTTACCCTGCGATATCAAATCTGCCAAGGGAACAGAAATACTCCATATCCCCTAGAGCTGAATTGGGACATATATGAGCATATCACCTTGGCAGATTTGATATCGCAGGGTAAATTGTCATTTTTTACTTCTCAAATCTCGGATACCTTTACTTTTAACAGTTATTCCCCTTTATTTGGAATCCTTTTGTCTTTACCCAAGATTATGTTTCAAAGAAATCTGTTGGGAATTTATTGGTGGCTTGGGTATTGGCATTATTTTTTGACCGCGCTGGCATCTTATCTTATTGCCCAAAGGGTATTCAGGGATAGATTTTTGGCGATTATGGCAGTTATTGTGTCTTCTTTAGTTTTTGAAAGCGTAGAGGTTTATACGAGTCTATTCTTGATTCCCCAGACTTTGGTTGCGCTAATAACTATTTTAGTAGCTCTCGAGGTTAAAGAATACAAAAAGATAAGTTTGCTGATTACGGCTTTGGTGATTTTTTTAATGCATTATATAGTCGGACCCCTATGTCTTTTGGTACTGGCGGTATTATATTTAGCTCCGAGATTACCGATTACTTTAAATTTTTTGAATAGAATGATTATTTTGGGAGCATTAGCTTTTATAGCCTCTTTAGGGCTAAATTTTGTTGGCAGGTGGTCTACACTTGCCATCGAGGAGGCTTCGCATTTTGATTTTTCGCTTGCCAAAAAAGCGGGTTTTGTTTTGGATTGGTATGGATTTTTTCTCATATTTGTCCTAATAGGCTTTTTAAATATCTTAAAAAACAGGAATTTTTTCCAAAAGATTGTTTTAATTCTCGCGCTTTTTGTTTCAGCCGTCTCTTTTGCGCCTTTTTCTTATTTTTTAAAGTTTTACGTGTTAGGACACTATCTGACAAACCTTATAATTGTCGCCGGAATTGGAGCTTTGGTTGCTGATTTTTCTTTCCTCTCCAGGACCTTCTCCGCTTTGTGGCTGACAGCAGTTCTTCTTATTGTCTTTTACAAGAATCAGATTGTCTATAAAGAGCCTTTGCATTTTGGAAACTATGTAACGCAGATTTCAAAAGAGGAAATAAACGCTTCGGATTGGCTTGCCTCTTATAACAAGGGAAACAGTTTTTTGGTCAGCGATCCAAGCACGCAGTATATTCTAGAGGCGGTTTCGGGGGTCAATAGCCAAGGAGGAGTATATATGAATCTTAGAACAAGAAAGACATTGGAGGCTATCAATGAATCCTACAATTCCGGGCTCATAAAGGAGAAATTGCTGAGCATTAAAGACGTTATAGCAAGCGATAACGCGGTTGGCAGAAAAGTACTGTTTGCGGTTGGAGGAAGATACTTTGCCTGGCAGAGGCTGCCTGCCTACCAAAAAGAAAGCACTTTTTATAACATTTGGTCGCCTCGGGCGATTAGCCATAACGATAAGGCTTATGTTAATTTTTTAAAGAATAGTCAGGGGTTCAGGCTTCTTTACGAAAATAGTCAAATAGCCATATTTAAAGTTTTATGAAAAAGATTCTGGTTATCACTCCATTTTTCTATCCTCACATAGGCGGCAGCGAGCGCTATATGGAAGATTTGTATGCGTTTTTAAAAGAAAGACATCCGGAAGTTTCCGTTGACGTGCTTTGCTATAACACCGATCAGGTCAAAGAGCGGGAAAAGTACAGAGGGCTGAATATTTACAGAATTTCCTGTTATACGATTCTACCTGGTCAATTTTGCCTGCCTAGGCCTTTCTCCTTATTTAAGTTTCTGATTAAGCATAATTCTTATCATCTTATACATTGTTCAACCAGGTTTTTTGATTCTTCTTGGTGGGCGGTCTTCTTTGCTTTTTTAATAAGAGCCCGAATAGTCTTAACAGATCATTGTGCCAATCATCCTGCAACCTCAAGCAGATTTATAAACACAGCGGTAAAGGTTATAGAGGCTTCTCTTGTTAAGATTTCTCTTCCTTTTTATAGCGAGATATTCGCCGAAAACAGGAAAACGCAAAGGTTTTTGAGAAAGGCTTTTGGGGTTAAATCCAAGCTTGCCTACCCGGGTTTGGATTACTTTACAGATAGAAAATCCAAGGCCTCGCATGGAAAAAAGAAGAGACTTAAGATTGCTTATGTCGGCAGAATAATTGAGTCAAAGGGGGTAAATCTATTGTTTGAGATTGCCGGGGAAATTCCCGGTGCCGATTTCGTTTTTGCCGGAGAAGGGGAGCTGGCTAAAAAATTAAAGCGGCAGGCGGCAAGATTTAAGATGAATAACATTTCTGTTCTTGGCGGGATTCCCAAATCGGAGGTTTTAGAACTTCTTAGGTCTTCGGATATCTTTGCCTACCCTTCATGGCATAGCGAGGGACTGCCCCTTGCTTTAATTGAGGCAGGAGCTATGGGATTGCCTGTTCTGGCAACAGATAGCGGGGCGATAAATGAGCTGATTAAAGACGGACAAACAGGGATTCTGGTTAAAAAGAGTGATCCACGGGCTTTTAGAAGGGGATTGGAGAGGCTTTTGGATGATTCAAATCTAAGAGAAAAGCTTGGCGGAAATCTTCGGAGATTTATTCTGAAAAACTTCTCTTGGGAAAATGCCGCCAGTTTCATTCTCCGCAACCTTAAGTAAAAATACGCGCCTTTTAAGGCGCGTATTTGTGTATTTAAAAGATAGTAGAAAAGATCATTTTTCAGCTACCCTTGGTTTAATAACTTCATTCCTAGGTAAAGGATTTTCTCCTTTAAGCTCGGGATGATCATTGGGACCGCGTTCTATCTTTACCTCTGTTGGCTGCATCCCATTGCCCTGTGCGGGCATATTGAACACAAATCCGACTCGTACATCATGATTTCCATGAGTCGCAGGAATTTCGAACGCAGCGATTCCTTGCTCGTTAGCTCTGTAGATTACAGGCGATCCGTCCGGCCAGGTTAAAATCTTTCCCGTATCGGGATCCACAACCCATATTTCTTCCCCAGGTTTTAAGCCATGGAAATTATATTGCATCTCCCAGGCGGAATTTTGTTCAAATCTGCCGGTTTTAGGATCTTTCCCCCAGGCACCTTCTTTTTGGTGCTTATCAAGCTGCATAACCGCAACCATAACCCTGCCGCCCCTTCTGGATGTGACGATCAATTCTCCCACATTTCCATGCGTGGTAAGAGCCGCCGCATCAGGATCAATGTTTTCAAAGGCAAAAGGGTACCGTGGGCCAACGCCTCGCCAGTTGTGAGCCGCATCTGCCTCGGTCTCGTCATATGCAGGCAGCATCCATCGTCCTTCTTGGTACCGCGGGAATCTTCCGTCTCTTGTTAAACTTCTGACCATATCCCCGGAAATCACCAGAGGGACTGGAATTGGTTTGGCCAGTTGATTTTTTTCTAATCTTTCGGCGCCAGAACGCGCCTCGGTTGTTGTTGTTGACGTTGCCGTTACTGACGATTCAACCGATGTTGATGTTGTCTCGGCAGTCGAAGCCGTTTGCGTGCTGGTTGTTTCGGTTGTTTTTGCTCCCTCTGCGTTAACAACGGTAACCTTTATGGCCGGGGTTACGGTTGAAGTTCTTTCAAGCACCATTCTTGCCGGCGTAGGTGTTGCCGCTGCCGCTGTTGCTACTTCCAAGGAAGTAGACGTGTCCAGTTGCTGCGTTTGAGCGGTTGGTGTTTTTTGCCCTTCAACTACTGACTGCGGCTCGCATGCCTTTAGAGAAACTGCCGTAATAGCTCCTCCCACTAGTCCTGATCCAACCCCCACCAGGCCAATTCTTTTAACAAGTTCTTTTATATTTGCCATTATTTTTCACCTCCTAGTTCCTAATAATATTTGTCCGTTTAGGATATCAACCCCTAACGTAAGTCCCGAAAAGGTATTCTTCCGAGACGTTCTATAAAATTTTATCGCTTAATAACCTTTTCTGTAACCACATCGTATACACTTTGGTTAGGATTGTTAGGATTTATTCGCGCATCGAATACTGCTACGGTTATATCGGAGCAGCCGTTAGGCAAACCGCAATTTCCGGGACCTTCTGTTAATTGGGCTTGAAATTCGGCAGTTTTTACCGCGTCCGTAAGCATTCCGCCAAAATCCTTCTGTGTAGTGCGCGCATTAACCATTAAGCCTGTTCCTTTTCCGGTTTTAAGTGTTGCGTCCTTTACATCTTGCGCCGCGACAATTTCTACTATTACAGCTCCTTGGTTTGTTTCCGGCTCTACTCTTATTCCGCCAACTTCAGCCCCGTCGCCTACCCACGCTCTTATATCTCCTTGTTTCATGTTTCCTCTTATTTCTACGCCGCCTCCCGGAGGCGGGACCAAAGCCATGGTAGTTTCCGGGTCGTAAATTACTGTTTCGCTTGGCCTTAGCGCTTCGGCGTGCGCGCTACCAACCAATACTCCTTGCTCAGCAACAAGAGGAGTTGTTGTTGTCGCTATGCCTATGCTTGCTGCCATAACGCCTCTTTGAATTATTTCTTTTATATTTGCCATTATCTTTCACCCCCTTCTTTAAGAGTACTATTTATAGATAGTCTTTTTAAGATTAAGCCCAAAAAGCCGCTTGGAATAAGCGCCAGAAGAGGCAGAGCCTCCGGTCCTGTGGGCGGAGTAACGGTAATCCTGGTTGGAGGCATAACAGGCAGACCGCCTTTGGTGGTTGCAATCTGATTTTGAATACAAAACTGGGCATTATCCTGGCTTTGGCTGTTGCCTGCTGCGGCCACAGCCTGATTAACCACGCAAAGAGTGCTGGCGTTTTGGGGAAGATTTGAGCTTATTTTTCCGACAACGGTATATGTTTTTGTTTGATTGGGATCCAGTTGGTCAATAGTAAAACTTAGATTTTTTGATTTAGCGTCAAAGTTTCCAGGGCCCGAAACAAAATCCACAAACTGGGGGAAAATATCTGAGACATCAATATTAGACAGAGAAGTATTGCCGGTGTTTGTTACTGCTATTTGAAAGGTTACGTTCTGTCCCGGAGTATATTTGGGATCATTGATTGAAAGATTGTCAACAAAGTTTCCGGTTTGGGGATCCTGCACTGTTTTGTTAATGCTGATACTTGGGCTTTGCACGCAGGTTTGGCCTCCGCCGTAAATCGGCTGGCAGGAGGTGTCTCCAAAAGCAGGGACAGAAGATAAAACGGTTATTAATAGAAGAAACGCTACCCCTCCCAATATATTTTTATAGATTTTCATAATTTTAAATAACTTATAATCAGTAAAATCTAAAAGATTGGGCAGAGTTGTTGGAGTATACACTATTTTTATCCACTTGACAAGAGGGAAAATAGGATGTAAGATAAACCTTGAAATTCATTTTGTCCTTCCGAAACGATTACCCACGGCAGAAACTCAAAGCTCAAATGTCAAAACTCAAAACCACAACTCAAAAGTAAAAAGTTAGGACTATATGGTCTTATAACTTTTGAATTTTAACTTGTATTTTTGAATTTTAATTTTTGATTTTTTAAACCATGGTTTATATAAAAAAAAGTTTAACAGAGGTTAAAACGGTTAACAAAGAGCCTTCGGTAAAGGATCTTGTCGGGGGAGAGCCTAAGGCCGATTTTCCTCCGGAGCCTTCGCGGGAGGCCAGTGTTGTCGCCAAGCCTTCTTTTGCTTTGCGCAATAACGGCAATATTAGGCAGGGTTTTGATAACGCGGTTACAGAGAATGTAGAGGGTGTTTTAGAGATCCAGCCGGAAGGACACGGATTTTTGAGACCAAAATTTATTCCATCTTCTCGGGATATCTATATTTCGCAGTCTCAAATCAGAAGATTCCTGCTTAGGCCGGGTGATTTGGTTTCTGGCCTTGCCCGCCCGCCTAAAGACATGGAGCGCTACTTTGGGCTTCTCAAGGTTGAGAAGGTCAACGGCGTTTTGGCTGACGAATCAATCAGAAGGCCCCATTTTGACGATCTAACCCCTATCTATCCCAAAAAACAGATCGTTAAATCAACCGATAAACTTCCTTTGTCAGCCAGAATAATTGATCTTATTTCTCCGATTGGATTTGGCCAGCGCGGCATGATTGTTTCGCCTCCTAAGGCCGGCAAAACGACTATTCTTAAAGAGATAGCCTCCGGCATTTCCAAAAACTTTCCCGAAGTTCATCTTATGGCCGCTTTGATAGGAGAGCGGCCCGAGGAGGTAACCGATATCAGTCAGTCGGTTAAAGGCGATGTGGTTGCCTCTAACTTTGACGAGCCGCCGGAAAACCAGACAAGGGTGGCGGAAATAACCCTTGATCGGGCAAAGAGGCTGGTTGAAAAAGGCATAGACGTTGTGATACTTTTGGATTCGGTAACAAGGCTTGCCCGGGCCTATAATCTTTCGGTAGCGCCGTCGGGCAGAACTCTTTCCGGCGGATTTGATCCGGCCGCTCTCTGGCCTGCCAAGAGGTTTTTCGGCGCGGCCAGAAATTGCCAGGAAGGCGGCTCATTGACGATTATTGGAACAGCCCTGGTTGACACCGGCAGCCGTATGGACGATCTTATTTACGAAGAATTTAAAGGCACGGGCAACATGGAGCTTCATCTGGACAGAAGGCTGGCGGATAAGCGCGTCTTTCCGGCGATTGACGTTGAGCGCTCCGGCACAAGACAGGAGGAGTTAATCGTCGCGGAAAAAAATCTTAAAAAAATAGTTACCATGAGACGGATGATCGCTCTTCTTGAGCCCATGGAAAGAACATCGGCGATTATTGAACGTTTGTCCAAAACCGAAACAAACGAAGAATTTCTGGAAAGCCTGAATAAAGGGTAGAGGGATATGGAGAAATGGGCGAAAACATCCATGGCAAAACTAAGAGAATGGGTTTTTGAATTTTTTGTTTTTTGCCTTTTCTATTTTAAAAAAAAGATTATCGCTTTTTCTGTTTTTTTTGAAAAACATAAGAATATCCTTGTCAGGTTTTTGATCATGAAGAGAGGCCGATATAATCGGCCTTTTTTACATATCAGCGCCATGACAATGCTTGTGACAGGCGTTATTATCGCTCCGTTTTTGGCGGACAGCTATCCGATTTTTTCACCCCCTGTTTCTTTGAGTTTAATAAAGGTATCGGCCCAGGCCAGGGAACAATCTATTATCGTGGGCGATAATTTGTTCCAGACAGATGTTTCCCAAAAACCAAGGGACAGGATTATCACCTACACGGTTGAGGGAGGAGACACCCTTTCGACCGTTGCCAAAAAGTTTGACATATCGGTTAACACCGTTAGATGGGAAAATAATTTAACATCGGATAGTTTGTCGGTTGGCCAGGAGTTAAAGATTTTGCCGGTAACAGGAATAGCTCATAAAGTATCAAAAGGAGAAACAGTATATAGTATTGCTAAAAAATACAACACGGAGCCTCAGAAAATTGTTGATTTTCCGTTTAACGACTTTGCCAATCCGGAAACATTTTCCTTGGTTGAGGGTGAGATACTGATTGTGCCGGACGGCATCAAGCCCTCGGAGCAGAAATATATCCGTCCGGAGTTTTACGCGGTTTCCGGTCCTGTGCCGGTTGTTTCAGGCGGATTCACCTGGCCTGTCAGAGGCGTAATCACCCAATTTTTCACCTGGTACCACCACGGGCTTGACATAGCCGCGCCTTACGGAACCCCGATTAAGGCGGCTCAAAGCGGCACCGTAACAGAGGTTAGGGTTGGTTCCTATGACACCGGTTACGGCAATAATGTTTGGATCAGCAACGGCGAAGGATTGGAATCTCACTATGCCCACATGAAGGCCGTAAATGTATCTGTCGGGCAGAGTGTTGTCGGGGGACAGACAATTATCGGCTGGATTGGCATGACGGGCAGAACAACAGGGCCCCATGTCCATTTTGAGATAAGAAGAAACGGGGTGCTGGTTAATCCCTTGCCGTACCTTCAGTAGAATAATACCAATACTACAAATGTCAAATACTACCAATAATTCAATAAAATATTGTAAACTTGACATTTGAAATTGGTAGTATTTGTAGTATTATTTGTGAGTGGGGCTCGTAGTTCAGCCGGTAGAACACCTCATTCGCATTGAGGAGGCAGGCGGTTCGAGTCCGCCCGAGTCCACAGAGGGCCCGTAGCGCAACGGTTAACGCGCCTCGATGGCATCGAGGAGATTAGGGGTTCGATTCCCCTCGGGTCCACATTCTGAATTTTAATAAAGATTGGCCTTCCGCCTGCCGCCCCTCCTCTGATTTTTGCGAGGCACATAGAAAAAATGTTAAGATTAAGATGAAATTTCTTTGCGCGAGCCGACTTACGTACAACCCAACAAAACCATACAAACATAAAATTCTTTCACTTATCGAAAGTACATGGAGCAGTCCGTATATAAAAGTAAAAAAAGGTTTGTATCCGATTTTTGAGAAAAAAACCTTGTTTCCAGAGGTGCAGCATACTGACGGAATCGGAACGAAAGGATTTTATTATTGGCGCAAGAAAAGTTTTCGAAGCGCAGTTCTTGATGCCTTGGCAATGAACCTTAATGATCTCGCTATGGTCGGCGCAAGGCCCTATGCGCTTCAAAATCACATCGTGCTGCCAAAGGACGACCACAAAGCTATACTCACTATCGTAAGCGAATTAGCAAAAGAGTGCCGCAAAAGAAAAGTCGTTATGACCGGCGGAGAAACATCGATTCATTCCGATATGCCCGGCATGGATATCAGTATTACCGTTTCCGGTTTTGTAAAAATTTTCCCAGAAAATCAGTGTCGGGTCGGCGATGTCTTAATTGGAATAAAAAGCAATGGATTGCACTCGAATGGTATTACGAAAGTAAGGGAGATTTTTGGAAATCAAAATCGGAAAGAGTTTACTGCGCCGACGAGAATATATCTCGATGAGATTCTTTTTGTGCTCGAAAAGCACAAAGTAAACGGAATGATGCATATTACAGGAGGCGCATTTACGAAACTGAAAGATATTTTGAATAAAGCCGACGCCAAAATCAATCAACCGAGGAGATTACAGCCGCAAAATATTTTTCGAGAAATGTACGCTCGTGGATTGTCCGACGAAGAAATGTATTCCATTTTCAACTGCGGCGTCGGCTTTATTCTCTCTGTTCCAAAAACCGAGGTAAAAGAGATACTATCCAAGGTTCGCGACTCTGCGGTTTTAGGAGAGGTTGCGCGCGGAGTCGGAAAAATACAGATTCACTCCTCATTTTCTAGAAGAATGATTCAGCTATAGACAAAATGAAAACAAACGTCTTGATTATTGGTAGCGGCGGGAGAGAACACGCGCTTTGCTGGAAGCTCGCGCAATCACGCCGTGTAGGTAAACTTTTTGTAGCGCCTGGAAACGGCGGCACGCGGCAGGTTGCCGAAAATGTTGCGATTGATTTCACTAACATTGACGAAATGGTTCAATTTGCCGTGAGCAATGACATTGAGTTAACTGTTGTTGGTCCGGATGATCCGCTTGCGTTGGGTGTTGTGGACGCTTTTGAAGCGCGAGGGTTGCGAATTTTTGGCCCGACACGTGCCGCCGCAGAAATCGAGTCGTCCAAAGCGTTCTCTAAAAATCTAATGACCGAGGCAGGCATACCGACCGCGGCATTTCAGGTTTTTAGCGAACATGAAAAGGCGTTTGCGTATGTCCGTGAACGCGGTGCACCTATCGTCATAAAAGCAAGCGGTCTTGCGCTTGGCAAAGGCGTCTATGTTTGTAAGTCGCTCAGGGAAGCAGAAGCCGCGCTTGCGGAAATCATGCTTGAACGCGTACATAAAGACGCGGGCAACGAAGTCGTTATCGAGGAATTTCTTGACGGGCAGGAAATCTCCATCCATGCGTTTTGCGACGGCAAAACTTCAGTTTTGCTACCGCCTTCGCAAGACCATAAGTCAATAGGCGACGGCGACACCGGCAAGAACACCGGCGGCATGGGAACAATCGTTCCTGTCTCATGGGTGAGCGCTAAAGTGTTGCGAGATATAGATGAAAAAATCGTGCGTCCGGCACTCCACGCTCTTGCGGAGCGTGGGCGGCAGTTCAAAGGGCTTCTGTATCCAGGACTCAAAATGACGACAAGCGGCCCAAAAGTATTGGAGTTCAACGCGAGGTTCGGAGATCCAGAGACGCAGAGTTATATGCGGCTTCTAAAGACCGATCTGCTTGATATTTTAGATGCGTGCGTAGACGGTAAATTGGCCGACCTCACGATTGAATGGAGCTCCGACTTTGCCGCTTGTATCGTTATTGCCTCCGGCGGATATCCTGCAAATACAAGAAAGGGATTGCCGCTTCGCGGCGTAACCGATGCGGAGCGTGTGCCTGATGTCGTTGTCTTTCACGCCGGAACGACATTTGATGACGAAAAACTCAAAACTTCCGGCGGACGTGTACTCGGTGTAACGGCGACTGGCAGAACGCTTCGCGACGCACTTGGCCGCGCATACGAAGCGGCACGACTGATTCAGTTTGAGGACATGCAATACAGAAATGATATTGGCGCAAAAGCCCTTGCAAGAATGTAATTTTCTCGCAAAAAAAATC
>JAMCTM010000043.1 GCA_023379465.1 Patescibacteria group bacterium
CTCATCCAGTTTTACCCCTATCCTTTCCTAACCCCATCTCTCTTCCAGTCGGGATGCCGTGAATCGAACACGGACTACCGCACCCCCAGCGCGGCGTACTGCCACTATACTACATCCCGGAATTGACTATTGTATTTTATCACAAAATTGTTACAATAGAGATGTTATGGCCAGGATTTCCGCTTCTCAAAAAACTTCCGATTCAAATGGCGCATCGGAAACCTCGCAAAAACTAAACGCGGTTCGTTTAGCAATGGAACAGATAGAAAAGCAGTACGGACGGGGTTCGATCATGCGTTTTGGGGAGGCGGGAACAAAACTTGATATCTCTGTTATTTCAACAGGCTGTCTTCCTTTGGATTTGGCACTTGGGGTTAGCGGAGTGCCAAGGGGAAGAATTGTCGAGATATTCGGGCCCGAAGCATCGGGCAAAACAACTGTTTGTTTATCAATCATTGCCCAGGCGCAGAAGCATTCAGGGGTGGCGGCGTTTATAGACGCGGAGCACGCGCTGGATCCTTTGTGGGCGGAAAGGATAGGGGTAAAACTGGATGAGCTTTTGATTTCCCAGCCCGATACCGGCGAGCAGGCGCTTGAGATTGCCGAAAGTCTAATTCGAAGCGGGGGTATTGATGTGTTGGTTATTGACTCGGTTGCCGCCCTGGTTCCGCGGGCCGAGATAGAAGGGGAAATGGGAGAAGCCCAGATTGGGCTTCAGGCGCGTCTTATGTCCCAGGCTTTGAGGAAACTGACCGGAGTTATTTCGAAATCCAGAACAGTGGTTATTTTTACCAATCAGCTCAGACAAAAAATTGGCATCATGTTCGGCAATCCAGAAACAACCACCGGAGGATTGGCTCTTAAATTTTATGCCTCTGTCAGGATGGATATCAGGAAAATCGAAACCATCAAACAAGGCGACAAGGCTGTTGGCTCGCGTCACCGTGTAAAGATTGTTAAAAATAAGGTCTCCGCGCCTTTTAGAATAGCCGAATTTGACGTGATGGCTCAGGAGGGGATTTCGCGGGAGGGCGGCATTATGGATGTGGGCGTTGAGATGAATGTTATTCAGAAATCCGGGGCGTTCTATAAATATCAGGATGAAATGCTTGGGCAGGGAAAGCAGGCCGCGATTTTATATCTTAAAGAGAAGGCGGATATAGCAAAAAAAATTGTAGAGGAGATTATGAAGAAAAGCCAAACCTCGGGTACACCGGTAGAGCTAGGTGTTGAGGAACAAGAGACTCCATGACTGAGGACGGATTTGAGAAGATCTACAATATTTCCCTCAAATTTCTCTCCTACCGCCCCCGCAGCGAAAAGGAAGTAAGAAACCATTTAAAGATCAAAAACGAAACAGGAAATTTGCTAATAGATAAAGTCATACAAAAACTAAAAGAACAGAATTTTATTAATGATTCGGAGTTTGCCAAGTGGTGGATCGAACAGCGCCTGATGTTTAAACCCCGGTCGAGCAATCTGATAAAAAGAGAATTGCTGCAGAAAGGAATAGACAAGGAAATTATTGATGCGCAATTTTCAATTTTCAGTTTTCAATTTTCAAATGAATTAGAAAATGCTCAGAGATTAATTACAAAAAAATTCTCCCGCTATAAAGGCGTACCAAGTCAGGCAATCTATCGGAAAATGGGGCGCTTTCTAGCAGGTAAAGGGTTTGATTGGGAGGTTATTAAAATTGTTGTTGACGGGGTAGTTTCTAAAAGAGTATAATAAATTTAGGGCAAAAAATGAGAGACCTTTTTACAAAAAGTGCTTCTGTTAAAACCAGCCGCTAAAAAGCGGATCTCTTTTTTGTCTTCGATTTAATTTTCTATGTCAGATCAGAATTTAATTTTGCTTGAAAAAAAGCTTCTTGAACGGGAAGAAAAGCTTGAGGCGGAGAAAAAAAAATTAGAGAAGGAAAAAGAAGATCTTAATAATCTTAAGGCCAGATATCTTCAGAATTTAGAGAATGTGGCCGGTTTGACAATTCAGGAAGCCAAGGATAAGCTTTTGCGCGAGACAGAAGAAAACGAAAAGGTATCTATCGCTAAAATTATTAAGGAGAAAGAAGAAGAGGCAAGGCGGACCGCGGATAAAAAGGCGCGCGAAATTTTAGCGGACGCGATGCGTCACGGCGCCCTTAACTACATTGCCGAATACACGGTTTCTGCTGTCAAGATCGCGGATGAGGACATGAAGGGAAGAATTATCGGCAAAGAGGGGAGAAACATCCGCGCCTTTGAGCAGGCTACCGGGGTGGATATAGATTTGGATGAGGAGGGGATAATCAGGCTTTCTTCTTTCGATCAGGTTCGCCGTGAGATAGCCAGACGGGCACTTGAAAAACTTCTTAAAGACACCCGTATCCAGCCCTTTAGAATAGAGGAAGTGGTTAGCCAAACAAAACAGGAAGTAGAAAAAATAATGCTTGAGGAAGGAGAAAAACTGGCCCATGAGGTTGGGGTTTATAATCTGCCGGTGGAGCTTCTTTCTTATTTGGGCAGGTTTAAATTTAGAACTTCTTACGGACAAAATCTGATTGTGCATACATTGGAAGAAACAAAGATGGGTATCCATATCGCTCAGGAGATCGGCGCGAATATTGATATTGTAAGGCTTGGATGTTTATTTCACGATATCGGCAAGGTAGCCGAGGGAGAGGGAAGTCATGTAAAACTGGGAGTGGAGCTTTTGAAAAGGTTCAATATGCCGCTTAGGGTTATCAACTGCGTGGCGGAACACCATGAAGATCAACCCTTTTCAGCCATCGAATCGGTTATTGTTTATATTGCCGATGCCATTTCGGGCGCAAGGCCGGGGGCAAGATATGAGGATTACGAGGAATATGTTAAACGTTTAACCGCGATGGAGGAAATTGCCAAGAAGTACGAAGGCGTAGCCGATGCCTATGCCTTTGAGGCGGGAAGGGAATTGCGGGTTATTATTAATCCGTCCAATCTTGATGATGCCAGTACGGTCTTGGTGGCTAAGAAGATTCAAGAAGAGGTTAGTAAATCATTGGCGGTCCCTGGAGAAGTAAAGGTGACTGCCATCCGCGAGTTTCGCGCCATAGCTTCCGATACCGCCTAAAATGATGGGTTGTCTCTAGCGTATTATAGATAGAAAAAATTGAAACAGAAGAAATTTATAAGGAGTTTAAAAGTGTTAATTCTCCCCACAGGTTATTTATAGCCGCTGACGTTTTGCTTCCCAAGTAACTAACCTACTTCCCAGATGTAGGTTCCCGGGTAGAAAATCAACAAGCAAGACTGTCGCGATGGCAAGATTTATTGCCCAACCTTTAACCTGATGAGGAAGTGGGTAAACTCGTTGCAGAATTCTTTTAGTATCCTTTTTTCCCTGAAATTCCTGGTTAAAAATTGATTCCGCAGATTGGAAGTGAGCGTCAGATACACCTAGCAACAAAGTGATAATGGCTGTTCGTGGGTAGAGATGGTGTCTGCTTGAGATGAATGTAACGGAAGGGTCTGCATCTGTTTGCCGCAACCCTCTTAATGCCTCACGGATATCTTCAATCGTGTCACAAGTTTCTCTATCGCGTGGTAAAACCTCAACTCTCTCTGCCAAGTTTGGTTTGTCTCGAAGAAGTAGGTCACGCATATATCTCGCGTATCCATCTTCAAGCGGCACGCCATCTTTATCTGTCATTCCTCCTGTTACTATAACCCTGTCAAGGTCAGAACGTCGTAATGCAGTCGAAGCTGCCAGGCAACGGAATCTTCCCTCGAGGTTTGGAGGTCTAAGATGAGAACCGTATGTAATGCCGTCTGATTGTCCGTCAGTTAAAAGAATACCAACTTTCTCTCTATTCATTTCGGAAAGAATTCTAACAAAAATTGAGCAGAATGTCAAGCTATAGGACGTAGATTTGAATAAGTTACTAAACATAATTTCATAGCAGAAGTGTGGTTCTGCTCTCCAATTTTACTCCAATTTTATACCTTGACAAATTAGCTATTTAGGTTGTATTGTTAATCCAAACTATTTTTTGCCCGGAAGGGGGTGAAAAAATGACAAAAAAAGAACTTATTGATCTGGTTGCCAAAAAAGCCAATCTTACTACAAAGGCTTCCAGGGAAGCGCTGCAGGCAGTCACAAACGGGATTCGCGATTCTCTAAAACGCGGAGAAAAGGTTGTGATTACCGGTTTTGGAACATTTAGTATCAGAAGGCGGTCTGCCAGGCTTGGAAGAAATCCAAAGACCGGGGAAAAAATCAACATATCCGCCAGAAAAGCGCCTGGTTTTACACCGGGAAAGACCTTTAAAAAGGCGGTAAAATAGATTTTGGTACTAAACTAAGAAGCCGGTCCTTATATGGCCGGCTTCTTTTAGGAAGTTAAAAGCCAGCTGTTTTCCTTAAAACACGCCTCAAGCGCCGGCGGATAGGTTCTGCTATAATACAATTGTGAGACTTAGAATCGCCTTTTTTCTAATCATTAGCTAATTTGTCATCTGGTTTTTGTACATAGAGCGTACTATTTTAATCCCCTTTATTTTAGGCGGTATATTTGCTTATGTTTTTAACCCTTTTATAAATTTTGTCTCTCATAAAACAAGACTGCCCCGGATAGTGTCTATAATAATTTTTTATATAGTTATTTTTTCGGTGATTGGTGTTTTAGGAAATATGATCAGCAGACGTGTTCTTGAGGAATCATCGGATCTAAAATTATTATCTCGGAATCTGCTTCTTAGCGCGAAGCACGGATTAAGCACTTCTCCTCAATGGCTAAGGGCAAGTGTAAACGATGCCTTGGTGGCTTTGCATAAGTCTAATCTTTTTTCAACAAGCTCTATCTTCTATCTATTTCCCCAGGCCATCCATAAAATAGTCGGATTTATAGTTTTTATTTTTTCCAGCTTTTATTTCTTGAAAGACGGAAGAAATATGTTAGATAGGATACTTAATCTTATCCCCAATAATTACAGGATTGAGGTTGAATTGCTCCTCAAAAAAATTAACACTGCCCTTAGCGCCTATTTAAGAGGAGAGATATTTTTGATATCTTTTGTTTCTTTGGTGCTTTTTATAGCGCTTTCAATCGTTGGCGTAAGATTAGCTCTTTTGCTGGCTATCTTTTCGGGATTCGCGGAAATAGTGCCTATTATAGGTCCGATTGTCGCCGGTCTTGCCGCCGTATTGGTGGTAATCGTAACAGGAACGGTTAATTTTTCCCTGACGCCCTTTGTCGCGGTTTTGGTTGTGGTCGGCATCTATTTTGTTATGAGGCAGTTTCAGGATTATGTTGTTTCACCCTATATTATGGGGAGAATAACCAATCTGCACCCTTTGCTTATCCTCTTTGCTGTTCTTGCCGGAGAGCATCTGTGGGGAATTCTCGGTTTAGTTTTGGCAGTTCCCATAGCCGCTGTTATAAGGATTCTTTTGGGGTTTTCCTTGGATAAAATAAATGAGCAGGATTTAAATGTTAAATATGGTCTTGATTCTCAAAACCCAGGAAGAGAATAAGCCAGATTCTGTTATCCCATTGGGACATCCGCAATCTATCTGATGCCCTGAACTTTAGTACATAGGGTAAAACACCTTTAAGCGTACAATTCGCAGGTTGCAGCAGGTAGGATTGGCCGTTTCACTCTCACTCGTCTCTGTTCCTCTCAAGTCCTGTTGCTTCAGAACTTGTTTGCGGTTGTGTATGTGAGCAAACAACCGCAACACTGGCACTTTTAGATGCCGGAGCTTGCGCCCCGTCCCCGGTTTTACGCCTGTCTGGACTTTCCTCCCTAAAGTTAAGCGTCTGCACACATACTTTAGGGTAGCGGTTTCTTCCTGGGCAGCCTATTTTATATCACTTGGGTCTTGACTTTGCAACTGTCGGCAGTCCGCGTTATTTACAAAAGCCAAACTTTTTACACATTGCAGAAATCTTTATATTCGCAGGTTCTGCACAGTAGAGATTTACGACAGGTAAAATCGCTTGCTTCAATCTCTGTTTTTTTCTCAAGTATCTCCCGCTTTGCTTTTTCCAGTTCCTCTTTTGTTCGGGTGGTTGTCAGTTTAATATCTTTCTCCAAAAAATGCAAAGATAAACGTATTGCTTCCGGCTCAACCCCCAAAAGATTTTCCTTAATTTCGGTTGCCGCCAGGCCGTAGAAGGTAAGCTGGAGATTTTCGGCTAAGCTTTTCTCTGTTGGTACATTAGTGCCTGTTTTGTAATCTATTATTTCAAGTATATTTCCTGATTTGGTTATTCTGTCTATTCTTCCTCCGATTTTGAGCCAACCGCCACGCCCTCTTATATAAAATTTAAAAGGTGTTTCCAGAGAGGTGTTCTTCTTAACTATATTTTTGTCAAGGTTCTTTTTGAGATAATCCGTTATTATCTTCTTTGCTTTTTCAAGCGCCTTTCTCTCTAAAAATTTGCTTTCATATCCTTGGGAAATCCAGTTATCTTCCAAAATGCTAAGCACTTGGTCAATCTTTAGGCTTTTGTTTTCTATAAACTGCTGGTAGAAGTCTCTAAGTGTTGCGTGGACGCTGATGCCAAAGCTCTGAGACGGGGTAACAGGGGTTGGAATTTTTAATATGTATCTTAATTTATAGTGAAGGGGGCATATCTCAAAGGCCTGAATCTGGGAATAAGATAAATAGGTAATGGCCGGATTTTGCGCCGGGGAGTCTTTTTTTTCGTTTTTTTTGGTAAACGACCAGTTAAGAAGGGTTAATTGTTTGCCTTCGGGATCTGTTTTTCCCAAAATTTTTTTTACTTCTTCTTCTCCCAAGGCCTCCCAGACAAAAGGGGAGATTTTTCTTTCCCTTTTTCCTTCGGCGTAAAATTTAGACGCGGTTAAGAACAGGCGATCTCTTGCCCTGGTCATGCCAACGTAGAAGAGCCGTCTTTCTTCCTCAAGATGAAAGTCTCCTGTTGGCAGGATTTCTTTTATTAAATCTGTCGGTATGGGAATTTGTTCATTTCGTTCCCGGGTTGGAAAGCGGTCTTTAACAAGATTGACCAAGAACACAACCGGAAATTCAAGGCCCTTACTTGAATGGATGGTGAGGATATTTACGGCATTGTTTTGGCTCCAGTCATCATTTGAGACAAGGGGGCTTTCTCCCATTTCCAAAGCCATATTTATCCACTCAATGACTTTAAATACCGACGCGTCTTTATGTTCAAGTTCATAATTTTTTAATTTAGCGAAAAACTTGGCCACGTTTTGGGCTTTTTGAACCAGCTCCTGTGTTTTTGCCCTTGAGTAAAAATTCAAAAGTCCGCTGTCCTCAAAAAAATAGTAGAGAATCTGGCCTCCGGTTGTTTTTGGAACAAGGTTTAAATGTCTTTTAATCATCCCCGAAATACTTTTTATTTTTTTTCTGGCCTCTTCTTCTAAAAGAGGAGACGCTTTATTATTGGAAACCGCTTCTTCCGCCGCCTCAAAGAGACTTAAATTTTCCCTTTTCGCCAGGTTCAAAAGCGCTGCTATTTCGTATCCTTTAAATCCAAATATCCCTATCTGTAAAACTCTATAAAAAGACGCGCTGTCTTCAAAATTAACCAGGACATTAAGATAGGCGATTAGATCCCGTATCTCTTCTTTTCGGAAAAGCTGTCCCGGCCCTAGAAATTGGTAGGGAATACCGTAATATTCAAAAATCTGCGTAAAAGGCAGGGCATGTTCATTTGCCCTAACAAGAACAGCAAAATCACTGTAGGCAAAATTATTATTATCTGCCAGCTTCTGGATTTTTCCGGCAACAAATTCCGCTTCGTTTTCAACCGATTGGCCGAAAATAAATTCTGTGTTTTCTCCTTTTATTTGCCGTTCGGAGCTTAATCTTTTATCTATTTTTTCTTTTACCTCCAGCCTGTCGGGATTATTATTTTGGATAAGGCTGTAAGATCTATCCAAAATTTCCTTGGTGGATCTGTAATTTTTGGTAAGAGTTACTATTTTAGCCTCGGGAAATCTTTCTCTAAACTGAATGATGTTTGATATGGCAGCCCCTCTCCATCGGTAGATTGCCTGATCATCATCCCCTACCGCCATAATCTTTTTCTTAGCGCCTGTTAAAAGAATCGCCAGCTCATTCTGCGCGAAATTAGTATCCTGAAATTCATCAACCAATACATACTCAAATTGTTTTTGGTACTCTTTTAAAATACTGGGTCTTTGCCGGAAAAGTTTTAGGGCATTACCGATAAGATCGGAAAAATCCATTACCCCCTCTTTTATTTTTAAATCCTCATATATTTTATAGGCATTAGACAGCTCCAGATATTTTTTTGCTTCTTCCTTTTCCGCGATGGATTCAGCCTTTTTATATTTTTGTTTTGCATACTCGAGATATTGGATTGAGGAAACATCTTCGTCTTTTAATCTTGAGAAGTGATTTACAAGGCCTGTTAAGAATTTATTGGGATTTCCTAACGGTAGAAAATAATCAAGGTTTAGCCTGTCTAAGATGCTTTTGAGAAACAAAACCGCCTCGGATGAGGTAAGAAGATTATAGGAAGAGTTAAGCCCTATATGTATGGCGTCATTTTTTAGAATCCTTTCGCAAAACGCGTGAAAGGTGGAAATCCACATTTGGGTATATCCGTAAGGAAGAGCAATATCCACCCTTTCCTGCATTTCCATGGCCGCTTTCTCGGTAAAGGTTAAGGCAAGTATATGATCTGTTGGAATTTTTTCTTTTAGAACAAGATATTTTATCTTTTCGGTTATAACTGTTGTTTTGCCCGTGCCCGCCCCGGCTATTACCAAAAGAGGTCCTTTGTTATATTTAACCGCCTCCATCTGTTGGGGATTTAGGATTTTATCATCTGCCATTGATCTATTTTACCACAGGGGGTGAACTTGCGATAAGTAATTAAAAAATAACTGCTATATAATGTATCCGGAATTTCGAATAACTGTTTCCCGCGTGTTTTTATCGGAGAGATCAATTGTTCTGCCGTCAGGGAATGTAAATTTGACATATTGAATCTCCAAAGGATTAACGTAAATATTGCCTTCTGCGTCGGTATCAATCGGGCCGTCTTTTAACCAGGAGGGTTCGGGTTCAATATCAGTTTTTCTTGCGCCTATTGTCGGAAGGAACCCATATTTCCATTCCGTCAGCCGTGTTTTTCCGTCTGCTATCTTGATAGGGACGAAGTCTCTTATTCTTAGATCTAAGAGAAAGGAAAGAGCCGCGGATTCTTTATCCGCCATTATATCGGGGTCTCTTATCCCTTTGGTTAATATATGTGAATAGTAGTTCCCCTCGCTACCGTAGGTGCAAACAAGTTTACTTGCATATTGTAGCTTTTTTGCTCCTTCTTCTATTTCTTGCCACTTTTTTTCTTTAATAATACTTTGTTTTGCCTGAGTTGTTACAGATAATATTCCCGCCCTATCTAAAAGTTCTGCTTGACGCCCGGAAAAAACTACGTCAAGACCGTCTCTTTTAGCTATAGTTTCCAGCACGCCAAAGTTAACATCCGCAGTGATATCGACATCTCCCGGCTTTTGATAAGGAGCTTTTGAATCAAACGCAATATCCGCATATTTGCCATTTAAAGATCCATAATATCTGGTTGCCGAGTTCCCTTTTCCGGCCAGCTGAAGCCCTCCATAATCAATTGTTATAATCGCGCCTTTTTTTAACGCTCTGTCCATTTCCTGCTGGAATACTTCAGCATGTAGATTAATGGGTTGTTCATGGTCATTAACGTTGACATTATTTCTTTTTATATAGTCACATACGTTGTCCGAGGGTTTGTCCCACTCTTCAACCCATTCATTATCTGTAATTTTTATGTATTTTTGTTTTAGTTCTCCGTCAATTTCACGAACTATTTCTACAGGGAAAGCGTCGGGCAGCTCATTAGATATGAAGGCTCCTTCTATTTCACCAAGAGGAAGTTCATATGCTTTTGCCATTATCCAGTTGATTTTATCCTTGTATTTATCTATTGTTTGCTGTTGTTTTGGAATAAGCCCTTTGCCGTATTCAACAATTAGATAGTTAATTGAGTTATAAAAATCGGGATATAATTTTTCCATCCATTTCAAAATAGACATGGCCATTGTGCCGTTACCGGCTCCCATTTCCACGATTTCAAACTTCTCCGGTTTTCCCATTGCTGTCCATATATGCATTAATTGTTTTCCCAAAGTAGCGCCAAACATCTCTGATGTTTCGGGACTTGTTGTAAAATCTCCTTGATTATTATCTATTCCGATCTTGACCTTACCCGATTTGTAATAGCCGTTTTCGCCATACAAGCTTATGTCCATAAACTCCGAAAAAGGAATTCTTCCTCCGGCTTTTTCTATGGCGTCTAAAATTGTTGTTGTGGTAGGATTAGATTTATCAACAGTAACTCCAGTTGATGCTTTGATAGGTTGTGTATTTGGCCGGATTTCTTGCTCGATGGAAATTGGTTCAGGCATAAAGTTTAATTCTTTTTAAGAATAGCATAACTATGGGCGAATTTCTACTCAAAATTAAGTAACCATTCAGTCTAGAAATTAAATGAATTAGGCGGATGTTTTTTCTTCTACCATCTGCGATGTATTCAGGTTATCGCCAATTCTGGAGAATCCTGCCGAAACACTGCGAAATTGTGAAGACGCGTTGTTTAAATGCCGACCCAATGTTTCCATGCCGGCTTGTACTTTTTCATAATCAACCTGCATAGTTCTTAGCATTTTAAAGATTTGTTTTGATTTGGCTTCGATTTCTTTCCC
This sequence comes from Patescibacteria group bacterium, assembly GCA_023379465.1. Next base: position 10,725 of record JAMCTM010000043.1, read on the forward strand.
CTCAAATGACAAAAGAATAGTCTGCAGATGCGCGTAGAGCGTACTGGGGGAGACAAGATAAACCCTGGATCTTCGCGCGTGCTCCATCACCTCGGTTATATTTACGAGTTCATAATAAATAGTCTCACTTGGTACGTACATTAGGGCAAAATCCATTGTCCCCTCGTCCGGCAAAATATATTTTTTAGAAATCGCATCAATATGTTTTTTGACATTTCTGACAAATTCTTTACGTGCCTCTAGCCTAATGCTTTCCGATTCTCCTTCTGCCATTTTCTGAAAATTATCCATGGGAAATTTGGAGTCAATCGGCAAAATCCCGGCATCTGTTTTGATAGCCGCGTCAACCCTTTCTCCGGATTTAAACGTGTACTGGAGGAAAAACGAGTTCTTGGGAAACATTTGCGAGATTAAATCTTTAAGCACCTGTTCTCCGATATTGCCCCGGAGTTTTGGGCTCTTCAGAAAATCCTGCAGTTCCCGCATGTTTCTGCCTATCTCGCTCATTTGTCCAACCTCGCGGCTGACCTCTTTGATAACAGAGGCGGCCTTGTCCAGCCTAAGGTTTAATTCCCTGGAGTTTGCCATAAGTATTCTTGTAACGTCTAAAGAATTAACCCTAAGTGTTTCGTTAAGGGATTTATTGGTTGACTCGATCGAGGCGTTCATGCTTTTAAGCCATTCCAAAAGTGAGGCATCTATTTTATTGTCCTTAAGCTCATTTATTCGCCTTTCCAAAAGAAAAACGATCAGCCCAAGCCCCAGAACCAGAATGATACTAACGGTAATTACCTCCTGCATGTTTTTTATTGTAGCATTTTATTGACTTTAGGTAAAAAATATGTCTAGATTAAGGTAGGCAAGAAGGGAGGTGAAAAAATGAAAACTCTTCATGTAGTATCCTTTCTTTTGGTGGCTCTGGGCGCTTTAAACTGGGGTTTGATTGGGCTTTTTGGCTTTAATGTTATCAGTTCGGTTTTTGGCGCTTCCTTGTTTCTGACAAGACTGGTTTATATCCTGGTTGGATTGGGCGGTCTCTTTCTTGTCTTAAATCATAAAAAAGAGTGCAGGAATTGTTTCAGGAAGTAGAGAACGTTTCAAAGTATAGTTCAGGGTTGGCTGTTATTTTTTTCCATGGAACGGGATTGTAGTTAAAGAGAGCGGCGCCGGCGATCATGGCGGCGTTGTCGGTGCAAAGCCATTTTGGCGGAGTAAAAATCGCAGCGTCTGGGCAGTGGCGTTTAACACCTAGTTTTAAGTCATCTCTTAATTTTTGGTTGGCCGAAACCCCTCCGCCAAGCAGGATTGATTTTGCCTTGTAATTTCTTGCGGCCGTCAGGATTTTTTTAGTCACGACATCAATAATTGCCTGCTGGGCAGAAGCGCAAACGTTTGAGATTGTTGAGTTGTTAAATTGTTTTATTGTTTTTATTTCTCTTAAAACCGCGGTTTTAAGACCGGAGAAAGAGAAATCAAAGTCAGCGGAATTTAGTAGGGGCCGGGGAAAATTAAAGGTTTTTGGGTTTCCTTTCTTAGCCTCCTTTTCTATTACCGGCCCGGCCGGATAGCTGAAACCCAGGAGCCTTCCTATCTTATCCAATGCTTCTCCCGCGGCATCGTCCCTTGTTCCTCCCAGCCACTGAATTTTTCCGTGCTTCTTCATTAGAATCAAGTCCGTATGCCCCCCGGAAACAATAAGTCCAATTGCCGGAAATTCTATTTCGGTGTCTGGTTTTTGGTCTTTGCTGACAAGGTTGGCGTAGATATGTCCGATGAGATGATTCACGGGAACAATAGGTTTATTTAAACAATAGCCAAGTGCCTTAGCTGTTTCAACGCCAATCAGAAGAGCTCCTATAAGCCCCGGGCCTTCTGTTACCGCTATGGCGTCAATCTGTGAAATATCAAGCTCTGCATTTTTGAGGGCTTTTTTAATAACAGGAATTATATATTCCAGCTGTTTTCTGGATGCTACCTCCGGAATAATTCCGCCTGTTGCCGCATGCAGTTTTAACGAAGAAGCGGTAATATTGGAAAGAACAATTGCCTTGTTTTGGCTTCCTGTTCTTACCACCGCGGCAGATGTTTCATCGCAGGAGGTTTCGATGCCAAGAATAGTCATAGGAAATCAGAGGTTTTCTGTTTTTACGCTATCGCCCTTTTTTATATCGTATTTCTTAGAAAGACCCGCGTTTATCTCAAGTACCCTATCGGCTGATTCCTCGGGTTTATAAATTATAAGATTAGCCTTTGAATCTGTTGGGGCATTAAGATCGGAAAAGACCTGCACAATCTTTCCCTTATTTATATAAATTATGTCAATGGGGAACCTCATATTTTTCATCCAGAAAGGATAGGTTCCTGGTTTTCTAAACACAAATAACATGCCGTAGTTTTCTTTAAGCGAGGTTCTGCCGGATAGTCCGATCTCCTGCTGTTTTTCCGATTTTGCCAGATATAGATTAAATGTTTTTCCGTCAATTGTTGCGGTTGCGGTGTTGCCAAAAAAAGGCACGGAAGGCACAGGATGGGTGCTGAAATAATTTTTAGACACATCGGCAAGGATTAATATTGCCATTAGTACTGTAAAAATACCAATTATTAGTCTCATATTTCAGATATAAACGTAACCAGGGCAGTGGTTGATTTGTCGGGCAGTTCCTCTATCACGTCAATCACCTTAGCGTCCAGTTTTTTTGCCTGCCTTTCTTTATGACTTCTGTATTTATCGCCTTTTGTAGTTGCGATTATATCAGGTTTTAGATAATTTACCAAGTTGTCATAGTCTTTATTGGTATTAAATTTAGGCAGTAAAACTATGTAGTCCACGAAGGCAAGGCTTGATAAGATTACGGCTCTGTCTTTCTGGCTGTTGATTGGTCTTTTAGCGCCTTTTAGTTCTTTTATCTTTTCATCGTTCTCAAGCATAACAAAAAGCACATCTTTTTGGGCTTTGGCAGCCTGTAAGAATCTAATATGGCCAAGATGAAGGATATCAAAACATCCGCCCGCAAGAACAATTTTCTTACCTTTGGCTTTTAATATTTTAGCTGTTTCTATAGCCTTTCTAATAGTTAGGATCTTATTCATGCAGATAAAATTATTTCGTCCCCCTCAGGTAAACCGCCCTCCAGGGCTGGTAATTGGAGACAAAATTGTCCGATATTATTAGTTTGCGGTCTTTATAAACCTTGCGGGTAAAATAGACATTGGCCCCCCAGGCCGCAAAATCCACCTGCTTTATTTCTCCTTTGGGAAGGTTTGGATCATCCTGGTATAAGGCAGGCGGAGGCGGAGTTTGGTTGGTGATAACAGGAGCCGTCATCACAACCGTCCTGCCGTCCTTTTTCCCGTACAAGAGAAAGGTTAATCTATTGCTGGATGGATCAATCACACTTTGAATAAGGATATAGCTTCCCGTGTCATTTTGAAATTTAAGATCAACTGTTGGGGAGTAGATGGTCGCATCTAATCCGGGCGGAGAATCTTCTTCGTAGTACCCAACTCGGTAGGCATGGGCATGGCGTTCGACAATCGGCAGTCCCGCGTTAAGCAGTGCTCTAAAGAAGGTTGTCGAAACCTGACAGACACCTCCTCCGTCGCCCAAAACAGTTCTGCCGTTTTGTATCACATAGGCCTCCTTATAGCCGGTAAATGCGGAAATATCGCCAAGGGCTTTGTCAAAAGAAAAGATCTCATTGGGGGCAACCAGTATCCCGTTTAATCTTTGCGCCGCCAGAGCAATATTGTAAATTCTGTTGCTATCAGAACCCCGGTATAAAGATGTTCCCGATCCTATTAGTTCCTTAATGCCCAGGGTATTAGCCTTGTCGGTTGTCAAGTGCGGCTTTACTTTTGCAACGGGTATGGCTATGTTTATTTGTTTAGATGTCTGTGAATTGGTGATAGAAGCCTCAACTGTGGCCACCTCGCTTTCGAGCCTATCCATGTCTATCTTTTGTCCGTCCCTCGCGGGTTTAAAGGCAGTAACCTTATTGTCCTTAAACGTAAACAAGGCATTGACCGGTGGGATATCGAGGCTTTTCTTAAAGGGTTTAATTGCCTTTTCTAAGGCACTCTGGGAGAAGTCGTAAGAGGCCGGCAAATCAATACCGTTAAAATATGCCTGAAAAACAATGCTTATATTGGAGAGCAGGTTATCCGAGCGGCCAATCGAAAAGGCCTGTTCTGCTAAAAGATTTGTATTGTAGCCTATGCCAAGATCACCTGATGCTACAGTTATATTTTCATTTTGGTAGGAGAATGTAATTTTTGTTTTACCGATTTGCTGGTTTTTTTGGCTAAAATACTTGGCAACCTGAGATTTGCTCTGTCCCGAAAAATTCACCCCATTTACAAAGATTCCCGGATAGACATAGGTCTTGTATTTTTGCTCAAATACTATAAAAGCAAAACTTACAAAAAGGAAAAAACCAAGGGAAGATCCGACAAGAAACCAAATAAGGCTTTTTATGTATTTTTTCAATTCTTTTATAAAGCGGATTTTTTGGCGAAAGACAAAATTCATTTGATCTTGGGCTTTTAATATTATACTATAAAGTCTATGGATGAGAATACAGTCTATCAGGCGCCCTCACCCCAGATGCCATCCCCAGAGCCTGAGATTACCGGTTCGGGAATTAATCCCCTGTCAAGTATTAAAATAATTTTAGGCATTATTGTTTTCGCGTTTATTATCTTTGCTTTTCTTTCTTTTGTTCTTCCCAGATTGAGAATGACCCAAAAGGAACATGTAACCCTAACCTATTGGGGTTTGTGGGAAGGCAAAGGCGTTATGGATCCTGTTATAGCCGATTTTCAAAGACAGCATCCGAACGTAACTGTTAGATATGTTGAAGAAGATCCCAAACAATATCGGGAGAGACTAATCACCCGCATTAAAAACGGCAATGGGCCTGATATATTCCGTTTTCATAATACGTGGCTGCCCATGCTTAGCGGCTATCTTTTACCCCTGCCGACAGATGTTATCAGCAAAAGCGATTTTGATAATTTTTTCTATCCCGTTGCCGGAGCCGATTTGACGAAAAACGGAGCGATTTACGGCATACCTTTGGAAATAGACACGCTTTCCCTTTTTGTTAACACTAATCTTTTTAAATCAGCCGGTCTTTCTGTTCCTCAAACATGGGATGAATTTATAACGGATTGCCGGCACCTTACCGTTAAGAATCAAGAAGGAAAGATTATGACAGCCGGTTGCGCCATGGGAACCTTCAGCAACGTCACCCACGCCCCGGATATAATTTCCCTGCTTTTTAAGCAGAACGGGGCGGATCTTGAAAATCTTTCGGCCTCTAATTATGCCTCGCAGGCTCTTGATTTCTATACCTCGTTTGCCAAAGGTGACGCGGTTTGGAATTCCACCCTTGATCCCTCTATTCTTGCTTTTGCCAAGGGCAATTTGGCAATGTATTTTGGCTACTCATGGGATATATTTACCATAAAATCTATTAACAATAATTTAAACTTTAAGATTTTTTCCGTGCCGCACCTGCCAGGGGCTGGTGAGAGCGAAACAATAGCCAGTTACTGGGCGGAGGGTGTTTCGGCAAAGACCGCGCATCAGAGTCAAGCCCTGGATTTTATGAAATTCTTATCGCAAAAAGAAACCGAGGAGAAACTCTTTTTGGAAGAGTCAAAGACAAGACTGTTTGGAGAGCCTTACGGAAGGAAGGATCTGGCGAATCTTCTTAGCGCCAGCACCTATCTTGCTCCTTTTGTCGAGCAGGCGCCCAATGCCTCCTCTTCTTTTTTTGCCAGCGACACCTATGATGACGGGCTGAACGCCAAAATGAATGCTTATCTTGGCAATGCGGTATCTTCGGTGCTTTCAGATACTTCTTCTCAAACTGCTGTTGATACCCTTTCGCAGGGAGTATCTCAGGTTTTAAGCCAATACGGAGTAAGGTAAGAACTCTGAATTCCCACCTGGAAGGTGGGAATTCGATATGATAGCATTAACTTAATGATAAATCCTCCGTTTGTTAATTCCTATTATTATCATATCTACAATAGAGGTGTTGAAAAGCGAAACATTTTTATGGATGGTTGGGATTATTCCCGTTTTATGGAAACATTGGATTTTTATCGTAAATGTCCTCAGCCGCAGAAGCTCTCCGATTTTAGAAGAAAAGCTATTTCGTTTAAAGAGGTTAGAGATCAACAAGAACTGGTTAAAATTTTTGTATATTGTTTGATGCCGAACCATTTTCATCTTTTAGCCCAGCAATTAGCCGATGGAGGAATAACTTCTTTTGTTAGCAATCTGGCAAACAGTTATACAAGGTATTTTAATACTAAACATAAGCGTGTTGGAGCTTTATTTCAGGGAGCATTTAAAGCAAAACTAATAAAAACGGACGAATATTTACTGCAGGTGTCAAAGTACATTCATCGCAATCCCCGTTCTCTTTTGCAGTGGAAGAACAAGACGTATCCTTATTCTTCGTATCGTTATTATCTTTCTTCGGAAAAGCATGCATTCTGCAATACGGATTTTATTCTATCTTATTTTTCCCAAACAAACCCTAGCTTAACCTACAGAGCATTTGTGGAAGAAGATCAAGTTATAGATCCAAATATTTCTGCTTTATTAATTGATGAAGATGAATAATAAAATCCTTGCCTTTAACTGAGTTCCCACCTGGAAGGTGGGAACTCAAAGGTGGGAACTCAGAGTTTATCTCCATATGCTTGAAGGCGTAAGAAAATCAGTTGTAAGAACGCTCATTTATAGCGATATTTTTGATTATCCGTTGACCAAAGGAGAAATCTGGAGGTTTCTAATAGCAGAAAAAACTAAACGGACGCCGTTTGAAAAGTCTTTAACCGAGTTCCCACCTGGAAGGTGGGAACTCAAAGATGGGTTGTTTTTTCTTTTGGGGCGGGGAGAAATTGTAAAGACGAGAAGAAAGAGACAGGAAATAAGCAAAAAAAAATTAGAGCTTGTCGAGAAAATTATTCGCTTCCTCTCTTTTGTACCAACGGTTTTATTTATCGGCATAAGCGGCGGGTTGTCTTTAAAGAATTCTCAAGAAGAAGATGACATTGATTTATTTATCATCTCTTCAAGAGGAAATCTTTGGTTTACCCGCTTAATTTTGATTACTATGTTGATTCTGGTGGGGCAATATCGGGGACGTGGCAAGAAAAAATCGCAAAAAATTTGTCTTAATATGTTTCTTGACGAAGACGGATTAATGTTGCCTAAAGAAAGACAAGATTTATATACCGCTCACGAAATAGCACAGGTAATGCCGGTTTTTGAGCGAAATAATACGTATATTAAATTTTTAGATGCCAATAAATGGGTATTAAAATTCCTGCCGAATGCCTTAGATAGAGTTAGGAATAAAGAATTGGGAGTTAAGAATAAAAAAAGCGATAGATTATTTATTATTTATTATTTATTATTTATTTTGGAACATATGGCAAAAGCCATACAGCTTTTGTCAATTAATCAGCATAAAACCATAGAAACTATTTCTGATGATCTTCTCGCCTTCCACCCCTTCGACTACAGAAGTTATGTTTTGAAGGAGTATAATAAACGCCTTAAACATTATGGTTTGTAATTTTTTCCTATCTGAGTTCCCACCTTCCAGGTGGGAACTCAGAGTTAAAATATGAAATATAGTTTGGTTGTCTGCGGAGGAACATTTGACCACTTTCATAAAGGCCATAGGGAATTTCTTAATTTTGCCTTATCCAAAGGCAGAAAGGTTTTAATTGGTATAACAAGTAATAAATATATCAAAGACCAAAAGAGAGACTCCTGCATAGAGCCTTACGGTGTTAGAAAAAAATTCGTGGA
>JAMCTM010000044.1 GCA_023379465.1 Patescibacteria group bacterium
TCCAAAAACAAAAAAGAAATAGAAGAAAGAGATAATTAAAAAATAAAATAATATCGCACATTAAATATTTTTCTCAAGCAACTTTAGTTTTCCGAGAAAGAGATTTAAAGGATAGACTAAGATTTTTAACTAAATGAAAAATCGCGATAAGAAAAAGTCCTGTTTCTGCAGCTAATAAAAAACCTAATATAGGAACTATTAAGGGAAACGAAGAAAAATAAAGAGGAAAATCAATAAAAGTAATAATAAATAATGTAGGAAATATGGCTACTAATAAAATAATTGTTATTAAACTAGAGATAAATCCTTTTGTTTTTTTAAACACAGCTGGATTATATCACACTATAATAGAAAGGAATAAAAAATGGCAGGAATAATTGGAGAATTACACGAGTTTCGCACTTAGGTAGCAGTTAATTCAAGTTTCATTTGCTGGGCAATGGCATCTTTAATGATATTCCACTGTTGTTGGTAAAAGGAAATATTGTATTGCTTTCGTTGGGCAGCTTGTTTGATCCAGGTAAAAAGTCGGTATATTGAGAAAATATGGCGATTTTACTCAATGGAAGATGGAGTTAATTGAAAGACCTCACTATATAAAAAGGAAAATATCCCATAATTTTTCATTAACGAAGTTTATAGAAGTGTGGCAGCCAAAATTTGTGTAAGATTTTGTAAAAATCTTTTCAAAAGTTAATCCATTAGGTCTACTGATAAAATTATCAATTTATCGAATGCGCTGACATTGTGCCATTTACAACTCCTATACACAATCGAATACTTTCTTCGACTTGGGTAACCTTGCCACTTTCGTATAGCGCCATTGCTTTCTTGAATGTCGGTTGATCAATGGCAAATTTGATTTTATCGAGGGTAAAGTCAGGTTTATTCATTTGATTTTTTAATTTCTTCTTTACTCACGAAAACATCAAGATACTTTTTATACCAAAATTCCCTGTCATACTTGATATTTTTATTTCTTTGCTCAAGAATTCCTAGCTCTATAAGCTTTTTAACTAGATCGTTGGCTTGGGGACGAGAAAGCCCCGTCCATTCTTCGACTTTTCTGACACTGATAATTGGAAGCTTAAAAAGATTTTCCAAAACTATCATGCCTGTTTTTGTTCTCCGCCCCAAAGATTGAATCTTAATAGTATCTTTCTGGCGTAAAATATTGATTTTTTTTGACGCCTCAATTGCCTCTGTCGCAATGATAGCCACCCCATCTAAAAAGAAATCAAGCCAACCGAAAACATCAGCATCTTCTTGGTGATAAGAATTTAACGACCCGTAATATGCCTTTTGGTTATTCAAAAAGTATTCAGATAGGTAAAGTACTGGCCTTTCAAGGATACCCAGTTTACAAAGATAAAAAGTAGTTAAAAGCCGGCCAGTTCTGCCATTACCATCAAGGAACGGGTGGATGGTTTCAAATTGGGCATGCGCTAAAGCTGCTTTAATAAGTGGCGGGTACTCGTTGGTAGCATGCAAAAATTTTTCAAAGTCATCTAGGCATCGGTTCATTTCTGCGTGTGTTGGTGGTACAAATTTAGCAGTATTGGGAGAACCTCCGCCGATCCAATTTTGGGAGGTCCTAAATTCTCCTGGTGTTTTACCGGGAGCGTCAATCGTACCACCAATCAGTACCTTATGGATTTCCCTAATAAACCGAAGTGATAACGGTAAGGTTTCCAATCGATTCAAGCCATATTCCATAGCATTGATATAGTGAATGATTCTTTCAACATCTTGTGGAAAACGGCTTTCAATTTGTGCCTCGCTTTTAATGACATCAATAATGGTGGCTTGAGTCCCCTCAATCTCGCTTGACTTAGCCGCTTCCTTGCGGATATACATAAAAATGAAAAAATCCAGGTCAGGAAGTAATTGAGTAATGCCATCTAATTTACCCAGCATAAGCACAGCCTTGGCGTGAAGCTGCTGGGTTTTGGAGTTCAGAACAATTTGCTCTTTTGGAGGGAATTTGTCTGGGATAAATGCCTGATACCCACTGGGTTGTTGGATGAGCTTACCGATTTTCATAAGCCTAACATTTTAATATTAGATGTAAGGATTATACCAATTATTCCTTACATCTGTCAAGTGGATGTTAGGATTGAGGCTGTGTTCGTTTGTGTAATTTGTTGGTTATTTCTGTACGTTAGTGCTCCCCCTAAAAGACTTGTTCTGCAACCAACAACTAGAGTTTAGTATAACCCTTAGCGACCTCAAAATCCTCTTTGAAAACTTGGGATTGAAACAACCCGCCCTTGCTACTGCCTAACCTCTAAAAATCCTTCCTTAGAGTGTTAAACAATGATAAAATAGAGACAGTATAATTTCTTGAAAAAGTAATGATTATGATGGACGGCAAGGAAAAACTTTATTTTCTACTGGAAGCGATTAACGATGCACGGGTATTAGCCCCATCGGGTCAACCGTTGATAATAGACCCGACAAACGACCTTAACCGCAAATATAGAGATATTGAACTGAAACAGTTATTTACCAAGCTGGAAAAGGATGAGCAGATTTTGAAGGTTTTACAAGTGCCAAGCGGGATAAGTAGAGTAGAAATCGTTGAAGACCTTGACCCCTACGACCCACCTTATCAGCAAGACGACGGCTGCTGGCATATTGAACTTTTACCCGCTTTTGACGACTATTTCTGGAAAATCCAACAAGAACCTGAATATCAAGAGTTTACGGGGAAGAAGCCAACAGATAGCCCGACAAAGCTCGCTAATGATACTTTGATTACCTATGAAGAAAAGCTAGACCTTATTCTCAAGGCATTGGTTGAAGCTAAAAAGGCTACGGTCAAAGGGCAAACCACAGAATTGTTTTATAAAAGTGCTAATAACGGTCTTGATGGGTTTCAGAGAGAGGAAATATACGGCATTTTGAACAAACTCCAAGAAGAAGAAAAAATCCTGACTGTTTGGCGAGAAACCAATCGTTTACTCCCACTTAATCAACAACCAAAAAATCCCAATTTTATTCTCGTTAAATGCCACGATGGTTTTGATGACTGGTATGGACAATACTTGCTGAAACAAAAATCAAAGCCCAATAATCTTGACTGGCTCAACCTTCTCAAAATCCTTGATGTTTGCTCGGATATTGACCAGCAACTTCAGATGACTAGAAGCACCACTGTAGTAATTCCATCATTTCCCTATCCGTATATCGGTAGATTTTTAGAGCTGTTTCCCTACGATAGCATAGGCACAAGGAAAAGCTACCAACAGCACCGCTGGGAAGGTGCTCAATACTTACTTAGAGAAGGTATCGCACTGGAAGCCAATTATGACAATGATGATGTTGTGGGATACGGCAACATAGATATAAGAATTGACCTTATAAAGTTTGACGATTTCTATAAAGCTCTTAAGGCTGAATTTGAAAAACGCCAAAAATCCAATGAGGAAAACAAGAGTAAGCCTAAAACTGACGAATTAAAAATAGACCAAAGCAAAGTAAAATTGAGGGTTACTTACAATGCCCAGAAAGGCGAGCTGGATGTTGAAGGCAAAAAGGTCAAACTAAACAAAAACAGCTTCAGGGCAAAACTGCTTGAATTACTGCTAAAAGACGATAAGAGCCGTAAAAAAGAGTGGTCTTGGGACGAAGTTATAGAAACCATAGAGGATACTAAAGACGAGGAACTAACCAAAGAAAATAAAAATAAGTTTTATCCCGCTTGCGATGGGCTGTCTAAGCATATAGCCTCAAAGACAGGCGTTAATGACCTTTTGATTTTCAACAAATCAACCGTTCAACTAAATCCCAAATACCTCTAGTCAGCATTAGCTAACAGTTAGCTAACTGCAATACAACTTCAGCTCACACCTCTTTTCTTAGACTTTGCTTAATGGAAAACGGCAAAGTCATTCAGCTTGAGAAGATTAAACCCCTGAAAAAGGGGTTTGTTTTGACGCCTGAAGAAAAGAAGCGATTAGCTGATTTCTTTGCTGTGCTTATAGAAATTGACCGCAGGGAAAATGTAACGAGGACTTATGACAAACCGATTAAGTGAAATTCAAATCATACCTATAAAACCGCAAAACGGCTTAGTGGCATTTGCGAGCTTTGTCTTAGACCAAAACCTCTATCTGGGCTCAATCGGCATTATGACCCGTCCTAATGGGAGCTACAGGCTCGTTTACCCCACTAAAAAGGTAGCCGATAGAAGCCTCAACATTTTTTATCCGATTAACCGAGAGTTTGCCCAGTTAATAGAAAACGAAATTGTAAGGCGGTTTGAAGAAGTAATGAACAACTATGATAGACACAATCGTTTTAACCCTTAATACAGGTATGTATACGATATTTGAACCTGACTTTTTTAGTCCGTCAACCAGAGGGCTTACTGACCCAACTACTGGCTATTATCGTTTGGGTGGTAGGTCTAATATCACTTGCAAGCAAAACCCAACTGCAAATGAACTTAAGAGAGGTCTTTATAAGCCCAGACTAACTGTTACCAAGCGGATAAACCGAGAGGGTAATTTTGAGATGCCGCTTAAAATTGAATTTTCTATTCCAAAACTGCTTTACGGCAATAACTTTGACGAGCTAACGGACACTGATTTTCCTACTATCATCCAAAAACTTAAAGCCGTCCTAAAAGAAATGGGTGTTTACCTCTTTGAGAAAAACCTGATAAACGCTCCCGTTTCATCAGTCCATTACTCTAAAAATATAGCCTTAACTGACTATACGACGCCCTATACTTACCTTGAACAACTAACCAAGCTCAATATCAATAAACGGCTGGATACAAACAGAACTGATTTTAGGAACGAGGGGCATAGCTTCAAGTATCGGGCTAACTCGTTTGAGATTGTTTTTTACGACAAAATCAAGGACTTAGAGCAAGCTAAAATTAGCGAAAAACGAGCTGAAGAAAAGGATAATGCCCTGCAGCTTGGCTTATTTGATGTTCTGACCCAACGAAAACCATTTGAGGTATTGCGAGTTGAGATACGGCTAAACAAACGGCAGAAAATCAACCAAATCCTCAACAAAATTGGTAAAAAAGTAGAACCAACTTTTACAAACATCTTTAACCAAGATACGGCTAAAAGGGTATTGCTTTATTACATCAACGAGATTGAAGAAGCCTATCCGACTTTACTGACATATCAATACGACAGCCCTAAAAAGTTCTTTGAGAGACTATTGGTAGCAAACCCAAAACTGAAACCCACTCAAGCTCTTGAGCTTACTGGCTTCAGAATGTTGCTTGAGGAAATTGGTGTAAGGGATTACAGGCAGATGACTAAAAGACACGGCAATTACTACTGGTATAGTCTAAACAAGAAAATCCAAAAACTTAACTATGCTGATGAGGTTAGCGTATTCTCTCTACTCCGAAAGCAGATAACTGATTTTGAGCCATTAAAACTACTTGCAAATCAAGAAGAAATGTTAAATAATGTTAAATACAGCTAATATGACAGAAGAAAAATACTACACCATAGAAGAAGTGGCAAAAATGCTCAAGGTGGTTTATCTGACGGTCTATCGCTGGATACAGGACGGCAAGCTCAAGGCGTATAAAGCGGGTAAACAATACCGCATAAACAAACCCGACCTTGACCGCTTTATTACCAGTTATGAAAGGAAAAATGACAAATAACAACGACAGAGGCTCAATCTTTTTAAGAAACATTGAAAGAGGCAAGCAAGAGGGCTTAATCTCTTTTACTGACGATAACGCCCGCATTATCTACCATTGCTCAAGGGATTACTCAACCTCGTTCAAAAACCCAGAAGAAACGATTAGAGCTTCCTATTTTGTTGAGCTTGTCCTTGACTACCAATATCCCCAAAACCAGATTGACATTGAGGTAACTGTCCCAAGAAGAACCCCAGAAGACCGAGCAGATATTGTTATTTACGAAGACGATGACCTCAAGACCCCCTACCTTATCGTTGAGTGCAAAAAAGACGGGGTAACCGACGCCGAGTTTAAGCAAGCCATAGAGCAAGCCTTTGGTAACGCCAACAGCCTAAGAGCCAAGTTTGCCATAGTGGTAGCTGGCACGACCAAAACTGCTTTTGATATTGCGGGTTTTAAGCCAAGCGAGCGAGAGAAAAATGTCATTGCCGATATTCCCGTTAAATACGGCAGAACGCCCAAATACAGGTTTATTAAAGGAGAAGAAGACAAAGAGCTTAAAACCGTTTCCAAAGATGAGTTGATAACCGCTCTTGGCAAGAGCCACGATACTGTCTGGCAAGGTGGCAAATTAGCTCCAACAACCGCCTTTGATGAAGTGTCTAAACTTTTGTTCTGCAAGTTAAGAGACGAAAAGCTAACCAAACGAGGCGAGCCTTACAAATTCCAAATTGGCACACACGAAACAGCCGACGAAGTATTTAAGCGGGTCAACTCTATTTACCTCAAAGCCAAACAGGAAGACAGCGAAGTCTTTAAGGAAGACATCAGGCTTGACCCGAAAGTTGTTTACAGCGTTGTAGAACATTTACAGGGGCTAGCTATTAACAAAATTGACCTAGACACCAAAGGAATTGCTTTTGAGCGGTTTATGGAAGACTTCTTTAAGGGCAAGATGGGACAGTTCTTTACCCCAAGAGAAATCATCAGGTTTTGCGTTGAAATGATGAACCCGCAACGAGGCGATTTAGTCCTAGACCCCGCTTGCGGTAGCGGGGGCTTTTTGCTCAACTCGCTTGATGAAGTGAGAAACTTCGCAGAGGCAAACTACGACGACTGGGAAGCCAAAGAATACTGGCATAGTTTTGCGATGAATAACCTTTATGGTATTGAGATAAACGACCAGATAGCAAGGGTCTGCAAGATGAATATGATTATCCACGACGACGGACACACCAATATCATCAGCACCGACAGCTTGAGAGATTTTAGCGAGATAAACGACCTGCACACTAAGTTTGGCAAAGACCGTTTTGACCTAATTCTCACCAATCCCCCTTTTGGGGCAACGGTTAAATCAACCGAGAAAAACTACCTTGACCATTACGAGCTTGGCAAAGGCAAGAAAAACCAAAAAACAGAAATTCTGTTTATTGAGCGTTGTGTGAACTTTGTCAAACCCAAAACGGGCAGGATTGCCATAGTCTTGCCCGACGGTATTTTATCTAACTCCTCTTTGCAGTATGTAAGGGATTACATAATGGACAAATGCCAGATAGAAGCGATTGTGTCCCTACCACAATTTGCCTTTGCTCACTTTGGAGCTGGGGTTAAGTCCTCTCTGGTTTTCCTCAGACGCAAAAGCGATAACGAAAAACTAGGTAATTATCCTATCTTTATGGCTATTGCCGACCATATAGGCTACGACGCAACGGGCAGAAAAGACCCAAAGAACGACCTAACGGAAATCCGAGAGGAGTATAAGCGGTTTGTTAAAAATACACCTGGTTACAAGGGTTAATATGAACACTTATTTTGTTAATTACAATGACCTTGAGGGAAGACTTGACCCTAGTGCATACCACCCAACTAGGCTAAATGCCGTCAAAAGAATTAAATCACTCAGTTGTGATGTTTTGCCTCTTAGCCAAGTAGCAACATTCAAAAGAGATATTGTTAGCGAAGCAAGCGAAGACACGCCCTATTTTGGTCTTGAAAATATAGAAGGTGATACGGGTATAGCTTCTGATGTTGATCAAGGCAAAGAGTTTGGTAGTGCGTTTAGCTTTAATGCTGGCAACATTCTTTTTCCAAAATTACGACCATACCTAAACAAAGTTCACTTAGCTACAACCGAGGGGATATGTTCAACTGAGTTCCATATTTTGGAAGCCCACAAGTGCAGTAACTACTATCTCTTTGCTTTTCTTAGCTCTCATCTAGTTGTCAATCAAACATCTTACTTGATGACGGGCAATACATTGCCCAGATTACAAACTAAAGATGTTGAAGACCTGCTAATACCCATATTGCCAGAAGAGAAACAAAAACAGATAACCAACTTATTAAAAAAAGCCTATGAAACAAGAGAACAAAAACTAAAACAAGCCGACGAGCTACTAAGCTCTATTGATGGCTTTGTAAGGCAACAGCTAGGCATAGACTACCAAGAGCCAGAGGAAGAAAAAATCTATACCGTCAACTCACAAGACCTAGATGGCAACCGCCAAGACCCCTATTATCACAATCCAAAGTTTGCGACGACCATAAACCAACTCAAGAGTAGCAAATACCCGATTAAAGAGCTTGGTAACTATATAACCGAAATCCGTTACGGGGCTTCTGTTAAAAACGATTATATGGCTGACGGTATACCATTGCTTAGGATATTAAATCTAAAACCTAATCATATAGATTTAACTGATGTTGTTCATCTACCAAAAAGTAAGGAAAAAGAAATAGGCAACTGTTTTGTTTACGAAAATGACCTGCTCATCTCAAGAAGTGGAAGCATAGGTATAGTAGCGGTAGTTCCTAAAAAAGCTGACGGCTTTGCTTATGGCTCTTTTATGATTAAGTTTAGGCTTAATGAGCAACTTAATAACAATTATGCATCAGTCTGGCTGAATAGCGATATTTCAAAATTACTAGTCCAAAGAGAGCGTATCGGGGCAATTCAAGGCAACATTACAATTCCTACAATACAGAGCTTCTTATTACCTTTACCCCCACTAGAAAAGCAGAAAGATATTTCAAATAAAGTTATGGAAAAATATCAAGAAGTAGAAAAACTAAAAACCGAAGCCTCTAAGTTATTAAATGAAGCAAAAAAACAAGTTGAGGCTATGATTTTGAACTGATATGACCAAAGCCGTAATTTTAGCCAGAGTATCAACACTCAAACAAGAAAAAGAAGGCTTATCGCTCAAGGACATTCAACTCCCTGAACTTAGAGATTATGCGGTCAAAAGAGATTTTGAGGTGGTCAAAGAGTTTGTTTTTAGCGAAAGTGCCGACTACAAGATACGCAAACGCTTTAACGAAATGATTGAGTTTGTTAAGGCAAGCGACGACATAAAAGTTATCATTTCCTACCGAGTTGACCGCATAACCAGAAACTACCGAGATGCCGTTAAGATTGATGAACTACGGCTGGACTATGGCAAGGAAATTCACTTTGTTTACGACCACCTTGTTATCAACAAAGATAGCGTTGGCAGGGATATTCAGGATTGGGACTTGAAGGTCTTTCTTGCTAAGCAATACCTTAACCGCCTCAAAGAAGACGCTATCAATACCGCCAAGTTCAAGATAAGCAAAAACGAGTATCCTGGTAAAGCCCCTTACGGCTACAAAAATATAACCAGAGAGGACGGCTCAAAATGGATAGGCATTGACGAACCAGAGGCAGAGATAGTTGAGAAAATGTATCAGTGGTATTCCACAGGCAGTTACTCAATGCTTGAAGTAAGAAACAAAATTAAAGAAGTGTTTGGCTTTGACTTTTCCAAAGGCAAGATTGATTTTATCCTCAAAAACCCCTTTTACTGCGGGACAATGCTTTATGATGGGCAAGAATACACGCACAACTACGACCGAGTAATTGACCAAGAACTTTTTGACAAAGTGCAGGATATAAAAGCAGGGTTTAACAAAAAACGCTTTAAGTATGCGGGCTTGGCTTTTCCTTATAGAGGCTTAATCAGGTGTGCCGACTGCGGTTGTATGATTACGCCTGAGCGTAAGATAAAGAAAAGCGGAAATGTCTATCACTACTACCACTGCACTCAATATAACGGTAAACACGGGGCTGAGTGGCTAACAGAAGACGACTTAACCAAACAGTTTGTAAGCCTGTTTGACAAGCTCCAAATGCCCCCTGATGTAGTTGAGGATATAGCCACTTCCCTGAAAAGCTCACATAAGGACAAATCAGAGTTTCATCAAAGCCTGCTTAATCGCTACCAATCGGAATACAAAAAATACGAGAACCGCATTGAGCGGGCTTGGGAAGACAAAATAGACGGCAGTATTACTGAGAGCTACTATGAGAAAAAACGAAAAGAGTATCGGGCAAAACAAAAGGCTATCAACAAGAAAATTGAGAAGCTACAATTTGCCGATGAGGAATACTATATCACCTCATCTTACCTGCTAAAGCTGGCTGAAAACGCTGGAAAAGTCTTTGAGAGTTCTGAAGCCCACGAAAAACGGCTACTTTTGAAGATGGCACTTCAGAACTTAGAACTGAAGGGTAAAAAAGCCCGATATGACTGGATAAATCCGTTTGACAAGATAGCTTTTTACGCCTCTCGTCAACTTTGGCTCCGGCGGTAGGACTCGAACCTACAACCATCTCCTTAACAGGGAGCCGCTCTACCATTGAGCCACACCGGATTATGGTGTTAATTTTAGCATAATTATTGACATTTAAAAACACTATGTTATGATAAAGTTATTATGAAAACTGCCTTTGACTTTCTTTTAGGAATAGTGCCCAGGCAAATTGCCTATGCCCACTGCGACATTCCCTGCGGCATTTACGATCCTCATTTAGCCCAGGTATCCGCCCACACTGTTATTAGAATGACCGATCTTATTCTTGATTTAAAAAAAGAAGAAACTGAAACAGGAGATAAAGAATTTATGCATAAGATCGCGAGATACACAAAGGTAAAGGAAGAACACGCGGAAATGGTTAAACACGAAGTGAGAATCATTTGGGGGGATTATTTTAAAGAAGAACACCTAAAAGACTATCCGGATTTGCATAATCTGGTTTTTAAAATTATGAAGCTTGCTTCCAAAACCCGGCAGGAAGTGGATAAACAAAGCGCGAGCGACCTGCTTTCCTCTGTTCAGGAGTTTGCTCAAATATTTTGGAAAACCAAAAATCGGGAAACAGTTAAGGTCTCCTCTTCTTATCCGACAGGAGGAGAGATTGTTCTGCCAAAATAATGCTTCTGTTATCCTTTTTTAGGATTATTGGCCACAGCATGGAACCGCAGTTTAAAACAGGCGATAGGGTTTTGGCTGGTTATATTCCGTATCTAATTTCCCAACCCAAGATTGGCGATATCATAGTTTTTAAAGATAGAAACACAGAAAGGGTTTTTGTTAAGAGAATTAAGAAAATAAAAGAGAATAGGTATTTTGTTGAAGGAGACAATAGAAAAGATAGTTTGGACAGCGGAAAATTTGGCTGGATTGAGAAAAAGGAGATTATGGGAAAAGTAATCTCGAAGTTTTAAAAGATTAAAGCTTAGGAAAATTTGGATGATTTGAAAATAGGCAATATATGGGTTTTATTATTTTTAATATACTGCTAATATCGCTGGTAGTTTTTTTGTTGATTGTTTTGTCCTGGATCTGGCCTCCGGATAGCCCCTGGGCTCCCTGGTGGAAAACAGATAAAAAAACAGCCAGAATCATGTGTGAGCTGGCCGGTGTTTCACGAAAAGATACCGTTTATGATCTGGGATGCGGAGACGCCACAGCCCTTAGGGTAGCCGCCGGAGAATTCGGCGCAAAGGGGGTTGGTATTGAAATTGATCCCCTAAGGACAATCATCGCTATTCTAATAATTCTAATCATTAGAGAAAAGAAAAGAGTGGTTATAAAAAGAAAGAATTTTTTTGATGAGGATTTATCGCCCGCAACCGTTGTTTTTGTCTATCTTGTTCCTAAGGTCTTGAGTCTTTTGCTGCCTAAGTTTAAGAAAGAACTAACTCCGGGAACAAGAATTGTCAGCTATCGCTACAAAATGGATTTGCCTCCCGTTAAATCCGACACAAAAAATAAGATCTATATTTACAAAATTATTTAGGCCGCGCTTTCGAATTATCAAGGATTTTTTATGATAAAATAGGTATGACATGCAGTTTGTTGCGGATCTTCATCTTCATTCCAAATATTCCCGGGCGGTTTCCCAAAATATGATCCTGCCTGTCATGGCTGATTTTGCCAGAAAAAAGGGCATAGACATTATTTCAACCGGAGACTTTACGCATCCATTATGGATTCGGGAAATACAAAGCCAACTCAAGGAAAGCGGGGAAGGACTGTATAGATTTAAGGATCAGGGATCAAAAATCAAAGACGAGAACGATGTCTTATTTCTTTTGTCAACAGAGATTGCCAGTATCTACACACAGGGAGAGAAACTAAGGCGTATACATAATCTTATTTTTTCCCCCAGCATTGAGATTTGCGAAAAGATTAATAAGGAGTTGACGAGAAGAGGCTGCAATCTACACTCGGACGGCAGGCCAATTATTGGTCTTTCTTCGAAAAATCTTTTGGAGATAGTTTCTTCCATTGACCCCAGGGCAATATTGATCCCCTGCCACATCTGGACGCCTCATTTTGGGATTTACGGTTCGGCTTCGGGCTTTGGTTCATTGGATGAAGCATTTGGCGATTCGGCGCGTTTTGTTTATGGGATTGAAACAGGTTTATCAAGCGATCCCTTAATGAATTGGCAGGTAGAGGAGTTGGATAATCGTTCGATTCTTTCTTTTTCCGACGCGCACAGCCCGGCCAAGATGGGAAGAGAAGCAACTGTTTTTGTTTCCAGCAAAAACGGAATTTCAAATGACAAGTTACAAATATCAAACGAGGAAATAACATACGAGGATATAAGACTTGCTATTATGCGAAGAAATGGAAAACTAAAGATAGGCTACACTATCGAGTTCTATCCGGAAGAAGGAAAGTATCATTTTTCAGGACATCGAAACTGCGGGGTAGTTTATGGACCGGAAGATTTAAAAGCGAAGGGAGAGATATGTCCTGTCTGTCATCGAAGGCTAACAGAAGGAGTGCTTAATAGGGTAATGCAGTTATCAACTAGACTTTACGGAAAGGTATTTTCTGTAAAAATGAGCGATAAGGGCATAAAATGGTATATAGATCAAACAAAAAATCATCCCCCTTTTGTTAAACTTGTTCCTTTGCTTGAGATAATAGCCGAGGCTATGCATTCTACGGTCTCTAGCCGTAAGGTAACAGGTATCTACGACATGCTTTGTTCATCTCTTGGGTCCGAATTTAACGTGCTTTTGCTGTCTAGCGTAACGGATATCGAGAAATATTCGGATTCTAGAATTGCGCAGGCGATTAGTAAGGTTCGGGAAGGAAACATTATTATAGATCCGGGTTATGACGGAGAGTATGGTAAGGTTAAGATTGAACGAGCCGAAGAAAAGATCCAGGGACAGCCGGTTAGAGAGATGGTATCCGACGAAAGGCAACTAGGGCTTTTCTAACACGCGTTAGGAATTTAGGAAAATGAATATTAAATCTTAAATTATTTATGAAACTGATTGTCGGCCTTGGCAATCCGGGCGATAGATACGAAAAAACCAGACATAACCTGGGATTTATGATTGTTGAAAGATTTTTAAAGGATTTTGAATCTGTTGAGAAGACTGTCTGGAATGACCAAAAAAAAATGAAGAGCAGTGTTTTTCAGATGGAATGGCAGAGAAAACACGGGCAAACAGAAAAGGTAATTTTGGCCAAGCCCAAAACCTATATGAATAATTCCGGCATGTCAGTTGAGTTGCTTGCCGCCTATTACAAGATGCAGAGTAGCGATATCTGGGTTGTGCATGATGATATAGATTTGCCTTTGGGCAGTATTCGCATTCGGTTTGCCGGCGCATCGGCCGGGCATCATGGAATTGATTCAATAATAAAAAGCTTGGGACAGGATTCTATCACCGCGGCAAGAATGGGGATAGGACGGAAGAATCAAAAATCAACAATCAAGAATCAAAGAGTTAAAAACGTTGAGGATTTTGTTCTGTCTAAATTTACCGCCCAGGAATGGGGAAAGGTAAGGGAACTTATAAAAAGAGGGTCAAAGGCGATTCAGGAAGCCTTGGAAAACGGTCCTAACTACGCCATGAACAGATTTAATACTAAATAATATTAATATTTTTAATATGCAGTCCATAAGACAAATCCTTAAAGACTTTAATCCAACAAAAGATAAATATGTTTCCCGAGAATTTCAGTTATTTGGAATTTATTTGGCGGAGGAACTGGATGACTTAAAGCATAAAAGCCTTTACATAAAATTGGCAAAAACAGTACACCGTTCGGTCTTGGAAAAAGCGCTTTCTTATGTTTCGGATTCAAAAGCAAAGAATAAAGGCGCGCTTTTTATGTGGAAGTTGAAAGAACTTAAATCATAAATCTTAGCATGCAACAGGCGCATATCTTTATTTCGGGTTTCGTGCAGGGGGTTGGGTTTAGACGTTTTATCAAGAAAAACGCGGAAAATTTGGGAATTGTCGGTTGGGTTAGAAATACCCGGGATAACAAGGTAGAGGCGCTTTTTCAGGGTTCGGAAAAAAATATCAAGACAGTGATTATGGTTTCTGGGAAAGGACCGTTTTTGGCTGAGATAAAAAATCTTGAAGTCATTCGGGAGGATATTAAAGAAGACTTTCGGGATTTTCGGATAATAACCTAGGATTTTATAGACCTATTCTTCTAAATTTGCTTTACTTGCCCAGCCGGAGTTTTCCTGCTGTTGGTGGTTAAACATAAAATCGTGGTAAGCCCAGAATTTTCCCTGCTCGTTAGCGCAATATGCGCCTTCTGCCGCGGTGATAGAATCCTGTCCCAAAAACGCGTAATTTCTATAGGCAAACTTTATCTTGCCTGTATTAACATAGTCTTTTATAAGTTGCGGCTCTACATCCTTGAACCATCTTTCGCAAAAGGGGCATTGGAAATCTGCGAATTCAACCACGGTTACCGGCGCGTTTTTATTGCCCATGATCGGAAACCGTCCCAGCCCAACCGATACCCTGGCCGGTGTGGGAATTGCCGAGACTTGTCCAGCGGGATTATTTGCCTGCGCCAGAATCTTAGAATCTGCGTAAGCCTTGCCTACAATCGCGATCGGCAGGGTTCCGCCTTGAGATTTAGCAAGCTCTTGGTCAATGAAGGTTTTAAACGCAGAATAGGGTTGAGCGCCTACCATAGGATAACCATCAATAAAAGTAGTTGGTGTTCCGTTCACCCCGGCTTTTTGACCGGCCGCAAGATCACTCTTAACAAGAGCCTCGTATTTATTAGATTCTAAACAAGATTTAAATTTGGCAGGATCCATACCAATTACCTTGGCAACATGTAAAGGTCCAATACCGGCAGGGGCTGCGGCAGTGCCCACAGTTGTGGTTTTTTGGTTGTCCTGCTGGTTCTTTTCCAGGTATTGTACTTTTGTGTAAAGCATGCCGATAAAAAATCCGGCAACAATAAGCAGAACTATAAGAATAGCGGTGTAGGGTTTTGTTTGTTTTTGATTTACGCTTAAATATTCGGGCTCAATGATCTTTTCGGAAGAAAATTGAGGTCTTGATGCGCCTTGAATCCGTTTAGGCAAAGAAGCCTTTTTAGCAGTTGTCTTTTTTATTTTAGCCGGCATGAGATACATTTTAAGGAATTATTTATTAGTTGTCAATAACCTTGAGGGCAATTCTTGAGGGCAATAAGTCAGGCAATAGGTTAGGATTTCCCAAAGAAATAAAATTTTAGGCAAAGGGTTAATCAAAATTGCCAAAACCCCATGTCTGTTTTGGGAGCCCTCGAACGATTAGAGAAATATGCATTGAGAGTTGGAGAAAAAGGTGATATAATAGAAATTGTCTTATTAAAGATTAATAAAAAGGAAGCTAGAGTATT
>JAMCTM010000045.1 GCA_023379465.1 Patescibacteria group bacterium
AAGAGAACAAGCCTCTTTTCAAACCCCTCGCTTACGCCTTTTACCATATTCAGGATTGTGGCCCGTGTCAAACCAAAAAGGGACTGCAGCTTTTTATTCCTGCGCTTTTCTTTTTCCTTTAAATAAACAGTCACCTTGTTCTCTTTAATGGTTACCTCTATCCCTTCCGGCAGGGCATAAGAAAGATTGCCCTTTGCTCCGCTAACAGCCAAAACGCCCTTGTCTAGCGAAAGCGAAACCCCTTCTTTTATTTCTACCGGACTTCTGCCTATTCTTGACATATGTTTTTATGAAATTTCAAATAATACTTCTCCTCCAAGCTTTTCCCCTACCGCCTCTTCCGATGTCTTTATACCTTTACTGGTAGAAACAATCACCTTTGATGCCCTGATTTTTTGCCTCTTGACTAATTCCAAATATCCTTCATAGACCCTTAGGGAAGGCTTTGAAACTATCCTAACATCGCTAATAACAGATTTTTTATTTCTGTAAAAAAGCACAATATGTAAAACCTGGCCTTTCTTTTCTGTTTTAGAAGACTCAATCAATTTATTTTTAACAAGCACATCGCTTATTTCCTTAATAACGCCTGTATAAGGAAAAAACATTTCCCGCCTTCTGGAAAGACCGGCATTCTTAATGGCAATTATAAAATCTGCGATTGTATAGTTCATATATCTTTACCAGGTTGACTTAATTACACCCGGCAATTCTCCTTTTAGAGCAAGCTCTCTAAAGCATATCCTGCACAAACCGAATTTTCTCATAAAAGAACGCGCTCTGCCACAGATATTACATCTGTTCTTTGCCCTAACCTTATATTTTTGCTTCTTGGTAAATTTTACAATATCCGATACTTTTGCCATACAATAAATTTAGCTCCCAGCGTCTCTTAACTATGCGCTGATCTTTTGCTGCTCCTTTTCAAAAGGCATACCCATAATCCTAAGAAGGGAAAATCCCTCTTTGTCATTTTTTGCGCTTGTTGCAATCGTAACTTCTATACCCTGAACTTTTTCTACCTTTCCCGGATCTATTTCCGGAAAAACAGTATACTCACTAAAACCCAGCGAATAATTACCGTGTCCGTCAAAACTTTTCCTGCTAACTCCATGGAAATCCCGAAGACGCGGCAAAACTATTTTTGTCAGCTTGTTAAAAAAATCATACATTCTTTTACCCCTTAAGGTTAGCATCAGCCCGATCGGATCGCCTTCTCTTAGTTTAAAACCGGCGATTGACTTTTTCGCCCTGGTTACTTTTGGTTTCTGTCCGGCAACAGAAGCCAGAACAGGCATCATCCTTTCGATGTTTTTCTTGTCCGAAAGAGCATCCTTTACGCCTAAACTAACAACAATCTTTAATAATTTCGGCATAGCCATTGGGTTTTTAACCCCAAGCTCTTTTTGCAACTTTGCCGTATCGTAAATATTGTCCTTATTCATAATTCCTTCATGGGTTTTAATTTAAATTGACGCGCTTATGCGAGTCGCGCATTTTTTACAAACCCTTATCTTTTTATTTCTCTCAAGTAAGAAACCTACCCTGGTTGGAAGTGAACATTTCGGACATATCAGGCTGACATTGGCAATAGATATCGGTTTTACCAAGGTGATGATCTCCGAGGGCTGATTTTGAGACCTGGCCTTAAGATGCCTTTTGTATTGGTTAGCTCCGGCAACGATAATCTTCCCGGCCTTTGTCAAAACCTTCTCGACCTTACCTGTCCTGCCTCTATCCTTGCCTGTCATAATCTTAACCTCATCGCCTTTTCTGATTTTGGCAGCTTTTAATCTATTCATAAAACCTCCACGGCCATACTGGCTATTTTTGCAAAGCCATTATCTTTAACCTCCCTGGCAATGGGACCGAAAATTCTTGTGCCAATCGGATTTTTATCCTTCTCGCCGTCTATAACAACGCCCGCATTGTCCGAAAACCTAATATATGAACCGTCCGGCCTTCTGTATTCCTTTCTTGTTCTAACGACAACCGCCTTTACCATCTGCGATTCTTTAACCGTCCCGGTTGAGATAGCCTGCTTGATTACGCATTGAACTATATCCCCCACAAAGCCGAATTTTCTTTTAGACCCGCCCAGTATACGGGTTACCAAAAGAGACCTTGCTCCGGAATTATCCGCTGCTTTTATAATTGTTCTTGTTTGAATCATGCTGCTTCTCCCTTAACCATAAGTCTAAAGTGTTTATCCTTAGATAAAGGCCTTGTCTCAATAATGCGCACCTTGTCTCCCACGGAAGGCATTTTGTCTTCTACGTAAACCTTGTATTTCTTGCTCTTGGTCATAATTTTTCTGTAAACAGGATGCGGGCTTTTTGTTTCAAGTCTAACAACCGCCGTTTTATTCATCTTAACCGATATAACTTTCCCTTTTAATATCTTATTCATCTTGCCTTCCTTCCTTTATGCATGTCAAAACAAAAGCAATATATTTTCTCGCGGCAAAGACAGCCCGCTTATTTTTAAGTTTAGAAAGACTATCCTCCATCTTTAAAGACAAAAGCTCGCTTCTTTTATCGGCAAGAAGCTTCCGTAACTCCGCCAAGGTTTTTGTTCTTAATTCTTTTTTATCTTTAGTTTTCATAATTTACATATAATCGGATTAAAAATCAACCCTTTTCAATTATTCTGGTTCTAACAGGCAGCTTATGAGACGCGAGGGTCAGGGCTTTTAGGGCAATGTCACGGGAAACCCCGGCCATCTCAAAAAGCATTCTGCCTGATTTCACACGTGCCACATATTCAAAGACGTCTCCTTTTCCGCTCCCCATCCTTGTCTCGGGCGGCTTTTTTGTAATCGGCTTATCCGGAAATACCCTTATCCAAAGCCTGCCGCCTCTTTGCGTATAATGGGTAATCGCGCGCCGGGCCGCTTCTATTTGTCTGGCAGTAATCCAAGACTTACCCAAGGAAAGCAATCCGTACTGGCCAAAGGAAACATTCGTGCCGCTGTGGGCGCTGCCCTTTAATCTGCCTCTTTGCTGTTTTCTGTATTTTACTCTTTTTGGCGTTAACATATCTTTAATAACTGGTCTCTATTTTTTGTTTATCCAAACCTTAACCCCTATATATCCTTTCTTGGTGAGCGCCGGGAAACTGGCAAAATCTATCTTTTCTCTTAATGTTGAAAGGGGAACCGTGCCAAGCTGTATTTTTTCTCTCCGTCCGATTTCGGCACCGGCTATTCTGCCCGAAAGCATAATCTTTACTCCGTTTGCGCCTGCGTCCATTACCCTTGCCCCTGTTTGAACAAGAACACGCTTAAAAGGCAGTCTCTTATTTAATTGATCTGCTATATTTTTTGCCACAAGGGTAGCGTCCAGATTCGGTTCTTTAATAGGTTCTATTCTTAAATCAAGTTTCGAAAGAGCACCGACTCCTAAATTTTTTTTGTTTGTTGTTTTCTTTAGAAAAGACGCCAGGAATTTCTTTAGATCCTCCAGGCCCGTTCCCGACCTGCCTATGACAATACCGGGACGGGAGACATAAACGATTACCCTTAGGCTGTTTATGGATCTCTCAATATCAACCCTTGAGATCCCCGCGTATTTTAACCTCTCCATCAAAGCCTTACGAAGATTGTAATCCTCTATGACGGAATCGGAATATCTTTTTTCATTAAACCAGCGGCTGCTTGAGTCGTAGATATATCCCATTCTTATAATTTTTGGATTTACCTTCTGTCCCATATTCAGGAAATTTCTAAATCCTAATTTCTAATTTCTAAAATTTTAGAGCAATTAGATTCAATCAGGTTAATTTAGGTTTCCCTCCTTTCTCCTCTAACGTAACTCTTATGTGCGAGCTTCTTTTTTTATATGGATGAATCCGTCCTCTGGTTGAGGGATGGTATCTCTTAAGAGACGGCCCCTCATTTATTTCTATTCTCTTTATGTATAGATTCTCCTTCTCTAACCTTAGATTATTCAAGGCATTAGCCAGGCCGCTTTTTAGGGTCCCGGCAATAAGGAAAGATCCCCTTTTTTCAACAAAATTTAAACTATCCATGGCGCTTGTAACGTTTTTCCCCGTAAGGGAATCCGCAATCAAACGAAGCTTTCTGGGACTTATTCTTACTGATCTGTTAACAACTGTTATTTCCATAACTATAAACTATGTCTTTGAAATCTCCCGGGCAACCACCCTTCCGTGACTTCTAAAGGTTCTGGTTGGGGCAAATTCGCCAAGCCTATGTCCAACCATTGCCTCAAGTATAAATACATTAATAAAGGTTTTACCGTTATGGACAGCAAGGTTGTGTCCGACAAACTCAGGAGGGATCTGACATGATCTCGACCAGGTTTTGATAGAATTTTTATCCCCGCTTCCTTTCTGGATAATAATCTTTTTAAGTAGTTTCTGATCTACCAATGGTCCTTTTTTACTGCTTCTTGCCATAGCCTCGTTATTTCTTCCTCCTTTGCATAATATATTTATTGGAATACTTATTTTTGTGTCTTGTTTTGCCGACTGCCCTTCTGCCTGCGTAGGTTTTGGGAATGGGCATGCCTATGCCGCTTCTGCCCTCTCCTCCTCCGTGAGGATGGGATCTTGGATTTTGGGCAACACCCCGAACGGTGGGGCGTATACCTCTATGTCTTTTTGCGCCTGCTTTGGCAAACACCCTATTCTTCCATTCGATATTGCCAAGCTGGCCAACAGTGGCAAAACCTGTTCCTCTAATTTTTCTTATTTCTCCTGAAGGCAGTTTAATATGCACAAAGTCGCCTTCTCTGGCCTGAATCACTGCCCATGTGCCCGCGCTTCTTGCCAACTGTCCTCCCTTGCCCGGGGTTAATTCTATATTATGAACAACCGTTCCTAAAGGCAAAATACCTAGGCTGGCACTGTTGCCAAACTTAACCTCTGCGTTTTTACCGGCAATGACGCTATCGCCTACTTTAAGACCTTCGGGTTTTAATATGTATCTTTTCTCCCCGTCCGCGTAGGTAATTAAGGCTATATCACAGGTTCTGTTCGGATCATACTCCAGAGCGGTAACCTTACCTTTTATGTCAAACTTATCCCTTTTAAAATCTATCACGCGCATAAAACGCTTATGCTCTCCTCCTTTGTGCCTAACCGAAACCCCTCCCCAGGACATTCTGCCGGCGTGTTTCTTTTTTATAAACCGCAATTTGGACATAACTTATCTTGCCTGATCGAAAAGATCAATCTTTTCTCCTTCCTTTAATTTAACTATTGCTTTTTTCCATGGAGAAACAGAAACTTCTGTCCTTCTTTGTCCGATTCTTTTTCTGCCGCCTTTGACGACCGATGTGGCAACAGACAGCGCATGAACATTAAACGTTTTCTCTACCGCTTTTCTGATATTAGTTTTATCGGCTTTTTTATTTACCTTAAAGGTAAATTTATTTTGATGAGTATCGCGCATAGATTTTTCCGTTATAATTGGGCTTATTAAAACATTTTTCATAGTATTAATCCCTCTTTAAAAAGGTTTTATCCAAAACCGAAAGGGCATCCCTCATAAAAACTATTTCTCTGCCCCTCAGAACATTTAAAGCATTAAGCATTCTTGCCTCAAGTATCTCAACACCCCCTAGATTGCGGAGGGCTCGATAAACATTTTCCAGATTCTTTCTCAGGGAAAAAGGCGCGACAAAAAGAACTTGCCTATTCTTGGGACCAAAGCCAAGAGCCTCAAAAACCTTTGCCGCTTCTTTTGTCTTTGGGTTTACTTTATCCAGATTTCCCACAATCTTTATCTTATTCTCTCTTAGTTTTTGCGAGAGAACGGTAAAAAGGGCAAGCCTTGACATATTTTTTGAAAGAGCCAGCGAATAATCTTTCGGCTTTGGGCCAAAAACCACGCCTCCGTGAACAAAAATCGGGGCTTTTTTTGATCCGTGCCGCGCCCTGCCTGTTCCTTTTTGTTTATAAATTTTGCGTGTCGAACCTTTCACTTCGCCCCTGGTTCTGGTTGAAACAGTTCCTCGTCTTTTATTAGCCAAATAGACCCTTACGGCCTGTGAAACCAGGCTGTCGTTTGGCTTAACCCCAAAAATTTCTCCGGGCAAATCTATTGATTCAATAACCTTGCCTTCGGTATCATAAACTTCTGTCTTTAAACCAACAGCTCCCTTTTTATTCTCGAATGTTCCAAGAGCCGTCTTTTCTCCTGATTCTTTCTGCGTCTTACGCGATTTTGAACCCGCCGAGCGGGGGCTTGGCATAGCCTCTTTTGATTCTCTATTCTTGGTTTTTTTAACCGACATATTATTCTTTCTTCTCCTTTTTATCTTCTTTTTCTTCTGTCTTTTCTGTCTTTTCCGCTTCTTTATATAAAGGCACAAACTTTCTATCCTTGCCAACCTTTTGTATAAAAACCATGCTGTTTCTTCCGCCGGGCAGCAAACCTCTGATCAGAATCTTATCATCCAAAACATCCATCACTTTTAAATTCTTAACCGTAACGCGGACATGTCCCATTCTGCCGGCCATTCTTTTACCTTTGTAA
>JAMCTM010000046.1 GCA_023379465.1 Patescibacteria group bacterium
AAAACAAGGGAAACAAAATTAGGAATAGGGGCGGTAAGGTTTACTTTCCTATTGTGATTACTGTTGAAGACAATAAAAGCCGCTGCCGCCAGTATTATGGCTGAAAAGAATATTTCCAAATCGTATTTTAACGCGAACATGGTTTAATTTATGGCCTTTCCGAATATGGTTACCGGTGTGCCGGGATTCTTGATTGTTGCATACGTTGTTCTTCCATTGCCTGATGGATCTACCCAGTCGTAGAGGGCGCGGGCGTCTGTTATCCGCATGTTTACGCAGCCATGGCTCATTGGGTATCCGAAATTATCATGCCAGTAGGCTCCGTGCAGGGCAAAACCCGCCGCCCTTCTTACATCTTGGTTATAAAAAAACATCACATAAGGAACATTGGGAAGATTATAATAATCCGCCCCGCTTCCGCCCGCCATTCTGGTTGACCGAAGGGTAACCCAAATTCTAAAATTACCATCCGGCGTTTTACGCCATTTGCCGGATGAAATAAGTGTTTTCATAACCAGATTTTTTCCCTGGTAGGCATATAACGTTTGATTGGTTAGATCAACGTAGATATGCTTTGGGCCTTTGGCGATTGACGCTCCGAGAACAGCCGATTGGACATTTTTCTTAACTAAGCCAATTTTTGGCGGAATAACAGTTTGGCCATGAAATATGCCAAGGGCATTATTATCTATCTGAACAGATAAATTTTTGGCGCAGGTAATGGAATTCGCGCAGACTAACTGATTTTTGCGGGAACTGATTTTGTAAGAGACAAAAACCAGGACAATGGCCAGGCAGGCCAGGATAATACGCATAGCGCCTCTCATCGGATAATTTTTTTTATTTGTTTCCCTTGTTTTCCTATTCTTTTTGCCCGACATGCTTTTAGCGTATACGAACTTATCTAAAATGTAAAGAGACCTTCCGCTATAGGCTTGACACATATCTTATAGCATGCTATAATTCAATCCTTTTAGGCTTAAATTATAAGCCTATAATTTATGAAAGAAGAATTAATTCTCTTGGCCGCCCTTATTCCTTTGTTCTTTTCCAATAACCTAACAACCCAAGCAAAAGTACTTAAGTCAAAAGAAGTGATTCTTGCCTCCAGGGCTATTTCCCTTTCCGACCGCTACGATAATAAATACGTTAATACTGTTTTTAAAGACAACATTTTGCTTGCCCTTTTCTATTTGCGAGACAGGAATGTTGATTCTTCTCATATTGACTGGAAAAAGATTAAAAGACCGTTTATGTACACCCTGATATTAAAACCAAACCAAACCTTTGCCTTTCACAGTAATGTTTTGCCCCAGTATAAAGGTAGGGTTAATAAGACTACCAATGCCCATTTCAACTTACAGGAGGGTTTTAAATCCGATGGCTATTTAACCGGAGACGGGGTTTGTCATTTGGCTTCTCTTATGTATTGGGCCGCTAAAAGCGCCGGCTTAAAAAGCTACGCGCCAACCCCTCATAGCTTTGCTGTTATTCCGGATATTCCCTCTAAATTTGGGGTTTCTATCTACGACAGTCCTGCCGCGGGGGAGAGTAGCGAGGTTCAGAATTTATACGTGACCAATAACTTAACGAAAAATATTGGTTTTGTTTTTGATTATAACGGAGAAGATCTTAGGGTAAGCGTTGTAGAGATAGATTGAGGAATATTTTAAACTCCTGTATAATAAATCCGGCGCGGGAGTAGTTCAGCGGTAGAATGTCTCCCTTCCAAGGAGAAGGTCGCCGGTTCGAATCCGGTCTCCCGCTCCAATTGCCCCTGTAGCTCAATTGGATAGAGCAGATCGGTTCTAACGATAAGGTTGGGGGTTCGATTCCCTTCAGGGGCGCACATGTATTATTGGAAGATAAACAATTTAACATTCATTATTCGTTTAGAAAAAGGAGAGAAAATGGTGGCTGTAGCGCAACGGTAGCGCACCTGGTTGTGGTCCAGGCGGTTGCGGGTTCGATTCCCGTCGGCCACCCACGCTATGAATTTACTTATTATCTTTATCGCCAAATATCTTTTTTTGTTAAGCATTATTATTTTTCTGTATTTCTTATGGAAGATGGAGCCTGGATTAAGAAATAAATTCCTTCTATTTTCATTTATTGCCTTTCCGCTTTCATACATCAGCGCTAAATTTTTAAGCCATTTTATTTACGATCCCCGTCCCTTTGTTGTCGAACATGTGGCTCCCCTTATTCGTCACGCGCCGGATAACGGCTTCCCATCGGATCATATGCTTTTAACAATGACTATCGCCTCTGTTGTTTTTGTTTATAACAAAAGAATAGGAATACTTTTAACAGTAATTGCCGTTTCTATCGGTGTTTCCCGGGTTCTGGCAAAGGTTCATCATCCTTGGGATATTATCGGCAGTGCTGTTATTGCTGTTTTTGCCTCATGCGCCGCGTATTTTATTCTTCCTTTCGTGGTTAAATATTTAAAAAGACGGGTCACTTGGGACATGTCTTAGTAATTTTATCTCCGGGCTTGCCAGGGGCTATTTTTTAATATCAACGCGGGTAATGCTAAGATAGACAACAAAAATGAAGGTTAGAGCGGCCAAGACAAGACTGACTTTTTGATCCCCCAAGCCTAAGCCGTCCAGAATGGGTTTGCCAAAATAATCCGCGAACGATGCGCCTAATGGCCTGGTTAGAACATAGGCAAACCAGAAAGAAAAGACTTCATTCCAGTTGAATTTCCACCGGCCAATTCCCGGAAGAACAAAAATGACCGTAAATAAAACCCCGGATAAAAAATAGCCTAATCCCAATGTCGCCGCGGTTAGATCGCCTGCGGCAGTTCCCAGGGCAAAGGCTGATATTACAGCGGCCCAGTAAAATAATTCCCGACCGAGGTTATTAATAGTATGTATAGACAAGGTTTTTTCGACCCTGTACCATAAGTTAAAAACAACAGCAAGTGAAATTGAGAAAAAGACAGTGGTGATAAAATACGGTATTCCCAACACAACATGCAAAACATCCGCCGCCATAGTTCCGAATACGGCCACCATGACAACCGCCAGCCAATAGATCCACGCTATGTACTTATCTACCGAAAGCTGGAGAATTAAGGATATTATAAGGCCGACGGCGCCGAAGGCAACGGCAATGTATGGATTGATGTGAAAAACTAAATAATCCGAGGTTGATTCGCCCAGGGCGGTTGACAGGAGTTTAATAATCCAAAAGAATATCGTTACCTCCGGTACTTTTCTTAGTGTTTGTTTTTTCAGCAATTTTAAGACAGGTTTTAACATAGGTTCTAAAGAGAACGATGTCCTATTTTTTGAAAAGCAGGTTTCTTATCTCCCCGACTAAATAGAGGGATCCTGTTACGATGATTAGGGATTCCCCGCCAAGATTTTTTTGCTTTTCGACCGCTTTCTGCAGGGCAAGTTCAGGATTTTCCTCAAAGATTATCCAGGGCACCTTGTAATTTAGGAGCGTTTCTTTTATAACGGCAATATCCATCGCCATATTAAATCCCCAATCTATGGTTGATTTAAACCTTGTTACGATAAGCCCATCCGCTTTATTCAAGATAGGTTTAAGTAGGGCATTAATGTCTTTGTCTTTTTTAAATCCGACGATAAATATTTTCTTCTCCCCGGAATATATCTTAGCAAGAGAAGCCATAAAGGACGCCATTTTTATAGGATTGTGGGCACCATCCAGTATAATTCTATAATTTTCTTTTTCTATGAGCTCAAATCGCCCCGGGAAAAAAGACCGGGCAAAGGCGGTTTTTAGGCTTTCCTGCGATATGTTAAATCCAAATTTTTTTAACGTTTTCAAGCTAGCAAGAGCCAGGCTCGCGTTTTCCGCCTGATACCCTCCCCTAAGGGAAACGAAAAAACGCTTCTTTCTGCCTCTCCAATAAAAATCAAACCAGACCCCCTCCCCCGTTTCTTTTATAAGACGCGGGCTGAAATCTTTACCTAATCTGACAACCGGCGCCCCGGCTTCCCTGGACCGTTTTTCTATCAGCCTAATTAGCAAGGGCTGATTAACGCCTGTTATTACGACAGGCTTTGTATTTCCTGCCATTCTGAGATTTTTTATTCTAAAGCTTGCCTCCTGGGCAATTTTATAAACCGTATCGCCAAGAATTTGCGTGTGGTCCAAGGAAATATTGTTTAAAACAAAGATTAAGGGATTGACGAGATTTGTGGCGTCGTATCTTCCTTCTAACCCGACCTCCACAATCGCGATGTCAGCTTTTTTTTCCGAAAATAAAACAAAAGCCATTGCCAAAAGTATTTCGTAATAAGATGGGGGTCCGTACGTGCTTTTGGAAACGAGATCTATCACGGGGATTATTTTATTTAACGATTTGACAAACTCCTTATCCGTTAATAAGCGATTATTAATCTGCATTCTTTCCGTGATGTACTCAAGATGGGGAGAGATGGTTAGACCTGTTTTATAGCCGGACTTTGTTAACGCGTGGGAAATTAAATAGCTGACAGATCCTTTGCCCGATGTTCCGCTTACCACAACCGACGGAAATTTATTTTGGGGATTATCAAGAAGATTAAGAAAATGGGTCATTCTGCCAAGCGAATCGTCTTTTTCCCTGAGGCGATGATTTATAACAAAGGGAATAAAACCCTCAAGGTATTCCCTTGCTTCACGGTATGTTTTTATTGTCCTTTTCATTATTTAGCCTGAACAAACAAAGCCCGCTTCGTCCAGAATACTCTTCTTTTTTTCTTTTTCCATCCCAACGCACGACAGAAAGGAGGTGTTTTTGAGAATATCCCGGCACAAAACTATATGGTTTTCCAGAAGGATTTGTTTTTCTCTTTCCGATATAGTATTCATAACAGTAATAGGGTACAGATGTTCCTTTTCTATCATTCTTCTAAGAGAATAGTCATCCGGTTCATCCCAGGTAATGATTGTCATATTGGAGCAGGCCCCGTAGGCTATGGCTTCGCTTGTTGCCTTGGTATTTGTGATAAGCCAGGATTCATCCAGGCCGTTTATTTCTTTGATGTCGTCAAACCTTGCCTTGGTGTATAAAGAAACGTGAAGCTCTGTTTTAAGACCCGGGCGGTTATGAAACTTTGCTTCTATCATTATATTTTTATTGTTTCTTGAAGCAAGAACGTCTATTTCGTGACTGACGCATCTTCCTTTTAAGATTTGCCTGACCTTAGTTTGATAACCCCGGGCGTTTAAAAGATCGGCTATAAAGTCTTCAAAAGGATAGCCTGTTGGCCCGAGATCCATGATGGATTTTTTTAAAGAATATTTTGCCCTTGCGTAGGGATTGGAGGATTGGCCTAAAAACTCACTGATATGGCTGTATATTTCGGAGGTTTTTATATTGTCATGGAGCCTTGATTTAATATGGACAAGTGCCCGGTTTTCAATTTTTTCCGCAACACCGGCCCTTTTTATTGACTCTCTGAGCTTATTTTCGCTG
>JAMCTM010000047.1 GCA_023379465.1 Patescibacteria group bacterium
GACGTGCAAAAAGCCTATGTGTATGCATAACGGGTAACAGAGGGCAAAAAACTTCTTCTTACTGCCAATTATCTTCGGATAATTCCTCTTTTTGTGCGTTTTAATTCTTTAGAATGCAATGGCACTGTCCACTCTGGGACTCGCTATTCAAGACTTTAATTGTATATGATAAAATAAGGTCTATGCCTAGATTGCCAACGTGGTCAAGGCGCCGCTCTGAAGAAGCGGTTATGCGGGTTCGATTCCTGCTCTAGGCACCAGCGGGCGTAGTTCACCGGTAGAACGTCTCCTTGCCAAGGAGAAGGTAGTGGGTTCGATCCCCATCGCCCGCTCCAAGCGGTGGTAAATCAAAGTCATCTTTAAGGTTGATATAATAACCCAAACCTATGGCTAGAAAATGAAATTCATCATCAATCAAATCTATGGATGAGCAAATAGAACCTAATCAAATAGAAGCTGATATAAGACACGAGGCATGGGGTGGGATTACTGACCCAAGAGAACATCAAGATAATCGCTTTCGTTATCTTGTTTACGCCTTTAACCCAAGTGCCGCAATTGATCAAAGAATAGTAAGTGTTGCGGTAGCTCAAGCAGGCTTAGAAACAAGACAAAAAGATAGTTTAGTAGATTTATTAAAAAATCCCGAAGGTATTGCTCAAAGAGATTCTTTAAGCCTTTCACTAATAGATGAAAACCATCGTGCTACTTGGGGCAGTTTTGGATTAATTGTAGAAGTTCCCAAGCCAAATGTAATTTTGGTTTCAGCCAGCGATATCGGATCAATACATGCTTCTATTGATTTATTAAAACAACAAGCACAACAGCATCCACCAATCAGCGGAAACCAGCTTTTAGCGAATTCTTCACCGGATAATTATAACGAAGTTGTCACTTTAGGGAAAAGCGAGTATGGCAAGATAAAGGTTATTGGGTTTTTTGCCAAGGTTGATGAAGAAGGATATTTAGACCAATCCCAAGTTTGGAGGTTAAAACAACACGCTGAAAGACTAAATCTGCCATTTGTAAAGATAAAGGCAGAGAATCCCTTTGAAGAGGAAGAAATTGACGTTAAACCACAGAAAGAAGGAATTTATGTCAATCATTTGGGCAAAAGATACATCTTGCGCTCGGGTTATAAAAGAGAATTTGTCGTTATGAATTCGCGTAGGGAAGAACATTTCATGTCCCCAACTGAAGCCGATGATATATTCAGATTTCTTGAGTCAAGGATTGCGACTGGAGAAACAGCGATGGAACTAGCTGTTTTATACGATTTAAGAAAAGAGTATGAATTGATAGACAAAGCAAGGAAAACTCCAACCTTTGAATACGATACAAACCATAATGTAAAAGGTTTTCATTTTTATACTGGATACGGAAACCAGGAGATTGAATACCAGATTAATCAACATGGGGCTCACAGAATCAATACAGCTAGAAGAAAAGCAGAAATGAAAAAGAGCCTTTTAGAAGGAGATTCTTATACAATGCCAATTGACATTTCCCATTATCAGGTAAGAGTTAGTCCAGAAGAGATTGAAAAAATACTGCAAGAGGTTTCTGTATTTGCTGATCCTAAAGTCATCGAAACAGCACGCAAGTTTATCTCTACTCATCGCGCGAATATTCAAGATGCATATCAAAAGGCGAAGAGTTTGGGTAGTTACGCAAAATCTCAAATAAGTCTTGGTATGCTTCCTAAAGAACTTTTAGATAGTAGCAGGAGTGCCAGGATATTTTTAGGCGGTATTAAGGACAACAAACCCAAAGATAAAACATAAAGCTGAAAGTCCAAAGTCATCCGTACCTAGATTTATCTTGGCCACAAGGATGATCCATTATTTTCTCCTGATAAATGCTACAATAAATTCAAATTCTTTTTTGTTGATTTTTTCTTCTGCGCATTGTTCTTTTAGGGGATACCAGCAAACATTGGTCTTCGTTATTGGCCTGTCTATTGCTTTTTATCATAAAAACAAGGGAGATAAGGAGTAAAGCCACGGCAAGATATGATAATTCCGTCCCATGTAAAGGCAAATAGGCAATGCTTCCGGAAAGCCCAAGAAGCGAGATAATAGGCAGTCCGCACGCGGCGCAGCCGCTGCCGATAATACCAAAAAGCGATCCGAGACCGGCAATATAATGAATATTTTTCAGTCTTTTCATTTTTATAATTCTTTTTCCGATAAGGACGATGTTTATTCCTGTCAGAAAAGCGGTAAAAAGAAGAAGGAAAAGGGCGGTATGTGTCATCGCGACCCACATACCTTTAAGGAGGACAAACAAAATCTTAAATTTGTACTCAATTGGAAAGTTTCCCAAAACAGTCATTAGCACTAAAGAAAAATTCATAAGCCAGACGACAGAAATGACATAAACAATCGCGACCAGTAAGGCGGCAATGATTAATTTTTTTGAGAACAAAGCCATAAATAATTATTATTTTAACGCTTGATCAACGACTGTCCCAAACGCGCTATATTTAGGACAATAGGAGTAACATTTCTTATCATAGCGTAAATAGAGAGAAGAAGGTTTGTCAAGTGCTATTTTTATTTTTTTAAATTGCTTTTAGATTCCCGCGGGAAAAACATTTTCATAGATGATATAATCTAAAAAAGGGCTCGTAGCTCAGCTGGTTAGAGCGTTGCATTGACATTGCAAAGGTCAGAGGTTCGAATCCTCTCGGGCCCACCAATGACATAAAGCCTATAGTTTGAATTTATGGAGAAAAGGTGGTATAATCCCATGAATGAGCTACCTTGAAAGATATGTTTTCGCCAGAAATCCGGATGCAACGCCTCCTCTTTTAAAATCTGTTAAAGAATTGATGGGGCAGGTTAAAAAAATCGCTTCTGATAAACCCGGACTTTTTTTAAAAATTTTTAAAGAGCCTATACTGCTTGCCAACCTGGAAAAAACATTTGGTTCTCTTTTGCGACCGGGAAGAAAAATCTGCTCAGATCTTGGAATGTCCGGCGCGGAAACAGAATTATATATAAACGCCATAGCCGCGAGAATACTGGGAAACAAATTCTTCTCCGGCTTGTCTTCCGAAGAATTTGATATAACAGTTAGGCCTTTTGAAGAAGAGCTACAGTCTATTAAAGGGAAAATGATTAACGATATAAAAGAATTAGATCCCGCGGCCGACAGGACTGCTCTTAACGCCTGGCTGCAGCATGCAATAATGTTAGGTTTACGGGCAGGAACCAGGCTCTCTCTAAACCCAGATATTGACCCGGGTAATTGCGCGGATGCCTTTAGAGAAGATGCTGAAGGAATTAAGGCGCTTAGGCCATATAACTACGCTGTATGAAGCAGGAGGCAACAAAGGGCTTTAGAACTCCGCAACTTGCCCAGATTCGGTCCATCTGATAAACTTATTCCAGGATGACAAGAGAACAGGCGTATAAAATTACAACAACTTATCTTAAAAACCCGAATCTCATCAAGCACTGCCTGGCAGCCGAGGCGGTCATGAAGGCCCTTTATAAAAGACTTAACGCCAACCAAAATCCTGAAGAAGAAAATACGTGGGGAATTGTGGGATTACTGCATGACGCGGATTACGAAATGAGCAAGGGACACCCGGAAAAACACGGACTGCTACTTTTCCAAAAAGAACCAAATATTCCGGATGATATCGCTTATGCTATAAAAGCGCACAATTTTGAATACACAAAGGTTTTGCCAAAAACAAATATGGATTGGGCGATTGCATCCTGCGATCAGCTGACTGGCTTAATTGTTGCCGCTTCTCTTATCCACCCTGATAAAAAGCTTGCCTCCTTGACTTCGGATTTTATTATGAAGCGGTTTAAAGAAAAAACTTTCGCAAAGGGCGCGGACAGAGATTCTATCCTGAGATGCGAAACCCAGCTTAAGATTCCCCTTGATGAATTTATAGAAATAAATCTTACGGCAATGCAGGCAATAGCAACAGAGCTTGGACTGTAAGAACAATTTTTAAAAATGGAAAAATACGAAAACGTGCATAGGGAAATAAAAACCATGATCTTTAACAACCTTCTCGGCGGAATAGCCTGGGGATTTGGCGCGACTATCGGATTATCACTGGTTCTGGTTATGCTTGGTTTTGTTGCCCGCGGGATAAATTTTGTACCCGTTGTGGGCAATTTTGTTTCAAATGTGATAATCTTTATTTTACAAAAGAATCCGCACTTGATAAAATAAACCCATGGAAAAAAGGGTGAACCGCAATAACCTTGACAGCTTGCGCCATTCCTGCGCCCATCTTTTGGCCGCGGCTGTTTTAAAGCTCTATCCTAATACTAAACCTACGATTGGCCCTGCGATTGAGGCCGGATTTTATTACGATTTTGATTTTGGGAAGGTAAAAATTTCGGAAGAAGACCTGGACAAAATAGAAAAGGAGATGAAAAAAATCCTTTCCTCGTGGACCGGCTTTTCAAAAAGAGAAACGAATCCGTCAAATGCCAGAGAAATCTACAAAGATAATCCCTATAAGTTAGAACTAATTGATGAAATAGAAAAAAGAGGGGAAAGAATAAGTTTATACAAGGCAGGAAATTTTGAAGATTTATGCAAAGGCGGACACAGCCAAAAACCCGCGGAAGAAATCGGCGCGTTTAAACTCCTTTCTGTTGCCGGGGCGTATTGGCGGGGAAGCGAAAAAAATCCAATGCTGACCAGAATTTACGGCACATGTTTTCCAAGCCAAAAAGAAATGGATGAATACCTAAAAATGCTTGAGGAGGCAAGAAAGCGGGATCATAAAAAAATCGGACGGGAACTTGATTTATTTTTCTTTCATGAAACCGCTCCCGGCATGGCCTACTGGCTGCCAAAAGGACTAACTGTCTATAACACTCTACGCGCCTTTATAGAAAGCATGTATAAAAAATACGGCTATCAGGAAGTAATGACGCCGCAGCTCAATAAAAAAGAACTTTACGAAACATCGGGGCACTGGACGCATTACCAAAAAGACATGTTTCTCTCTCCCATGTCTTACCTCACGGGCGAATCAAAAAAACTCCTCGAAGGTACAGAGGTGTTCGGCGTTAAACCAATGAACTGTCCAAACGCCATGATCATCTTTGCCTCAAAAACCCGCTCGTATAATGATTTACCGATGCGGCTGGCGGAAAGCAGTATGCTGCACCGATTTGAATTATCGGGAACATTAAACGGCTTATTTAGAATTCGGCAGTTTCGGCAAGACGACGCCCATATTTTTATCGCCAAAGAACAAATAGAAAGTGAATTCGGTAATTTAATGAAGATGCTTGCCGAAATGTATTCGCCGTTTAATCTAACCTATGGACTTCGTTTCGGCACCCGTCCGGAAAAATTTTTAGGCGAAGCGAAGGATTGGGATATTGCCGAGGCATCCCTCCAAAAGGCAATTGAGGCGGCAGGGATTAAATACTTTACCGCCCCCGGGGAAGGCGCGTTCTACGGACCAAAGATTGATATTTTAATGCAGGATTCACTGGGCAGGCAGTGGCAAACAGGCACTATTCAGCTTGATTTTCAAGAGCCTAAAAACTTTAACCTGGGCTTTTTTGACAAAAACGGCCAACAGGTACAGCCGGTGGTGATGCATCGGGCTATCTACGGATCATTGGAACGTTTTTTGGGAATTATTATTGAGCATACGGCAGGTAAATTGCCGCTCTGGCTCTCGCCTGTGCAAATCGTGATTCTTCCTATCGCGGACAGGCACAGAAGGGGCGGCGCTTCGATAATTAAAATCATTGAAGAAAATAAAATAAGAGGGGAGCTTGATGACCGTCAGGAAACCCTGCAGGCCAAAATCCGCGATGCCACTTTACAAAAAGTGCCATATATGGGTATAATAGGAGACAGAGAAATCTCAAATGAGGAAAATTTAATATCGGTTAGGACAAGAGAGGGGAAAGATTTAGGACAAATGAAACTTTCCCAATTTCTAAAAAAAGTAAGAGAAGAAATTGATAAAAAGGTTTAAAAGAAAACAGGAACATAAAAGGTTCTATAGAACAAATGAACGCATAAGGGCGTTAAGTGTTCGTGTTTTAGATAGCCTTGGAAAGCAGATTGGCGTAATGCCAAGTACAGAGGCGCTTAAAAAAGCAAGGGAAGAAAACCTGGATCTGGTAGAAATAGCGCCTGCTGCTAACCCGCCGGTCGTCAAAATAATAGATTTTAATAAATTTCTTTATCAGGAGGAAAAAAAGAAAAAGG
Source organism: Patescibacteria group bacterium (assembly GCA_023379465.1). The sequence continues at coordinate 6,217 of JAMCTM010000047.1, forward strand.
AAGAGAAAAAAAAGGCTAAAACATCCGAGACTAAGGAAATTCGCCTGGGACCTTTTATGAATGACCACGATCTGGAGGTTATGACAAAAAGGGGGGAAGAATTTCTGAAGGACAATAATAAGGTAAGATTGGTTGTAAAATTCAGGGGCAGACAAATAACCCATCCTGAATTTGGAAGAAATATTATAGACAAACTGCTCTTAAGACTTAAACATGTTTCTAAAGTGGACAGAGATCCATATTTTGAGAGATCGCAGTTGATCGCCGTTATCTCGCCGGAAAAGAAAAAACGTTTAAGCCCTTAAGATCTCTAAATAAGAAGCGTGAAGAAAAAGATAAAAAAATCAGTCGTAAAAAGATTTAAAATAACCAAGAAAGGGAAAGTAATATTTTCCCATCAGTACAAGGGGCATTTGATGCGTAAAAAATCCCAGAAAAGAAAAAGACGCCAGAAGGAACCAGGCATGCTGGAGAACGCCTTTGCCAGAAGGATTAAAAAAATGATGGGGGCAATGTAAAAATGAAAAACAAAACAGCCAGAAAAAATATTAATTTTAGGGAAACATCCTCCGAAAGATCCGCGACTTTATCGTATAGACAATTCGGCAAATATCTTAAACAAAGATTTACTAAATTTATAAAACCTAAGTATGGCACGCATTAAACGGGGAATTGTATCCCGAAGAAAACATAAAAAATTATTGGCAGGGACAAAAGGGTACCGCGGCACAAAATCAAATCTTGTGAAGGTGGCGAAGGAAGCAAATCTTCATGCCGGCGCCTACAGTTATCACGGAAGAAAACTTAGAAAAAGAAATATGCGGCGCCTCTTTATAACAAGAATTGCCGAGGCGGTAAAGCAAGAAGGGATGCCTTACAGGGTTTTTATAAACAAACTGAAAAAGGAAAAAATCGAATTAAATAGAAAAATCCTAAATTATCTCGCAACCGAGGATACCCCGACTTTTAAGCAATTGGTGAAAAAGGTTAATAAAACCTAAACCCCGGACCTGCCAAACTTGTTTAACCAGCTCTTATCCGTTATAATCAATAGAAATGCTGGAATAAATTTCATCCGGCGAATTACATCGCGGTCATAATTACCGTAACCTTTATGGAAGAAGAGTTAATCTCGGTTAAAAATTCCGCCATATCCTTTGTTATTGAATCCCAATCTTTGGAAGATTTAGAAGAAATAAGACTTCAATTTTTGGGTAAAAACGGCCAACTTTCGCTTTTAATGAAGAAAATAGATAAATTGCCGAAGGAACAAAAACCCGAAGTTGGTCAGCTTGCCAACGAAATAAAAAACGCGATTAAACAAGCCCTGGAAGATCAAAGATCAAAAATCAAAGATCAAAAATCAAAAGTTACGAAAGAAAAAATTGATATTACCGCCCCCGGGATAAAACCCTCCCTTGGACATCTCCATCTTATAACCCAGGCAATAGAGGAGATAAGTTCCATCTTTGAACATATAGGTTTTAAAAGGGTAAGATATCCTGAAATAGAATGGGACTACTATGCTTTTGAGGCCTTAAATTTTCCAAAAGATCATCCGGCCCGCGATGATTGGGAAACCTTTTTTATCGCCCAAAAACCCGACCCTGAGAAAGGACCGGCGATACTAACCCCGCATACCTCATCCGGACAAATAAGAGAAATGGAGAAAACCGCGCCTCCTATCAGAATGCTTAACATTGCCAAATGTTACCGCAGGCAATCCGACATTTCCCACGGCCCCATGTTCCATCAGTTTGAAGGACTTGTCATAGACCAAGATATTTCTATCACCCATTTAAAAGGAACCCTTGACTACTTTGTGAAATCATACTTCGGGGGGAAAAGGGTTTCCAGAATAAGACCTTATCACTTTCAATTCACAGAACCTTCGTTTGAAGTAGACATAACCTGCGGCGTATGCTTTGGCAAAGGCTGCAGGCTTTGTAAGGGAGGATGGCTTGAGCTGGGAGGAGCGGGCATGGTTCACCCCAATGTGCTTAAAGCCGGAAACATAGATAGCCTTAAATACAGTGGTTTTGCGTTCGGGTGGGGGGTAGAAAGGGTACTGATGATGAAGGAAGGAATAGAAATAGATGACCTAAGAATGCTCTATTCAAGTAACCTGAATTTTTTAGAGCAGTTCTAAAGAATGAAGCAAATATGAATATAAAAATCTTAGACAGCTGGCTCAGGGAATATTTAAAAACCGGCTCAACCCCCGAGGAGATTGCCAAAAATTTATCCCTGACCAGTGTTTCGGTGGAAAGGGTGGAAAGATACGGCAGGGATTTTGTCTACGACATAGAAGTTACCACCAACAGGGCGGATCTAATGTCCGTTGTCGGAATAGCCAGAGAAGCCTCCGCGATTCTGCCCAGATTTGACATAAAGGCCTCTTTTTTATCCCCGGAACAAAAACTGCCCGAAATCCCAGCAGGAAAGTTTCCGATTGATATAAAAATTGATTCCTCTTTGGTAAACAGGATTTGCGCCCTTGTTATGGAGGTAAAGGTCGGAAGTTCTCCCGACTATATAAAAGAAAGGCTTGAAGGATCGGGAATAAGAAGCCTGAACAATCTGATAGATATCACCAACTATGTAATGCGGGAAATCGGTCACCCCACCCATGTCTTTGACTACGACAGGCTCAAGACCAAAAATCTGGTAATAAGACTCTCCAAAAAAGGAGAGCGGATTGTAACCCTTGATAAAAAAGAAAGGATTCTTGGCGGAGGCGATATTGTGGCGGACAACGGAAAAGGGGAGATAGTCGATCTTTTAGGCGTAATGGGAACCTTAAACAGCGTCGTAACCAGTGCCACAAAAAGAATTTTATTTTTTGTGGATAATAATCAAGAAAGCCATATCCGCAAAACATCAATGGGGCTTGGACTAAGAACAGAGGCCGCCATTATCAATGAAAAAGGGGTTGATCCGGAATTGGCAAAAGACGCGCTCTTAAGGGGAATAGAGCTTTTTTTAAAGAATGCCAACGGAAGAATAATATCCCCAATTCTAGATATTTATCCAAGCAAAAAGAAAAAACACAAACTGTCTATTCCCGAAAAAACAATAAATAAAATCATCGGAATTAAAATCCCCCTAAAACTATCCCATGAATTCCTCGGCCGTCTTGGATTTAATCCTGTCATAAAGGGACCCTCCATAGAGGTTACCGTCCCGAGTTTTAGATCTAATGACGTAGAAAATAAGGAAGATCTGGTGGAAGAAATCGCCCGGGTCTACGGATACCATCTTCTGCCAAGCGCAATACCGCCCTTAACAAAAGCAAAAAACTACAGCCTGGACCGGGATGAATTTGCCTTTGAAGCAAGGGCTAAAAACGCGCTTAAATATTGGGGCTTCACGGAAATCTATACACCATCTATGATATCGGAGGATCTGTTAGACGGGCCGCTGGGAGAGGCGGTAACAATCGCCAACCCCCTAAATCAGGACCTTGTCTACATGAGAAAATCTTTAATCCCCAGTCTTCTTTTGGCAACGCGGGAAAACAAAACGCGCGAGAGCGTAAAGATATTTGAAATTGCCAATGTTTACCGTAAAAATGATCCGAAACTGCCAAAAGAAATCCTTATGCTGGGCGCCTTGATAAAAGAGACCGGTCTCTCGTTTTATAAAGTAAAAGGGGTTGTGGAACAGCTTTTTTTAGATCTTGGAATTAAAAATTCCCGCTTTTCGGAAAGAAAAGAAGCAGGGGAGGGAACGGACATTTATCTTAATAAGGATTTTGCGGGCGCCATCGAGGTTTTGGAGGATAACCTAATAGATTTTGAACTTGATTTTTCCCTGCTTTTAAAATACGCGAGCAGAAGAAAAATCTATAAACCGATTCCCAAGTTTCCTCCCGTAATAGAAGACGTAAGAATCTCTACCTCTGCTCCCTATGAACAAATTGTCTCGGTTATAAAAAAACACGGGAGACTTGTGGAAAACGTATCCCTTATAGATATTTATAAAGATAAAAAAACGTTTAGGATAACCTACAGAGATCCCAAAAAAAATTTAACCACCCAGGATGTTTCTGTTGATCGGGAAAAGATTTACAAAGCGCTCGAAAATAATCTGCACGCGCAAATTGGATAGTTAGTATTTATAGTCGGAGGTTTCTGTCGGAGGATAATACTGCCAATCCGCGGCTGAATGACTCTCCTTTACCCAGGCGTCTATTCCTTCCTGCCAGCGGTTCACCCCATCGGCTGAAACCGGATCATCTTCGTGAAAAACGATATAATCTTTTGTGTGGTAATCACCATGGGCAATCTCCGCCGGATTGGCTAATTTCCCATGCTCATGATTTGAAATTTTAATCTTCTGATAGATTGGGGAAGGACTGGTGGGCTCTGTTCCTTTTATAAAATATTCCGAACGGGTTGGTTCATTTGGTACAGGCAGTCCTCCGCCTAAAGCATCTATCTGCATCGCTATTACATCATTTGGTTTTTTCGGGGGCTGATCGGGCTTTCCTTTTAAAATAGAACTCATAATATCATGCCAAATAGGCGATGCCCCTGTTATGCCGGAGGCGATCGCTTGGTTCATAGGCGAATTGTCATTATTTCCCACCCACACGCCAACCACGTAGGACGGGGTGTAGCCAATAGTCCAATTATCCCGTTTTTCATCGGTTGTTCCTGTTTTAACAGAGACTGTTTTTCCCGGAATACGAAGCCAGGAATTTGGCCCAAACTCCATACTGCGGGCGTTATTATCCAAAAGAATATGGGAAATAAGAAAACAGACGTCCTCGGGCAAAACTCTTTGACCCTGGGTCGGGTGGTACTGGTACAAAACATTGCCGTTTTTATCCGTAACCTTAAGTATTGCCACCGGATCATGACGGTAGCCTCCGCTTGCGAAAACACCATAAGCGGTAGTCTCGGAAAGAAGCGTTGTCTCCCGTCCTCCCAACACAAGCGACAAACCAACGTCTTTCATATTCGAGGAGGTGGGCTGCCAATTCTTAATACCCATCTCATACGCCTTCTCCATCACGTTCTTTATGCCAACCCTGGCAAGCATCTTCACGGCAATGACATTGATAGAGTTGCCAAGCGCGAACCTCAGCTGCATGGGACCATGGTATTTACGATCATAATTAACAGGGGTATACATTGGGTGAGCCGGATCCCCGGTTGGAAAATCCGTCTTAACATCCATTACCATGGTGGCAGGCGTATATCCTTTTTCAAAAGCAACAGCATACATAATGGGTTTAAGGGAAGAACCCGGTTGCCTGTGGGCAAGAGCCGCGTTAAAGTTTCCGTCGTTTTTGGTATCAAAATAGTCTTCGCTTCCCACCATAGACAGTATTTCCCCTGTTTTTGGATCGGTAACAACCGCCGCGCCGTTTGTGGCATGGTATATTTTTAGCTTTCCAATTTGTGTCTTGACTATTTTCTCCGCCTCTTTTTCTATATTCCAATCCAGGGTGGTTGTTACCTGAAGGCCCCCGTTATCCACCATTGCTTCTCCAAACTCCTTCGCCAGAAGACTCTTTACGTACATGACAAAATGGGGGGCCTTAATGCTTGTGTCGTTTTGGTTAAACTGCGTGTTTTTGATTTCGGAAAGCGCGGCTTCCGCCTGTTGGGACGAGATATAACCGCTGTCGGCCATCCTGGTTAAAACCTCATTGGTTCTATCTATATAGTATTTATGTCCGCTAAAAGGAGAATAAACGCTTGGGCTCTGCGGAAGGCCGGCTAAGAAGGCGGACTGGGCAAGATCCAAATCTTTCACGTCTTTGCCAAAATACATCTGGGCTCCCGCCTCAACACCAACAGCCGCGCCTCCATAAGGAATGTCATTAAGATACATTTCAAGAATCTGATTCTTGGTATATTTTTTGTCCACCTGAATAGAGAGAATCAATTCCTTTATTTTTCTCGGGATTGTCCGCTCCGGAGTAAGAAGGGTGTTTTTAACAAGCTGTTGGGTAAGGGTTGATCCGCCCGACAATGACCTAAAAAGAATCATGTTTCGTATCGCCCTGAGATATCCGGTTATTGAAAACCCTTCGTTTTTATAAAAGTTTTTGTCCTCTACGGCGATCGTTGCCTCCTGAAGACTCTTGGGAATTTGCGACAAAGGAACATAGATCCTGTTTTCATTTTTATAAACAGAATAAAGAAGCACCCCGTTTCTGTCATATATGCGCGTTGACTCCGCGGTTTTGGCATAAACCAGCTTTCCCGGGGTAGGCAAATCCCGGCCGTACCAGGCAAAAAGAATTACCGCCAAAAAAATAAGCCCGACTGTGGCAAAAAAACAATATTTTGCCAGACGGCTAAGAAGAAAAATGTTAGAAGATCCTAACCTTATACTCCTTCTTCGTCTTCTTCTAAACATATAGACTATTATATAAAAGCGCCATCGCGCTAGCAAGTATGCTATACTTGAAATAATGGACAAGATTGATGAGATTTTAACACGCGGGGTTGCCAATATAATCCCTTCATATAATGAGCTGGGGAAAATCTTGCAATCCGGCAAGAAACTAAATGTTTATTTCGGTATTGATCCCACGGCCACCAAAATCCATCTCGGTCACGCCGTACCTCTTCGCAAATTGCAGGGCTTTGCCAAAGCAGGACATAATGTTACCTTTTTAATCGGGGATTTTACGGCGCTGATTGGAGACACCTCCGACAAAGACAGCGAAAGACCTGTGCTTACCCCAGGGGAGATTGCGGAAAATTTTAAAACATACAAAAAACAGGCTGAAAAAATACTTGATTTTTCAAAAATTAAGGTCCGTTATAACAGCCAATGGCTAAATAAGTTATCTTTCCCCGAAATAGTAAGGCTTACCCAGCAATTTTCCTTTGGCGATTTTGCCTCAAGGGAGTTAATCAGGAACAGGTTAAAACAAGGCAAACGAGTGGGGCTACACGAAGGATTATATCCTGCCATGCAGGGCTACGACAGCTATTTTATGGATGCCGACATTCAGCTTGGGGGAACAGATCAAACATTTAATATGCAGGCGGGCAGACTGCTGCAGAGAAACTGGAGGAATAAAGAATCCTTTATAATAACCACACAGTTTCTAACAGGCACCGACGGGAGAAAAATGAGCAAAAGCTGGGGAAATGCGATTTGGCTTGATGACACGCCGGAAGACATGTATATAAAAATTATGTCCATTAAAGACGAGCTTATTGCTGAATATTATGCCCTGGCAACCAACACCCCCCTTGAAGAGATTAAAAAAATAGAACAAGAAATTAAAAACGCAAACCCCATGCGGCTAAAAGAAAATCTTGCCTCTAAGATAGTTGCTGAACTATACGATCAAAAAACCTCTAAAAAGGCGGCGGCATTTTTCAGCAAAACCGTCCAGCACAAAGAACTTCCTCAGGATATGCCAATCTACCAATACGCCAGTAAAAAAAAGACCAATATTATTGATTTACTGATTAAAACCAAACTAACAACCAGCAAATCAGAGGCAAAACGGCTTATTGAGCAAAACGGCGTTTCTCTAAACAATAAACTTATTGATAACCCCAATGTTATAGTTGAGCTGAAAGATGAACAATTGTTAAAGGTAGGCAAAAGAAAATATGTCAGAATTAGATGTTAAAATAATTAAACGCTAGTTGCTAATTTGTATGGAACTATTTCGCAGACATCAATGGATTTGGAAGGTAATTGTTGCTGTTTCCTCAATCGCGCTTATTGCGGCATCCGTTCTGCCGTTTATCACGCTTCGCTAGAGAGTATGAATCTTCAAACATTAATTAAAGATGTTTCAAGAACATATAAAATGCATGCTTCCCGTTTAGAAAAATTAGGCATTAGGAAACTGGAAGATTTCCTCTACCATTTTCCTTCAAGATACGAGGATTACTCGCTTATCTCAAAGATATCGCAGATCCAGCCGGGAGAAACCGTCACCATACAGGGAAAAATAGCGGAAATAAAAAATGAATACACCAAAAATTTTAAGAAAATTCAGAAAGCGATAATCGAAGACGAAACAGGCAGATTAAATATAATATGGTTTAATCAAAGCTATCTCACCCAGGTTATTCATAAAGGACAAAAAATTTCTGTTGCCGGGGAGGTTTTTTTTGATTTAGGAACACTGATTATTAAATCCCCGGAATACGAACCAATCATAGATAATCTGCCGACCATCCATACCGGCAGAATAGTTCCGGTCTATCCGGAAACCAACGGTATTTCCTCAAAATGGCTGCGCCGACAGATATATAAAATCTTGCAAAATAGCAAACAAAATTTGCTCGAGTATATTCCTGACTCAATTTTAAAAAGTAATGATTTAATAAGTTTTAATGAAGCAATAGAACAAATTCATTTTCCTAAAAATAAAGAATATGCTTTAACGGCAAGAAAAAGACTTTCATTTGACGAGCTGTTATTTTTACAGCTTACTTCTCTAAAAAGAAAACAGAAGTGGATGGAAAACTCGGCCGGGCACGCGCTGTCTATCGCTGAGTATAAAAAGGATATTCAAGACTTCCGGAAAAAACTGCCCTTCGAATTAACAGAAGACCAAAAACGGGCGGTTTCTCAAATATTTAAGGACTTATCGGGTAAAAAACCCATGAACAGACTACTGGAAGGAGATGTCGGCAGCGGAAAAACAGTTGTTTCCGCAGTCGCCATGTATCTTGCCTACCTGAACGGCTGCCAATCCGTCTTAATGGCGCCCACCGAAATATTGGCAAGCCAGCACCATAAAACAATCTCCGGGTCCTCGCAGTGTTTCGGGATCAAGGTTGGTTTGCTAACAGGGGAAAACAAAATCAAAAATCAAGAACAGGAGTCCAAAATCCGTAATTCGAAATCGGCAATTGGCGATTCCAGCCTTGACGTGGTTGTCGGAACCCACGCGCTTCTTTCAAAAAAAATTAATTTTGAGAAATTGGGTTTGGTCGTAATTGACGAACAGCAGCGCTTCGGAGTGGAGCAAAGGGCTATCATCAGGAGCAAAGGCAAGAATCCGCATCTCTTAACTATGACAGCCACTCCAATTCCGCGAACCGTCGCTTTAACTCTCTATGGAGATTTGGATCTTTCTTATCTTGACGAAATGCCAAAAGGAAGAAAGACGATTAAAACATGGCTTGTGCCAAAAGAAAAAAGGAAAAATGCCTACCGATGGATAAAATCTCAAATCAGAACGCATAAAACCCAGGCATTTATAATCTGTCCTTTTATAGAGGAGTCGGAAAGCATGCTTAGCGTTAAAGCCGTAACCAAAGAATACCAAAAACTAAAAAGCGAAGATTTTTCGGAGCTTAGAATGGGACTCCTGCACGGAAAACTAAAGGCTAAGGAAAAAGAGGCAATTCTGCAAAAATTTAAAAACAAAGAATTTGATATCCTTGTGGCAACCCCGATAGTTGAGGTTGGAATTGACATTGCCAACGCGACAATCATCATGATTGAGGGATCGGAACGCTTCGGCCTGGCCCAACTGCATCAGCTGCGGGGAAGAGTGGGAAGGGGAGAAAAACAATCCTTCTGCCTCTTATTCACGGAATCCAAAAGCAAAGAAACCCTATTAAGGCTAAAGGCAATGGAAACCAGAAAAATAGGAAAAGAGCTCGCGGAACTGGATTTAAAACTGCGAGGACCCGGAGAGCTTTACGGCACAATGCAGCACGGGGTCAAACTGCTTAAAATCGCCGGTTTTTCCGATTTGGAACTAATAGAAAAAACCAGGAAGGCGGGGGAGGCAATTTTACCGCAAATATCCTCATATCCTGTTCTTTTAAAAAAACTCGAGGTCTTGAACCAAAGACTGGTCTCCCCGGATTAATTACTTATTTTCCGCCAGAGGAACGAAACGCACCGCTCCAAAATCTTTGCGGATAAGCTTATGGTGTTTTTTAATTGCCATAATCAATCTCTGCTCCTCCGGCCCCCCGCCGACAGGGGCGATAATTCGCCCCCCGTTGGCAAGCTGGGCTATTAAGGGTAAAGGGATAACCCGGCAAGAGGCGCTAACAACAATCGCTTCAAACGGCTCGTATTCGGGAAGACCCAGGCAGCCGTTGCCCTGGTAAAGATGAATATTTTTGTATTTGAGTCTTTTTATTATTCTCCGCGCCCTCTTATATAAAAACTCTATAATTTCAATGCTATACACCTGTTTTGCCAGTAGGCCTAAAATTGCCGCCTGATAACCGGATCCTGTTCCAACCTCCAAAATTTTTTCCGAGCCCCTAAGATGAAGAAGCTGCGCTATTAATCCAACCAGCGACGGCTGGCTGATGGTTTGATTTTCACCAATCGGCAAAGCAATATCTAAATATGCCTTTTGTTTATATCCCCGAGGGACAAACAGGTGCCGCGGAACCGAAAGCATTGCCTTTAAGACTTTTTTGTCGGTAACCCCGGAGGGACAAACCGAAAACTTAACCAATCTTTCCCTCAAGGCTCTATAGTCTGCCATGAATAATTATGGTATAGCAAAATCTAAAGAAAAGCACAACTGCCTATCGCAGTAGCATCCATTCTCATTAACCCCTGCTATAAAACTA
>JAMCTM010000048.1 GCA_023379465.1 Patescibacteria group bacterium
TATCAAAAGAAGTGAAAGATCGTTTAAGAAAACAGTATAAAACTCTAAATCTTGTTTTGTTAAAACGACAGATTGACGAGATTCTCAAACGGTTAAAACCAACACCTGTCAGGTAACATTATATCGTGAGGCAACGATTCGAAGCAAAGTAACAATTTTTAATGAGGCAATACGGGCCCGACCAGGAAAGTCCTAAAACAAAGGAGAGCATAAGCTGTCCCTGCTCCAAGGTTAAGAAATAATGATCAAACATGCCCAAAACCAAAACCGCCGAAAGCAGCAAAAACCCTAAATTTAAAATCTTTCCGTCCTTTTCTGTTTTGGCGCTGATTTTTCTATAGGTTTTGGCGATAAACCAAAGGGAAAAAGCCAAACCAAGAATGCCGGTCTCCGACAAAATCAAAAGGAAAATATTATGCGGCGGCTGAAAAAGAAAGGTAGGATTTTCTTCTCCCTGGGGCATATTGATAAAATAATTATTAAGCCCAACACCAAAAAGAGGATGCTTTACGAACATTAAAAAGGCGTCTTGGTCTAAAACTTCTCTGCCGACAATAGACTGACTGGACAAGGAGAGATTGGAAAATCGGAAACGAAGAGGGGAGACAAGGATAAAAAAGACAAGGGCAAAAACAAAGAAAAAATAAAAAATCTTTAATCCGCCCTTAATTTTTTTGCGGGAAAGCCGGAAGCCATAAAAAAGCAAAAAGGCAAACCAGAGAAAAATTGCGGCGCGGGAAAGGGTTAACAAAAGAGAAAAACTGCCTATTGCTGCTGCTGCCGACAAAAAGATTTTTACCGGATAAGATGCGTAAAGCCTTAAGCCAAAAATCAATAAAATCATCGAGAGTAGTAAGTAGGCGGCCAAAACATTGGGGTGGGGAAACGTCGCGTACGGACGAAGAAACAGCGCTCCGTTAATAGACGCGTTTGCTATGCCGGGGGTTTGGCCATTAAAATATCTTTCGCCTAAAAAATATAGTATTCCGCCCAAAGAACCCTGATTCAGGTACTGAAGAACAGAAAGCGTTCCTTCAAAAATAACACCCAAAGAAAAAATAAAAACTATGGTTTTCAACCGCTTCTTTGTCTTAATAAACCCTGCCGCAAACACACCGAAAAACCAAAACTCCAAAAACCTAAACAGGCCGTATGCTCCTGCCGGGCGGCTTTTTGAAAAAAGGATGCCTATTATCAGAATTAAAATAAATAGAACAAACGGAAGACTAAAAAGCCTTGCGGCATAAACCTTTATTTCCTTCTTTTTTAAAAGGATGCCTTCTGCCGCCACTGCCAGAAACAAAAGAATAATCAGCAAATCCGTAAAATACAAGGTGGGGGAGAGATAATCAACCCTTATGCCCCTAATAATTGCGAAGTGCGGCCAAAAATGTTTGCCGAGCTGAGTGGGTAAAAAAAGAAGTATTAGGTAAAAAACTATTCCCGAAAGCCTATTCCCGTATCGCTTCACTGTTTAATTGTCTCATAAATATCTCAAATCTCAAAAATCAAAATTGCAAAGATGATTTAAAAGATGGGGTTTAAAATTTTTGAAATATCAAACTATCGGGGTTTTATGACCAGCGTCCTGTCCCGTCCTTCGCCTACGGACTCCGAAAAAACCTCCCTATCTTCCCTAAGCATTAAATGCACTATTCGTCTTTCCCATGCCCTAAGGTTGGGGAGGGGTATCTCTTCTTTTGAAACCAGAACCCTTTCCTTTGTCCTGTAAACAAGATCTCCGAGCCAACTTTCTTTGTTTTTTTTATAGTCCCCAACCTCCAGGGAAACACGCGTAAACTCGCCTATTTTCTTGGAAACAGACAGGGACAAAATAAGCTCCAGGGCCTCCAAAATCTCTCCCCTGTAGCCAATTATCATTCCTCCTTCTTGGGTTTGAAGGTTTAGGCCAAAAACGCCCTCGTCCTGAAAGATGTCAAAATCTCCCGTTATGCCCAAGAGGTCAAAAAGCTCCTTCGCGGTTTCCGCGACAAGCTTTTCGTTTTTATTTTTTACTGCTTTTGGGGCTGATTGTCTCATCTAATTTTTTCTTCCACTCGGAAAGTCCTCCCAAACCCTGAATCTTATACTGCTGTAGTATACCAAAAATTGTAAAAGTATTCCAGTACAGAGAAAGTCCCAGGGGAAAACTATATGAGAAAAAACCTATCATTGCCGGAAAAATATATAAAGACTGCTGCTGAAACGCGGTGGCAAAGTCCTGTTCCTTCTTTTTTTCAATATCCTCGATTAGCTCTTTGGGTTTAGGGGGAGAGGCAAAAAGCATCTTTGATTGAATTAGCTGAAGAAAAGCCGTAAGAGCGGGAACCAAAATGATCAAAGGCGTCAATGAAATCAGATGGGACGGATTTTTGTCCAGGGGAAGGCCAAAAAAACGCAGATCCCAGGGACTTTGAAGTTTTAAAAAGCTAAAATAGACAAGTTTGCCGGTTGTCTCAGGGGTTAGGGTCGGTATGCTTTGCAGGGCCGCGTACAATGTCCAAATTACCGGCAGCTGCACGAGCATAGGCAGACACCCCGCGGCCGGATTAACCCCGTGCTCTTTGTAAAGCCGCATTGTTTCGGCCTGAAGTTTTTTTGCGTCCTTTCCGTGTTTTTCTTTTAGTTTTGAAAGGTGCGGGGCAAGAACCTGCATTTTTTTGGAAGATCTAAGCTGGGCCGCTGTTAGGGGATAAAGAATAAAACGAATAAGCACCGTTAGAATAATTATGGAAAACCCAAGGGCATAGGGGACATGCAGCAAAAAAAGCCCTTTGTAAATAAAAAGGAGAATATTAATTGCCGGAATTGCGTAAGAAGGAATATTTTGCATGATAACTATTTTTGTTTATAAAACGGCTGGCAGGACATAATTCTCAAAAAGGACAGGTATGTCCCTTTTAAAAACCCGTGTTTTTCTATTGTTTTTTTCGCGTAGACGGAACAGGACGGGTCAAAGCGGCAGGCCGCCTGGGTGCCGGTAATTTGTTTTATTAAGGGCGAGACTGACGCTTGATAGAAAGAAATAAAAACTAAGGCAATTATCTTCACCTTAAAAACCCTTCCTTTTCTAATAGAGACAAAACAAAAGGCAATATCTCTTTTCGTTTTTTTCCGGCCATTTCCCTTTTTATGACGAATTTCATATCATAACCCGGTTTAATTCTGTCAAATATATCCTGTATAATAGACGAGAAAATTCTTCTAAGCCTATTTCTGACTACCGAGCGCTTGTCTATTTTTTTGGAAACCGCAAAGACAAATCTGCTATATAGCAATCCGTTGCCGCCTGCCTTAAGAGAAAAAAACGCGCTCGAAAACGATCTGCCCAATGGCGCGCCCCGGGACGATAATCTATATTTTTTTTTAAGCATGGCGGCGGGATAAATTTAGGCCGTTAATCTTTTTCGCCCCTTTGCCGATCTCCTTTTTAAAACGTTTTTGCCGTTTTTTGATCTGGATCTAGCCAAAAAACCATGCTTTCTTTTCCTCTTAAGTTTTTTAAGCTTTATAAATTTCTCCATTTTTTTAGTATATCAGAAAGCGGCTCTTTTTGCCACTTGACAAAAAGACACCCTCAAGACTACACTGCCGTTACCGTTAAATCTTATGGAAAATCAAGAAGTTTCCCGCATTTGGCAAGGCGTGCTTTTATCCATGAAAAGGGATGCTTCCGAAGCGTCTTTCTTTACTCTTTTAAAAAAGACCGCGCTTTTATCCATGGACGGCGAGACCGCCACTATTGCGGCGCCTTCGGTAATTGCCATAGATCTTATCCAAAAACGTTTTTTGGAAATAATAAAAGCCTCTCTCAAAAACCAAACAAAAAAAGACCTAAAAATAGTCTTTGTCCCAAAAACCATTGATGACAAAAATTTACAGGACATAAAAAACGCCCCCCTGTTTAGCGCCACGGAGGGCTTTGTCCCTAGTCCAATCGGACACCTGCCAAGGGTAAACCCCGACTATACGTTTCAAAACCTGGCTGTTTCATCCAGTAATCAGCTGGCCTTTACCTCCGCCGTTGCCGTCTCGAAAAATCTGGGAAAAAATTACAACCCTCTTTTTATCTATGGACCTGTCGGGGTTGGAAAAACGCATCTTATGCAGGCGGTTGCCAATGACGTCTATCAAAAAAAACCCTCTCTTAAAATTGTTTATATAACCAGCGAGGAGTTTACAAATGACGTTGTCGAGGCGATAAGGACAAACCAAACATCCGACATGAAGAGAAAATTCCGAAGCGCGAACCTTTTAATAATAGACGATGTTCAATTTATAGCCGGGAAAGACAGGGTACAGGAGGAGCTTTTTCATACCTTTAATATTTTAATTGACAACAAATCGCAGATTGTTCTGTCCTCCGACAGGCCGCCTAACGAAATTACAAAGCTTGAAAAAAGATTGTCTTCGCGCTTTTTGGGCGGTTTAACAGTGGATATAGAGCCGCCGGATTTTGAGCTTAGAACTGCCATTCTCCTCATAAAGGCCAAAAAATACGGGGTTAACCTTTCCATAGATGCCGCCAAGGCGCTGGCGGAAACCACGCAGGACACAAGGGCGCTTGAGGGAGTTCTTTTAAGGGTTACCGCCCAAACGCCTCTTCAAAACAAAGAAATCACCCCGGACGACCTCCAAAAATTACCCGCCGCCCCCTCGGAGACAAAAAAATTCCTCTTTCATCCGGACGAAGTGATTAAAAAGGTTTGCGACTTTTATGACGTAAAACCAACCCAGATTAAAGGGCCCAAAAAAGACGCTCATTTGGTTAGGGCCAGACAAATCGCGATGTATCTTTTAAAAAAAGAGCTTGTCTTAACCTATACCGAAGTGGGCAACATAATAGGGGGCAGAGACCACACAACCATTATGCACGGTGTAGAAAAAGTGGAAAAAATGTTGACAACAAACACGAGACTGCGTGAGGAAATCCTGCGGATAACGGGCTTCTTGCGTGGATAGCTTCTGGATAATTTTGGTTTATAAACAATAATCGTTCTTTTCCACAAAAAATATCAACTGTTTATCCACAGTTAAAAAATCTCGTTTTTCCCCTCTTTCTTGTCCCTATTGCTTTTTTCCACTTTTCCCGATACACTACTACAACTACGAATGTATATTAAATGAAAACGACGTTTATCCTGCAAGATATACAAAAAAGTATTCCCTTTTTAAATCACGCCCTATCTTCCCGCTCTGTAATGCCCATATTAACAAATGTTTTAATTGAAACAAAAGGCAATGAACTCAGAATGTCAACCACGGATTTGGAGATAGGCGCGGAGATAAAAATACAAACAAGAGGCGAAATAGACGGAAAAGCCCTTTTGCCTGCCAGGCCGCTGTTTGAGCTTCTTGGTTTTTTGCCAGGGACAAAAAGCGCAACCATGCAAATCCAGGAAAAAAGCCTTGTTTTGACAACAGATAGGACAAAAAGCGTTTTTCAAACCCAAAACCCGGACGAATTCCCCAATCTTTATGAAAAAAAAGGCAAAAAGATAACGGTTTTAACAGAAGAAACCATCCAAAAAGAATTGGCAAAGGTTGTTTTTGCCTCAAGCGCGGATTCCTCAAGACCCGCGCTTTCCGGTGTGTTGGTAAAAACCCAAGACAGCGGAATAACCCTGGCGGCAACGGATGGGTTTAGGCTATCCCTTAAAAAGATTAAGGCCGCCTCCGAAGGACAGGGGGATAAGGGTATAATTGTCCCTTCAAGGGTGTTTAGGGAGGTTTTAATGTTTAAAGATGGCGGGGACGTTTCTGTTTTTGTTTCAAACGAGACAAATCAGATCATTTTTTCCCAGGAAGGACGGACACTGGTGGGCAAGCTTATAGATTCCAAGTTTCCGGATTATGAAAAAATAATTCCCGCGGATGCCGAAACCAGGATAACCCTTGACAGGGACGAGCTGCAAAAAGCGGTTAAGGCAAGCGCCATCTTTGCCAGAGAAGCAAACGGAATGATAAGGTTTTCCATAAGAAAAGAGTGGGTTGAGATTTCCGCCAACACGCCCTCAATTGGAGAAAATAGGGTAGAGGTGGAGGCAAGAACGGAGGGGGAGGAAAACGAAATCGCCTTTAACCCCAGGTATGTTCTTGAGCTTTTGTCAAACATTGACGAAGAGGAGATTGTTTTTGAAATGACAGGGCCCCTTAATCCTGGCGTCTTTAAAATCAAAGACGACCCCACCTTTCTTCATCTCATCATGCCGATCAGGGTGCAGGGATGAAGTGGTTTACATGATTGAGACTAAGAATGTTTCCATGCGACAACAAGAGTAGAAGGATCTACTCCTTTACTTTTAATAAAATCTATGGCGTCGGCCTTTGCCTTTTCGTATTGGGTCTCTGGAGAATCGGGGGAATTGGGGTTGTATTTAAAATTAAATACATATATGTTTCCTGGAGCATAGTAAGAAAGTTTATAGGATGCCGTTTCCCATGGCAAAAAGGGAATAAGCGCCTTATTGTTCACAGGAACGGGTGTTGACTGCGGGTTGTCGCTTAAATAGCTTATTTTAAAAATGACCGAATTATTCAATGTGTTAATTAGATATAGATTATAGCGGCTTAACGCAGAAATTGTAGAGTCGGGGACAATCATAAGGGTTTTCCCTCCGTTTTCTAAATGTTGCGAGGTTTTAATAATTGCGGGCGGGGAATTTGTGTAGAAAACTTTCTGGTATAATTTTGCCTGAACAAAAGAGGGTTTTAACTGTTTTTCAAACTCTATGTAAAACACTTGAATCCTGCCAGGTTTAAGAAGAACGGTTTTGTCAGGGATCACGCTTAGAACTTGGGGCGTAATTATTGGCGCACTTGTTTGAATAGTTGGGGACTGGGTTGGCGCCTTCTTTAATGACGGTTTTAACCCTGTCGCAATAAAGACCGCGATAACAATAAAAACGAAGAAGAAAATCAGAAGTAAAGCTATTTTAGTTTTATTGTTCATTGCCCAGAAACTTTTTATAGTATAACATAAAACTACTGCGGAGAGGGTCATTTGGGGGAGTATCATAATGGTGGCAAACCGGCGTATACATTTCATAGGCATACATAAAACTATCATCATAGACACACGTATTGCCGTTATCGGATTGGATTTGTACGGTGCCATTTGGGCCCTTGTCCTTTTTAAAATCAGTCATCAAATTGTCTAGGCTATTTACGGTGCAACGTAGCTGGTTCTTAAAGCCATGCGTATAGCCAGGAATGTGCGCACCACAGCCAAACTCTAAATTCGTATCTAGGCTAAACGTTTGCTCAACGCCCCATATGGTTAAGACGATTAACGGATTTACGTTTTCCGCCTTAGAAGTTTCATAAATGTCTTGGAGGTAACTTTTTTCGTTAGCAACAAGAGCGCCCCCATTCTTAATAACCTGATTTATAAAATTATTTTCATCGCCCAAGACACTTACGTTTCTTCCCTGACCTTTCATTAGCTGTTCAAAGGCTGTTGTGTTAACGGAGGGCGGGGGTGCTGTGCTTGTTTCTGGGGATGACGCATAAGAATTTGGCGCCCCGCCTGTTTCCGGAAACGTTGGTCGGAAAAATACATATGCCTTAATAGAATGCATAAACATATCCCGAGAAAGATAGCAGTCTTCTGTGTTTGCGCCCGATTTGCTCCATCCTGCCTCTATTGCCCAAAAAGTACCATTGCTGTCCACTTTGTTTACTATAAGCATGTGCCCTTTATCGGAAACCATCCCGCTGAGATCTTTCGTGCCCGCAAGCGCCGCTCCAATGTCTCCAGGTTGAGGATTCGCTACCTGCTTAAAGCTATATTGAGCCCCGTTTAGGCAAATTGTTAAACGGGGGAGTGAGGCTAAATTTTTGGCGAAGAGAATATTTTTGTGATCGTTGGGGCATCCTGCGTCTCCGCGGTAGATAGCGTTGCTGTCGCCTGTGGCAAGGGCAACGGAATCTGCCACAAAACCAATGCACTGGGGGCAGCCAGGGTCATTATGATGTGGCTTGTTCATTGCATTAAACGCATTAATTTGATCCGAAGAATATCCTTTGTTGGCAAGAAACCTTTCAAGACAATTGTTGGTTTTGTAAGTTGTGTAGCCAGGCGTTAAAGTATTGCATTCTTTAAAAGCGTCCATCACATCGTCTGCCGTCTGTTGCACGCTGGCGTTTTCTTGCCCCGGGGAAGGGCTAGATGTAACCGGTGTTGGACTGGCGCCGGGCGTAGAAGTCGGCAGTCCTCCTGTGCCGGTGCCCCCCGGAACGCCAAAGCCGACAATGCTAAAGGTGAAAATAAAAATCAGTATCACAACCAGAATTGGAATCAGAATCTCGGGATTGGCCGCGGCCAGTCTCATTAAATAGGAAACCGCTTTTTTTCTTGTTTGATTGGTTAAAAAAGATAATGGTTTAGGGATGCCGATTCTGCCGCCTCCGGCGGCAAGGCGGTTTAGACGATTAATTCCGCTCCCGATTCCCCTGTTAAAAGCCCCTGTAAAGCCCCCCTTCCCCCCCGCGTACGGAGCGGAAAGGGGATGGGGTACTTTCTGCGGGGCACGAGATGCCTCTATTTTTCCCAGCGTCTGCTGAAAAGACGAAGGCGTTTTAGGAAAGGAAGAGGCCGGGGCGGGGGTTGGTTCCGGCTTAGGTTGTTCCCGGACAGGGGCGGGGACGGGTTCGGATGGCCGGGGATGAGGCATAAGCGCCCCCTCAAACCAGGTTTTTGTTTTCGGTTCGATTGGTAAAGGTTCTCCGGGGTGGGTAGTTTCAACAGGTTTTAACGGAAGGACAATTGCTTCTTTCTGCCCCGCGGGTTCTTGTTTTAGGCGGATTCTTTCGTTTGCCAAGGCAATCTCTTGATGGGTAGAGCTATAAGCCTTTGCTTTTTCGGGATGTTTTTGAACAAACTCTTCCCATCTTTTTTGCTTAACCTTATTTAAGATGTCTTCGTAAGATGTGCCCTGTTCGTGTTTTAGACTTTCGTATCTGGCGTTTGCCTCCGATGCTATTCTTAAATGGGTCATGGATACCGTCTGGTCTTGTTCGGTTTTTTTATAGACCCTGTTTCTTTCCCTGTCGTATTTTTCAACTCTTCCCGCGTATTTATTGTTGTTTCTGAATTCCCGCTCTGTTTCCCCGGCAAGGGTGGGCGATGGTCTTTTTTCTTCTAAAGGAGGCCCTTTTTCGTCCTTAAGCGATCCATATTTATAATCAAGCCATTCTTGGCTGGCCGGTCCTTTCTCCGGATTTTTTGCCTGCCACTCTCTGATTTTTGCCTCCTCAATCCTTTTATAATTCTTATCCTCCTCCATTAGCTTGGTTTGGTCTCTAAATCCAACAAGGGCTGCGGCAGAAAGGGCTGTTTTTAAAAGATTACTTTCTGATTCTGGCTGATTTTGTTTCTGGGGCGCCGGCGGAAGCGGTTTTTCCTGGGGTTTTATGAAAGAGTAGGCTTCCGCCACCTCTTTGCCAAGCCAAAGCCCCCGAAGTGTTTGATTGTCTATTCTTTGTCTTTGTCCCCATTCTAAAAATTGATCTATGGTTTGGTGGGCGGCGGCAAGGGGGTGTGTCTTAACAAAGCTCTGCCAACCCTGAGCCCTTGCCTGGGCGGCCTGCGGATTTGCCTGGATAAAGCTTATCGTCTGGGAGAGGTTTTTTGTTTTAGAATCCATAGTTAGCTAGCAGAAAAAAGCTCTTTAGCCAAGGCCTGTCTGGCATCTTCGTTATTTGGGTGAGAGGAGCTTTCTTGTTGGTTTGGCACTGTTTGGGGGATTGGGGATTGGGCCGCCGGCACTGCCTGTTGCGCTGACGGCACTGTCTCCTGTGCCTGGGATTGCGCCTTCTCCAATGGGTTGGTGGTAACTATTCTGTGTTCGAAATCAGCCGCCACAACCCTCATGGCAACATGATTTTGTCCGGCAAAGAAAAGCGCCTCTCCGATACCGGCAGAAAGCAAAAGCTGTTTTTCCCCGGATGACAAATAGAAGGTTTTTGCCACGATGTCTACCTCCGAGGGGCCTTGTTTCATTAAAATCTGAAGCGACGAGTTTGAGAGAACGGCTTTGCCGTAATCCGTGAGCAAAAAATCCTCCGCGTCCTGGGTAACCGTTGTTAGTCCAAGAAAATACTTGCGCGCCCTTTTGGCAATCGAATACACAAACGCGGCGCTGTCTTCGTACTTCATCATATACCAGGCCTCATCCAGAATAAGGATTCTTTTTCTAAGATCCTTTCTTACCTTTGTCCAGACAAAATCAAGAATAATATGCATGGCAATGGGTCTTAATTCCTCTTCCATGGCCTTAATAGAAAATACGGTTAAGGGGTTTTTAATGTCAAAATTAGACTGCTCGTTAAAAATGCCCGAAAGACTGCCCTTGATAAATTTTTCAAGTATTAGCGCCAGATTCTTGGCAACCGGATCTTCTGTGCCAAGAAGGGTTTTATAGAGGTCTTCCATCAGGGGCGGCTCTTTTTTCTGGGTCTCGGGGTTTTGGTTGATGCCTTTTTGCTGATAGGTTGTAACAAGCGCCCTGTCCAGAATCGCGTCCTGCTCCGGATCCAGTTCTCCCATCACGATTCGCAATAGTCCGTGCAGGGAAAGTATTTTAAGCCCCAGCTCGTTTTCGCCTTCTTCGTAAAGCCCGGAAAGATCAAACGGATTTATTTTAATAGGAGAGGATTGGGTGAACGACATATATTCTCCGCCCAAGGTTTGGCAAAGCGCTTCGTATTCCCCCTCCGGGTCAACCACGATCACCTCTGTTCCAAACATAAACTGCCTCATAATCTCAAGTTTTATCAGGAATGATTTGCCGGATCCCGACTTGCCAAGTATTACCTCGTTGGCGTTTTCCAAAGAGAATCTGTCAAAAACAATCAGGGAGTTGTTTTGGGCGTTGATGCCGTAGAGAACCCCTTTGTTTTGGGTGAGAATGGCGGAGGTAAAGGGAAAGGTGGTGGCAAGAGAGGTAGTGTCCATGTTGCGGGTGATGAAAATTTTATCCTGCCCTAGGGGCGCGGTTGACTTAAAGCCTTCTTCCATCTGAAGGGTGGCGGTTTTCGGCAATAAAAGTATTGAGCCAAGGGTGGTCTGCAGTTTTTTCGAAGCCTGTTCCAAATCGGCCGGAGATTCGGAGGACAGGGTAAGATAAAAGCTTAGCTGGAAGAATCTTTCGACCCCTTTTGCCAGTTCTTCCTGAAGGGCAAGGGCATCCTCCAGGGCCGCTGTTACCTTTGGATCTATGACCACCCCTTCCTGCGCCTGGGACGAGATTGTCGCCTCCATTTCCGCGATCTTTCTTTTTAGATCGGACAAGACATCAGGGGAAGAGGCCGGGTAGATAAACATGGCTATATCCATTGTGTGGTCAAAATCAATTACCGGCTCGATCCAGTTGGCAGAGACAAACCGGGGGTAATCGGCTATAAAAAAGGTTCGGTAAAACGTTTCTCCTATTTTAATAAACTTAAAGTCTACCTCCACAGACGACGGGGATATAACATCCGTTAAAGACACGGTTCCTTTTTCAAGCTTGGCAAGGGCCGGATAGGGAGCCTGGGTGTTTTGGTTTTTGTCTTTTTTCCTGCCGAGATTAAATAGGTTCATTTAGTGTTTCCTTTCACCACGATGGGGCTTTTTTCCTGGCTTGATTCTCTTGTCGCGTCCTGGTTAAACACCTCGTAAAAAAGCTTTATCAGCTCTTCCCTGTTAAGAACCTTTGCCCTGGTGCCGAGTTTCGCAATCTGGGTCATGACCGATTCCGCTTTGGTGTGAAGGGATGCCCTGGCCGCGTCAGCAAAATTGCTGCCTATGCCCATTATTCCTTTTTCTAAAGAAGAGAAGGAAAGAATAAGATAAAAGTTTTTTTCCAAAACGGCATTGTCCTGAATTAGATTCTGCACGAATTCCTTATAAAGACGTATCTGTTCTTTTATTTTTTGGTTCTGTTCTATTGATAGCTCTTTATGAAAGGATGACTTTTGTTCCTCCTGATTTAAAAGAGAAATGTAGGAGGCGATATTCGTTTTTTTATTGCGGATCAGGATTTGGACGGGAAAGGACAGGGAATTAAGAAGATTGGCATAGCCCGCGATTTTGGCTGCCTGCTCTTCTTGGGACAAAAGGGCGAAATTTGCGGATTGTATCTCCATAACAAGACAGGCGTTTCCTCCGGAGAGAATGGCCACGTCCTCCAGTATATCCTGTATTTCCGTGAATTTTTGGGCAGAACCCATCTGGGCAGTTTTCATAAATTGATTTCAGGTTTTGAATAACTCTTTTCTTAGCGTTTCTCTTTCATCGGTTGAAGAAATCTGAAGAAGAGGAATTATTTCCCCTTTTGCCGCTAGCTCTATTTTGTCAAACCTCTGTTTTCCCTGGGGATCCTCGAATTCAAGGGTATATATTCCGTTTAAAAGAGGGGTTGCCGAAGAAAACTGGCCGAGAGAGTTGGTTTTAAACGCCCTGACGGGATTTCCGTCTTTGTCTTTAACCTCTATCAGAATATTTACCAGAATGTTTCCCCTCGCGTCTTTTACAACACCGGCCAGAATATTAGGAATTTCAGGCACAATAGGCATGCCTGCCGTTTGGGACATTGATTTGGGCACACTGACAACGTTTTGGGTTTTAGGCAGGGTGAATGTTCCCGGGGCAAAGACCCTCTGGCTTTGACTGTTAAGCCTTTGGGACAAAAGCGCCAGCTCTTTTTCGAGCCGCCCCTTTTCCATAAGGGCCGCCTCAAGTCTGGACTCAAGCTCTGCCACTTTTTGGTGGACCACGGGGAAATTATTGGTTTTTTTCTCAAGTGATTCTTTCGCCTTTGCCGCCTCAAGTTCTTTTTTGATTGTTTCCGTCTGCTCTCTCAGTATTCTTTCGTCGTTTTCGATGACTGCCTCATCCGTTGGGACAAGGTCTTCCATTTTTGTTTCTTTCTGCCTTTCGGGCTTGGGCAGGGCAACGTTCAGGTAGTTTTGGCTGGGAACCTTCGGAAAATAAAAGGTAGAGAGGGATTCAAAGAAGGTCATTTCTCTTTCGTCCAATTTATTGTTCGGGCGGATGTTTGCTGTTGTGTTTTTTAGGAGGGACTGAAGTTTTTCGTAGGACGAGGATCCCGGCGCCCTTTTTTTAGCAACATGGTTTAGGGAGATGTGGAGTATGGCTATTTGCCCTTCTTTTTTAAAGAGATATTCGTTTGGCACAAAAAGGGCTTTTAAAAAAAGGTAGATCATGGTGTCCATCGGCCTTCCCTCAAGCGGCACAAAAGCCATGGAGAATCCGGCTATAAAGATAAAAATCGCGATAGGAAATTTAATAACGCCCAGAATTTGTATTGAAAACATGATCCAGGCCATAATGGAGCCGGCGGCAAGATAGGCGAATTGCTTAACAGTCATGTCTCCTATCAGCTTGAACTGAAAACTGGTTATGTCCTGGGGTATCGGATGATTTTCCATAACTATTGTATGCTTTCAGCATATAACGTGAAAAATCCGATTGCAAGATTATCAAAGTAGATCAAAATAGAAGGCTTAAGGATTGTTTCCTAATTCCTGCCGACCCTAGCCTCCGCAGTGCGTAAATTTTACATTGCTTTACTTGACAAGGAAAAGCTATTGTGTTTTGATTAAGACATGCCATTTGATGAAGCCTATAAAAACAAAATCGGCGAACGCTTAACCCGCAGGCTTGCCGAGGCCATCAAAAATCAGGAAATTGATCAAGAAAAAGCCGTCTTTCTTGCCTCCTATATTCTTTCTAATCTTGACGGCGCCCAGGACAATTCTCAGCTGGCCGATTTTGTTAGCGGGCTTTCTTCCGAGTGGCCGATGTTTTCCCGGATTTCAACAAATAGCACCGAGCAAGACCATGACCAAGGAAACCAAATCGCCGGAGAAAAGACAGAAAAAACAGAAGACGCAATAGGAGAAATCTCGGGCCTTATTAAGCAAAACAAAATAGATGAGGCAATTAGCGTTGCCAAATTGGCAAACGACCAAACAGAGAAAGGGGGAACAGTTTAGAAATGCCGGTTATACCATCACCTGATCAAGTTATACCAAAGGTGTTGATTAAAGAGGCCGTGAGTAGTCCGAAAAAGGGTACTCCGGAGGCTGTGGCGGAGGCAATTGCTCAAAAGGCTGACAGCGGAAAATGGAGGGATGGGCTTACGGAAGCCATAAGATCCCCTATTGATCAGGGAAGAATCTCTCAAAAAATAGAACAGATAGGCATCGAGCGCGATCCCGCAACCGGCGCCAAAAAACGCAGTCCCCAAGAAGAAACGCGCTATCGCGAGGCAGAAGGGAGGGCGGCGCTGGCTAAAAAATTCTTTGAAGAAGGTTATGGAAACATGAATTTTGGAGAGCAGTTAGAGCTTAGGGCGCAGATTGAAGAAGCGGTAAAATTTAGACCTCAGCTGGCTCAAGAAATGAACGCCATGGGCGATAAGCGTACGAACCCTGGCTTAAAGAAGGCATCTTTTGAGCGGATTCTTAATGATCCTAGGTATATTGCTCAGGCAAGAGAAATTATCAACGCTCTTTTAGATCCGGAGAAAAAATTAATAGACGAGGCCAAGGTTACCGAGGCGGAAGACAGGGTTTCGGAACAGGAGATCGAAAGAGACAATAAACAGTTAGAGCTGAATGATGTAAGCAGAAGGCTTGCCGCAGTTGATCGTCAGCTGGCAGAATTTGCCCGGCCACAAGGCGCTTCTCCTGGTTTAAAAGCCACGGACATAGACCGCATAAAAAATAACCTTTCTACCATACAAGCGGAACTTGTTACCTATCAAACACTAACCGATAATGTTCAGTTTCGCTTAGCCCAGCTTCAGCAGGAAAGGGAAGCGGTGCTTAGGGGTTATAACGGCAGACCCCTTACCGATATAGACGCTGAAATAAACACAGAAAGAAATAACCTTAAAAACGCCCAGCAGAGCTTTGAAAGGCGGCAGGCCGATATCCAAAAACTGCCGGAACTAGAACAGGAGCAGCGAGAGGCTGAACAGCAAAAACTTACCCTGGAAAAAGAAAGGCGCGATAGACAGCTTGAATTTAGCAGATTGGATTTTGAGCTTCAAAAAAGAATGCGCAACCTCGCGGACATAAAAGCGATTAGAGAAAGCGAAGAGCAGGATTTGGTTGACGGATTTGGCAGTCTTTTTGAAGATGCGGCAGATAGATATATCGGAGAGCAAATAGAAGATGCAGTAGGAAAATTTGACGAAGAAATAGAAAGACTAAAGAAACAAACAGAGGACGATCAGGAAAAAGCGATGTACGACGCCCTAAGAGAAAGATGGCTTGGAAAAGAGAGAACAAGAATGAAAGGATTTCCTGGCTTTAGGCGCAAGGACAAATATAGGCCAATTGACAGAACGCAGGTTGCTGCTGATTTCGATTTACTGATGAAAGGGGGACCCGAGGCGGTGGCAAGAGAATTGCTTATGTCAAGAACGAATCCCGATACAAATAACAACTATACCGACGATGAGACGAAGGCAATCCTTGTCAACAAAGATTACCTGGCAAAAGTGCAGCCCGAGATTGTTAGGCAATTATTAGGCAGAAGAATGCTTACGGGAGGGATAAGCCCAGAGGACATTCATGTTATTGTTAACGCGCCATGGGGCGAGGGCATGATTGATGAGGCACTAAAGAAAAATGAAGAATTTAGACAAGCGGTAGAAAAAGTGATGGGCGCAGGTTCAGTTAGCGGACCTGGTTACCTGGAAAGACTTGGTCAGGAAATTAGAAGAAAGCCATGGCTTTTAGCCATTCTTTTAGGTTTTGTTATTCTACCCCTAAAGGCTATAAAAACATCAGCGGCAAAACTTGATATAGGGATTTAAATTGTTGGCAGAATATCTACCGGGCTTTTCAAAATCCAGATCCCAAAAAACATGGTCTAAGAAATCTTGGCGCCTTCGCCATGGACGTATTTTGCCACAAATTACTTACTTGCAGGTGTTAAAGCCGAATTTATCGATGCAGGCAACCCCTGTAATACCGGCTATTAGATTCAGAATGGCAGAAGAGAGAAGAATAATTACCAATCCGATAATAGCGTAGGTCATGGTTTGCCTTGCTCCCTCAACCTGTTTTGGGTCTCCGCCGGATGTTAAAAATTTTATGCCGGAAAGGATTACGAAAACTAAGGCCGCAACCCCGGCAAAAACAAA
The DNA here is from genome assembly GCA_023379465.1 of Patescibacteria group bacterium. The sequence continues at coordinate 16,164 of JAMCTM010000048.1, forward strand.
GGCATAGTTTATTACATTGTAAAAGACAGCCTTAACGCAGTTTAAAGTAGCGACATTCGCGCCGTTTTGGTCAAATAAACAGTTTCCCCAGTCCATATGCTAATCCTAGCAAAGACAAGAGAAGATGGCAAGATTTATTGGTATAATGTTTTACTAATGAGGTTTAGACGGATAGAAATTTTGCTGTTTTTTATAGCGTTTGTCCTGTTTTTCGCGAAAGCGGCCTTTCTTCTGGATCCCGACTTTGGCTGGAGCCTTGAAATGGGCAGGTTAATTAGTTTGCATGGCATTCCCAAAACCGATCCCTTTTCTTATACCATGCCAAGCTATCCCTACGTTGACCATGAATGGCTGGCAGATCTGGCAATTGCCAAACTTTATCCTGCCTTTGGCATGGTTGGGCTTTCCGTAATCAGTGCTTTGTTTCTTGTTTTAGCCCTTGTTTTTTCTGTTTCCCGCGCAGGCTTTGCAGGCCGCAAGTTTGGGTTAATCCCTACCCTTCTGGCGGTTTTGATCCTTTTTCCCTTTGCTTTTTTTCGGGTGCAGGTTGTTACCTGGTTTTTCTTTTCGCTTTTAATTTTTATCATTTTGGATGAAAAACATTTTATGCGCTTCCGTTTTTTTATACCCGGGCTATTTTTGCTCTGGGCAAATCTGCACGGGGGATTCGCGGCCGGCATAGCAGCGCTTTTAATTGTTGTCTTGTCCAGGGCATGGAATAAACACAGGTTATCTATAGGGGATTTTGCTGTTTTTCTTGCCTCTCTCGCCGCCACCTTGATTAATCCTTATGGTTTAAGATTGTGGTGGGAGGTTTGGATGCTGATGTCTGATAGTTCCATTCATTGGACAATCAGTGAATGGATGCCTTCCTTATTTTTTTTAAATCCGGCCTTTTGGATATTTGCTGTCTTGTCTCTTATCGCGGTCTTTAGATATATGAAAAAGTTTAAAGCCCCGGAGCTGGCCCTTTATTTTATGTTTTTGGTTTTCTCCCTTTCCAGCTTAAAGCAAATACCCTTATGGATAATTATTGCTTTGCCAATGACGATAAGCTGTTTCTTCTGGTTCTACCGGGAAGTCTTGGCTATTCAATACGGGGGAACGCGTTTTTTAAAAGCCTATAGGGTTCTTTTTCTGATTATTGCTGTTTTTGTAATTATTCAAAGAGCGGCCGGGTTCATCGGTTCTGGCATTTTTAAAGCGGGCTTAACCTATCCGAGAGGCGCGGTTTTGTTTTTGAGAAACCAGCCGAAGCCGCTGCGGATTTTCTCGACATACGGCTGGGGAGGATATCTTATTTGGAAACTGCCCGGGGACAAATTATTTATAGACGGCCGAATGCCGGACTGGAGAAGAAACGCGCCTGTTAAGAATGAATCAAATAACGCGATGAAGGAATATGAAAAGATTGAAAGCGGCAAAGAATCGTTTGCCGCAGCTGTTAAAAAGTACCATATAGATACCGTGCTTTTGCCCCGGCAAAATAAACATCAGCCGTTTCGGAAAGGGTTGACCGGTCCATATCAAAATCTTGAGGCATTTATCGTTAATTTGACAGGTGCCGGCGATAGAACTTTTGATTTGGAAAAAGAGCTGAAGAAAGAGGGCTGGAGGCGGGTTTATAAGGACGGCAATTCAGTCGTTTACCGATTGGACTGATGAGTTTAGCAGGTATTATTTTTGACAGGTATGAGTTATAGTGGGAATACAAATATTATTGATACTAAATGATTGGCCGGTTATCAGTGTCCAGACGATATTAAGTATTAAAAACGCCCCGAGGATTATTACCAAGCCTACTATAGCGGCGACAATATGATTTCTGGCCGCTTCAACCCCGGATTTATCGCCGCCTGACATCACCCATTTGATGCCTCCGTAGATAAGAAAGGCGATGGCTATAATTGTGCCCGCGACAATCATAAGGGTTATTATAAACTGAATGATTGAATTAAGGGTGGTGTTTGAAGGAATTGCCCCGGGAACATTCTGCAAATTAACCGGCGATATTTGAGGATTCGCTTGGGCATTTGCCAAAGCGAAGGCGGCCGAAGCAAGATAAGAGACGGCTCCAATTAGCGGCGTTACTTTTTTAAGCACTCCCATGCCCTATGATAGTCATCTTTTTCTTAATTTGTCAAGCCCTAAATTGCTATAGGATAATTTAAGGCGAGGGGACTGGCGCAGGGACGGTTGCCGGAGTGTGTATAAAAAAATTCGCGTTTCCGCCGAGAAGCATGATTATGGTTGATATTATGAGAAAAGAGGCGGCAATGACTATCAATCCTACTATAGAATAGATCAGTCTGCTTCTGGCGTTTTGAAGTTTCTGCTTATCTCCCCCCGACATAACCCACTGCACCCCGGAATAAACAATAAAGAAGATTCCCAATACTATTCCGGCAGTAAAAAGAAGGTAAATGCCCATGTTAATCACATTTGTTCCCGTACTGTTTAGTCCGCCAACCGGCAGATTTGAGTTGGACGGAGGGTTGATATGGTACTGGTGCTTGCCGTTGCCGATAGTTAAAGCAAGAGATTTCATGGGTTATAATTTTTAATTTTTAATTCGAAATTTGAAATCAATTTGAAAAATCATAATTTTTAATTTTTAAACTAACCTTTAGCCGAAAAGGCTATTTTTGAGAAAATCAGAGTCAATTCTTTGGCTTCGTTCCATAGTTTTTCGCATTCTACTTTTAATTTCTCATTATCAAGAGCTTTTTTTATGAGCAGAAACCAATACATAGTTTCTTTGCCCTCCTTCTTGCAGATAAAGATTTTGTTTTTAAAGTCTTTCCTGCTTGATGCCCCATTTGCTTCGCAGTAATTTGCCCCCATACTTGTACCCGAGCGGATTCCTTGTTCAATTAGTGGTAGGGTAATTACATTTTTTGGACATTTTTTAAAAAAATCTATCAAGTTTCCGGAAAACACAGCTGTTCTTTCTTCCAGATCGTAGTTGTTTTTAAATTCGCTCATTTAATATTAAAAATTGATTAAAAATTAAAAATTTCAAATTTAAAATTATTTCCTGATTTCTGATTTATAATTCCTAATTCATCCTCCGAATCCCGGTATCTTGAGTATATCAACTCCAATTACCTGTAAAATTACAAGCGATAGTATTATAAACAGGAGTCCGACTATGGCCGAGGTTAATGTTTCCTTTGCCCCCTGCACCTTTTCCGGGTTTCCCTGGGAAAACATCAGGTTATAGCCTGAAACAATAATCAGAATAATCGCAATACCTCCCGAAAGACTAAGGATTACCCCAAAAAGCGCTGTTACAAATTTATCAGGAGAACTCACGTTGATATTGCCGATGGCGGTATGGCAGATGTTGTTGGGACAGGGTTCATTTGCGAGAGAGATGCTTGAAGGAGATAAGAAAACCGTTAAAACAAGAATAGGAAAAATAATATAATAAGCGGTTTTCTTCACCCCCCTATCGTAGTAAATACTTATAAATTTTGCAAGAAAAATCACCTTTGTAATTTTTTAAATTTCTCAAGTGGGATACCTGATTGCTTAAGAATTTTGGCAACAATCGGTTTTGGTATATTGCCTGGATGATAAGCGAGTGTTGTTCTGCGCCCGTTTGGATGCTTGAAGGTTTTATGACTGCCTTTTGCGCTTTGGACAAGAAAGCCGCTTTTGAGAAGGACGCGTTCTATCTCTCGAGGCTTAACATTGGCTAGAGTGCTCATCTTTAAATTCCTAGAGAGGTATTTATTGGTAAAGTAACTTTGGTTTCTGTTATAAATTCTTTCTCAGGATAGTCAGCAGGTATTTCCTCGGCATCTTTTACCAACCCTCTCAAATGACATTCTATTCCTTCTTGGATGTTTTGTAGGGCATTATTAACAGTGTCGCCCCAGTCATATACGCCAAGGGTTGGACATTCAGCAAGGTAGGTAGTTTTTCTGCCTTCCTTTATCTGTCTGATAATAATTCGATAATTAAGAACTTGCGTTTCCATGGCAATAATCATTGTATCAACAATTTTTTTGATTTACAATAATTAATTGGTTAATCTATGGCGGCATCGCCGATCTTTTTCAAGGCGAGAATGCCGACATTAGACTTCTTAATGATGATGCTGATTTAATATTTCGTTACAATGTTGTTTGTGATGGGATTTTGCCGAAGATATCAGCAAGTCCGCTGGTCTTCGCAATATTTAATCATTTTTTCATGGGTTAAATCTTATCCCTCTTCCTTTCACTGTTTCGATGTGTCTTGGGCTGTTCGGATCGCTTTCGATTTTCTTGCGCAGTCTAAATATTAGCTGGTCAAATGCCTGATCGGTTACGCCCGCGGTAGAGGCGGTTTCCTGCCAGATGGCATTGATAATTTCCGCCCGCTCCATGGTCTTGCCGGGATTGGCAATAAGGAATTTTAAGAGACGGAATTCAAGGGCGGTTAGGTTATCCGATATTACGGCTTCTCCTTTTTTAATTTCGTTTTTGGCTTGGTCAAAGACTATTGTTTCGCCTGTGTCTTCTATGGACGGGTTCCCTAATTGTTTCCCTGCCGCCTGGTTTTTTATAAATTCTGCCAAAAGGGGCATGGCGAACCTGTCATTCTTTAGAAGTCCAATTTTAGTAAGAAACTCAATTTTTTTTTCCTCTTCAAATGTCCGCCCCGGAGGAGTCGAAGCTCTGATGTCTTCAGTACCATCCGAGGTGTCCCGACACTTTCGAGGAGTCCATTCGGCCGCCTCGGAGGCGGATAAAATTTTCTGTTCCTCCGCCGTTAGTGCCTGCCAAATTTCCCTAAGAACATCTATAACCGGTTTTTGCTCGAGTAAAAAATTCCTTAATTCTTCAAATGTCCGCCTCGGAGGAGTCATGGCTTCACTTGCGTTCAGCCTGCCATCATCCGAGGCGGACTTAGATACTAGTTCCTCAAGACAAATCCTGGTTAGCTTTCCATGACCCGCGGTTAAAGAAATAACCCCATCTAGAATTTGTCTAACAATTTTCCTCCCTGAGATTTTCTCAAGATAAGAAATTCTAAAGTCTAAGCTTGGCCTATCGAATATGGAAAGATAAACGGTTTTGTCCCGGAAGAATTCCAGAAAATCCTGATAGACAGATACCTCAAGCATTTCCTCAATCAATCTGGCGGCGGAAAAGACGCAGGAAAAACGGTATTTGGCTAAGTTTCTTAGGGTCTTAAGATTTGAGAAAAATCTATCGGTTAAAAAAGTCATGGAGGCTTCGAGTTTGTCAAACATCAGAATAACGGTCAGTTCTTTTTGTATTGCCAGAAAATTCAAGGCTTCTTTAAGTCCCTGAAATAAAACCAGGTCATCCTGAAATTTAACGTGCTGATTAAAGATTTTATGTATTTGGTCATGCTCTTTTAAAAGATTTCGGTCTCTTAGGGAATCCGCCAGTTCGAGAAAAACATATTTCTCCATGTCGAAAAAGGACGCATGTTTGATTTCCGAAAGATCAAGATAAACAAAATGAAACCATTTCTGGTTTTGACCGGCGTGTTTTATCCGAACGTTTCGGTTATAAGCCAAGAGTTTTAAGAGATTGGATTTGCCAATTCCGGGAAGACCAATTATTTGGCAGGAAAAGCCTTTCTTAATATAGTCAAAAATCTTTTCTGTCTCCTTAAACCGGGAGTTAGCGGGATAAAGAGATTCGAAACGAACATTTTTCATAAAAAGAAAATTCAAAAGTTCGCCTTGTCCTTTAACTTAAGTATTCCGGCGGCAATCATGTTTGAAATTTCAGTTACTTCTCTAAGCAATTTTGCAACTTTTTCTTTATCGCCTTTACCAGAGTCTCTTAATAATCCAAACCAATATTTTGTTTCGTTTGCGCTCTTAAGGGCAATTTCGTGGAATTTTTTAAACTCTAGCCTTGAGCTTGAGGAAGTAGCCTCTACAAGATTAGCTCCTATGCTCATGCCTGATCGCAGCAACTGATCAGCGATAATCCAACAGCTTCTTTGGTTAGGCAGACTATCAATAAAGGCAATGAGGCTTAGACTAAAATGATAGCATCGCGTTTTAAGATCACTTTTGAATTTTGCATTGTAATTTTGCATTTTGACTTTTGAGTTTTGAATTGTTTTTGTAACCATATTGTAATCTTTTTGTGAAGTAGATATCAAGCTATTTCTATCCTCCGACTATAAACTGCGGTCATATGAAGGAACAGGAGATTATTTTCCAAAACCCGCGGGAAAGATTGACAAATCAAGCCCATAATCTTAGACTGGAAAGGGGAGGAAACATTTTTATGGCCGAAAATCAGGGAGAACAGGTAAAAGTGGCACGAGAAGCTTGGCAAAAAGCGAATGAGGGTAGAGAGGTCGGGGCAGAAGAAATAAAAGCGCAGGAAAGGCTGATCGAAATGGGATTTCCCCCGGTGAGCGGCGGCGCCGGGGAGCAGGCGCAAAGAACAAATATCAATTTTTCTAATTATCCAACAGAGATACTTTTGGATATAGCAAGGCATTATAATGTTAGAACAGAAGCGTCAGGGTTTCTGGGAGAACAGCGCCAGCTAGAAAAAGATCTTTTAGATCCTAATTTAAGCGAGGAGCAAAAAAAGGAACTAACTGAAAAATTACGCACAACAGAAGAACGACTTAGGCGCGCTGTTGAATTTAGGTTAGAATCTTTTTTTACGACCAAGGAGCAGACTACGGGTGTTAATTCGATGCAGGAATTGCTAAGCGCTATCACCACGGAAGGAAGCAAATGGAAAGACGCTAGGATTATTGTTGCTTCAGCAAAAAATGCCAAGGAGAAAGAAGACCTTTTAAGTAAATATAAAGAAAAAATACTTATAAACGAAGACGGCAGAGTCAATCAGGATAATTTTTTGCGCTGGCTCAGAGAACAAATGATGGAGCATCATGGTAATAGTCCCGATGGAAACATAAACCTATTTAGCGATATAGGCATTAGAATACCTGGTTATGTTAGCCCCCTTCCCTTTATGGAAATGTATGTCTGGAGACGTAAATATTTTTACGATGAAAAAGAAGGAAAGTATTTGGAAGATCTTGCTACCCAGGCCCTATACGAGGTTTGGCTTTTTAATACGAATCATAACAATGATGTTGCCTACCGACTTAAGGGCGTGATGGGAAATGATCAAAAACTGCCGGAGACAATCGCGGAAATTTACTGGAATGATGTTTTCACAAAATTTTCGGGCGGGAAAAGCACTTTTGAACGGATTTTTACCCTGCCGGAAAACATGACCGAATCCGACGGTAAGATTGGCAACGCGATCCGCACGGCAGTACTTAGTTATTATTACATCAGCGACCTTGACAAACTCAGGGAAATTTTAGGCGAGGACGCCGCCCTTTTCCGCCGAAAATATAAAACCAAAGATAAAGAAGGAAAAGATGTTTCAGAAGACACGGTAATCGCCAGGGATCCTTTTGCAGAGAAAGGCAGTTATAGAGGCATGGAAGAGAGATGGTTTGATGGAGATAACGAAGCGGATAAGAAAAAATTAAGGAGCGAAGTATTTAATGGGAAGGACGCCGAGGCGCGGGATAAATTTTTAGAATTTATGAATCCTTTTACTTCCTCCTCGGGCGCACAGAAGGACCCGGGGATTATAAATGAGACAAGGGCAAAAATTAGACAAAGCCTTAAGGAGCGGTTGGGTTTAGGCGATAACGACGCGGAATATGCCGAAAGCTGGGCGTACTATATGTGCCGATGGACAGGGTTAGCGGCCATGAATGATACGAAAGCAATTGCTTTTGACGCCTGGACAAAAATCCAGCAAACAGAATATTATCGTCTAAGGCAGAAGGAATACCCAAGAGAGGGAGGTTCTCTTTCCGGCAATCCCTTTAATATTGACGGTTTTAAGAGGCTTGGGCTTAATTTTTGGAATGGAATAACAGATGAAAAGGGAAGGACGCCGATTGAAATTTTGGAGGGGCATGCGCCGGGCGAGGTTAAAGAAAACGGAGAAATAAAACAAATTTTAAGAGAAAATCCTTTCAGTGATAAAAATCACGCTAAATTTCCTGCCTGGGTAATGCAGTATTTTGCCGGGGATCACGTGGCCCGCTCTTTTCAGCTTTATCACTTTTTAATTGAAAACAACGAGTTAAATTTTCAAAATTTGGTTACCCGCGAGGTTGATCCGGTAACCGGCTTGGCCACCGGGCGGCTGGTGGTGGATTTTGAGAAAGCAAATAAGGTGGTTGACGGAATCAACAAGGCCATCCGCTACGCCTATTCCACTTGGGGCGGGATTGACTACGGCAAAAAGGTCAGAACATGGGAAAAGTATTGGACAGGAGAGAAGGATCAAAGAAAAGAGCATTTTATTCATAAAGAGGAAACAACCATGGAGATGATGTTTGGGAAAGGTATTTATAGACTCATTCGGGATTTTGTTATTAGAACGCATCAATCTAGTTTAGACAGGCAAACTTTAGATGCTATAAAAAAAGGAGAAAAGGATGACATAGTGGCTGGAATAATGCAAAGCCAGGATCGGGGCTTGGTTTGGAAGTTCGTGTTGGAATACGCTTTTATTAAAGAAGTTGAGTCACATCGAAATCCGCACAGTCCGTTCCAGCGCTTTAAATTTGCCGACCTTGAGAATATTTACGATTTTATACGATCGGTAGGGCTATTTAACGAAGAGGAGATTAAGAATATCAAAAAGCGGACCAGGACAACATCGGGAAGATTGGTTATAGGAGAGGGTTTTGGCGCCGCGCTTACAGGCAGTGGCGGCGGGGTGTTTAAAGAGTTTAAAAAGTTTGTGGCGAGTTTATTTAAATGATTCCTGTTTGTTTCTTACTGCCGAACTACGGATTTGCCGGCGGCGTTCCTGGCGGCGGCGGGGTTTGGGCTGCGGGCTGGGCCGTCGTGGCGGCGGTTGGTTGCTCCCCTTGTCTTGCTCTTGCCTCTATTTGATCAATTGTCTCATGGCTCCATCCCAACAGCCCCCTCATAAATCTGCCCTTTACCCGTGTATCAATCCAGGCGGCTCCCGGTCCAACCGCTTGTCCCATTTGGTTTCGTCTAAACACTGATCCCCAGGCTCCTCCGGCAGTTCCTCCTAGAAAAGCTCCTCCTGCCCCAACCGCCTGGCCGATGGCCGCGGTATACTTAAGCTGAGGGGCTTTTAGGGCATCGCGCATCATGGTCACAACCTGAGGCGTCATTAAGATTATGCCAAGGCCGATAAGAGAACCAATGGCATGTGTGTTTCCCGGATCTCCGATTAAAGGAGGAACAAACTGTCCTGCTGTTGAATGAGGAGAGCCGAATGAGTCTATAAATACCTTTCCCAACAGAAACATGGCAATTGTAACCGGGAAGGCGGAAAGGTTAGCGATAATATCTCTCAGCCAGGTCCCAAACCCAATAGAGACCCCGGGGAAAAGACCGGCGGCAATCCAGAAAGGCGCCAGCACAACATCCAGCAATATAAAAACATAAGCCATAATCAGTTGGAACCAAAGCCTAAACAGCGCCCAGATAAGAGCGATCATGATTATTAAGTATGGGATAAAAAAGGGTAGCCAATGCCGCAAAAGTAATTCAGAAGCCTCGAATACGCCAGCACCATATATGAAGGCGAAGATAGTGCTAGTTGGAATGTTACTGCCAAACCCAAAAACTCTTACGGCAATATTTGGTATACTATTAGGGTGCAGGAGCGTTGTTACTCCAGCAATAGTGCTGATTATATTTATTAACTGGTCCATTGGGGTATTATTATCTGAGAAAAATCCTAGTTTTTGCCTTTTTTCGCCAAACGACGCGGCCTTTTTATATCCCTTTAATAACGCATTACTAAAACCCTTTAAAAACCCAAAGGGTACAGATCCACCCCCGGGCAGAGGAACTTTAAGGATGTTCTTGGGAATACGTAAATTGCTTATTGTATCAACTGCGTTTGAGGTTTCATTAGCCATGGCTCCAATAGCTGTGCCTAGCAGGTTAAGGTTACCGGGTAATAAGTCGAAAACAGGAATATAGTTTGCTCCCTTGTCATGAATGCCAAGTGAGTTACTTATGACTTGTTTAGCGCCATCGGCAGAACTGGCTGCTATACCGTTTACTCCGCCTGGGATCATCTCGTTAACAGCATTGAAAGGCGGATTTTTCTGTATATCCGCAAGGTTATTAGTGTGTGGACTTATGGTATTGGCTACCAAATAAATGCTTACATTCATCATATCAATCAAGAATCCTGCAATGGCAAAGGAGAAGGTAACCAAAAGAATACCGATGATAATTTTGGGAATCTGATTTTCAATACTCATCACGGTTCTGGGGTCTATTTTTATCCTAAGCATTATCGCCAGGCCGATGGCAACGAAGATAAAGACAAACAAAAGATAAACAATGTTTCTGAATGTTGACCAAAGGCCCATTAGGGGTTGTAGTCCGCAAAAGCCGATGCCTGTTCCAGGCATTGACGTGCAGGGTGGTGTGGCGGCATAGGCGTGTTTGGCTATGCCAAAATTTTGTGCCAGATGATTAAAGTAGTCGCCGGTATGGATGGGAGGGATGAAGGTCATGGCGATTAAATTGCCCATTACCCCAATTGCCCCGCCGCCATTCGGCACAAAGCCGATCCTGCCGGTTTTCTGGTCAACTCCTAAACAGGCCTGGTTTGGATTGGTCGGATCAATGCCGGAGAGCTCGCAGCTCATGGCGGATATGACCTCGAGCATCACATTCTGCGTCCAGGTATGAAGATTTTTGGGAACATTCGGGTCGGTATTAGTTGCCATGTATGGGTTTGCTGCCTGGGCAAAGGAAGGTGCGGCAGAAAACAGAAAACAGAAAACAGAAAGCAAAGAGACAAGGAAAATTTTTAATTTGAAATTTTTAATTTCAAATGAAAATTGAAAATTAAGTTGGGCAGGCAGCTTCATAGCACATTTTTAGTTTGCGGTATTTCGCGGACAATGTCAAGCCTATTTGTATAATTCCTTATGTGTTCCTAAGATAATAAAATAAGCAATTGTATCTTCTCCAGTTTTTATTTCTCTGTAAATAGCGCGGTAATCATTGGTAATATTGATGCTTCTTAAACCTTTGTATGGCTCTCGCAGTTTATGATTGTTAAGTTGTGGATCAAGGGGATTTTTTATAAAGATGAAAATTTTCTTTCTAAAGCTTTTGCGGATTTTAACATTAAGTTTTTTCAGCTTTTTGGAAAAGTTAGGATCTAATTTGGCATTCATATTCCTTGTTCGTCGAGCCATTTTACTGCTTCTTCAGGAGTATGAAAAACAGGAGATCCTTTTCCTTCTTCCCAGTTTTTGCGCGCTTTTGCAAGGGTTTGTTTGAAATATTCGCTTGGTATTTCTTCCTCTTGTGCGCTAAAGGTAATTGTTTTTGTTCTGATAAATTGTTTTAGGAAGCCTTTAATGATAACACTTAGCGGCATACCAAGTTCTTCGGCAGTTGCCATTGCTTGTTTCTTGGTTTGCGGGTCAATTTTGGTTGTAACTACTGCATAATTCATATTAACCAAAGTATATACACCGGTATACCTTTTTGTCAAGCGGAGGGAGGGAGATTCGAACTCCCGATATCCTTGCGGATATACCTGCTCTCCAAGCAAGCGCACTAGACCGCTATGCGATCCCTCCTAGATTAAGTCAAAAGTTAAAATTCAAAAGTCAAAAATACAAATAAAAATTAAAAAGTTAAGAACGTTTATTACTTTCTACTTTTGCCTTGAACTTTTGACTTCTAATTTTTGAATTTTGACTTTCGCTCCCTTCCACACTTTTTTATCCGATTGATATGTCAGTCTTTTTTCAATCTCATCTATGGTCAGCCACTCTACATTTTCCATTTCAAAGTCATGCTTGGCGATATCGCCCGAGACATATTCCATTAAGAAATAATACACTGTTTTTTTTATTTTTTCTCCTTTAAAAACATACCAGTAGGTAACAGCCGTCAGGCTTTTTATAATCCTTGCCTTTACCCCTGTTTCTTCTTCGACTTCTCTAATTGCTGTTTCCTCTTTTGTTTGTCCTTTAAATTCTTCTTTATCGCCAATTAATCCTTTCGGAAACACCCAGCCGTGATGCTGTGAATGCTGGGCAAGCAAAATCATCATTTTCTGTTTTTGCGTTTTATATACTATTCCGCCTGCGGAAAATTCAAACCTCATTGATAAATGTCCTTTCCGTAACCAGCATATAAATTTTTCTGTTGACAATAATAATCAAGATTGTGCCCTGGTGTCAATAACGACTTAATGAGACAGGGAATTTTTGGTTTGGAGGGTGTTGACAAACCAAGAGAAAGATGACACGATGAGTTTATGGATGATGCAGGAATTATTGCTGATGCCCAAAAAAAAGTTGCTGGATTTAATTATCCGGCATCTGAGAGAAAGGAAATTGGAGGTTACTAAGGCAAAAAAACTGGCGCGGGATTTTTTACAGCTTTTGCCAATCAATGACCAGGAAGATTTATTGCAAAAACTGGAAGGATTAGGCAGACAATATCCGGAGGCGCAGGAAATCTATATTGACGAGCTAAAAGAAATGAGCGTACAAAAGAGGGATCGGGCGTTAACAGAAATGCAAAGTCATATTCAGCAGGGGAAAATTGAAGAAGCAATTAAGGTTGCCAGATTAGCGCAACAGAAAGGAGCATAATAAGCAATGGCTGGAGAATCGGCAGCGGGAGTAGCGGCTCAAGTGGCAGAAGCGGCTCCGGCGGCGGCAGAAGCAATTAGCGCGATTCAGCAGGAAGCGGGTCAAGCAGCAGGCGGTATAACAGCCGGTCAAGAAGCGGTTTTGGAAACAGTGAGTCAGGGAGCTTCGCAGGGGGTTCCTCCCGCCGAAGGACTTGCGGCCATTGGTGATCTTCCGGAAGGCCCGCGTCAGGAAAATAATCCCCGGCAATCTGGGACAGAGGGGCAGGAATCGGGGACAGAAACGGGATCGGCTCGGGAAAGTAATCAGGGAGCGCCAGAGGCAGAAAGAGAAAAACCGCCCGTTATTCCCGGAAAAGTGGCGGAAGATCCAAAATACAAGGAACTTCGGGCACAACGTACGGTTGAGGCATCGCAGGCAAATGGAGGCAGGGCGGAGAGGTTAAATCACGATTAGATAGAACAGGACGCGCTAAAGGACTATTATCAAGCTTGGGCTCAAGAAGTAATGAGTCGTCCGGAAGGTCTGCCCGATGAAATAGCTAATGACCCCTTGTTTAATCAAAAATACGGTGAGGCGGTGCAGGAAGCGGAAAGGACCGGCCAGCCGATTGATCTAAAGGCTCTTAAAACAGAAGCCCTCGCCGGATTTCAAAAAGACAAGGATCAGGAAGCAGAAGCAGCCGCGGGAGAGGCCGCCGCGCAGGCCCCCGCAGAATTAGCCAAGGCGCTTAAAGGAAGCGAGCTATTAATGCAGAATCCGGAGATGGCAAAAGTAGTTGGTCTTCTAACCGCGGTTTTGGAGCAGCAATTAAAATCGCAAGGAAAACCAGAGCAGGAGATTCAACAGAATCTTAAGGGCAAAGAAAACTTGTTAATGCTTTTCTTGGCTATCCTGATGATGATGGTTGGAGGGGCGGCGGAGACGCTCAAGAAATAGGCATTGCCTTTTACTTTATTTTACTTCTTTACTCCTCTTTTGGTTTGGGTAATCGTTCAGGAATTGACAAAGAGAGCGAGTGAATAAAATTTTTTGGCCTGAGATTGTTTGAGCGAAGTATGAGCGAGTTGCGAAGGACAGAAAAATTTTTGTTCACGAGCGATAGATTAACCATTTTTGCTAAATCCTGAACGCCTACTGGTTTGGGGGTTGACAAAATAGACATAGAGATTAGATAATTAATCATGGAGAGTCAAAAATTATTTCCGGTTTCTCTTACATTTGACGATATACTTCTTCTTCCGGGTTATACGGATTTCTCCCGTTCGGAAATAGATTTGTCTGCCGGATTAACCCGCAACATTAAATTAAGGCTTCCGTTTGTTTCCTCTCCCATGGATACGGTAACAGAATCAGAGCTGGCTATTGCCTTGGCAAAATTGGGAGGCATCGGCATTATCCACCGTAATTTATCACTTGCCGCCCAGGCAAAGGAGGTAGAAAAGGTAAAATCAAAAAATCTTTTGGTTGGGGCCGCGGTTGGGGCAAGCGAAGGATTCGAGGAGCGGGTTAAGGCATTGGTTAAAGCAGGGACGGATGTGATCGTGGTGGATTCTGCCCATGGATTTTCAAAAACGGTCTTAGACGCGGTTGGTAAGATTAAAAAAATGTTTCCAAGGCAAGAAGTCATCGCCGGAAATATCGCGACATTTGAGGCGGCAAAAGCATTGATTCGCGCGGGAGCGGACGGACTGCGTGTTGGGATGGGGCCCGGGGCAATTTGCACAACAAGGGTTGTTTCGGGTATGGGTGTTCCCCAGATTACCGCTATTTTGGAAACCGCTAAAGAAGCAAGACCCAAAGGGGTTCCTGTCATCGCTGACGGGGGGATTAAATATTCAGGGGACATGGTTAAAGCCTTAGCCTGCGGGGCATCAGCAGTGATGATGGGAGGATTTTTCGCATCTGCCGGCGAGGCGCCAGGCGAAACAGTTATTCTTAACAAAGAAGATGTGCCGCGAAGATTTCAGAGTATTTTCAATCATACCCATAAAACCTATATGTTTAAAAAATATAGGGGGATGGGATCGGTTGGGGCAATGGAAAAGGGGGCAAAGATAAAATCGGAGGGTGAATTTCATGGAAAAAGTTATCAAGACAGGGTATTGGTTGCGGAAGGGGTAGAAGGATTAGTGCCTATTAGGGGAACAGTCAAAGAAATCGCGGAGCAGGCGATAGGCGGGATAAAATCCGGCATGTATTATGCGGGGGCGAAAAATATCGAAGAGCTTTGGGAAAAGGTAAGGTTCACCAGAATTACCCAGTCGTCTTTAATAGAAAGCCATCCGCACGACATACTGGTGACAGATCCCGGAAAAAACTACTACTAACAACAGATTTTTATGATTTACGTTGTAGATTTTGGCTCCCAGACAGCCCATTTAATAGCAAGACGTATTAAAGAATTGGGTTTTTCCGCAGAGCTTTTGACCCCGGGTGAGCTTCTTGACCGGATTAAAAGAAAAAAACCAAATGGAATTATTTTTTCCGGAGGACCGTCGTCGGTGTACGAAAAAAACTCTCCGAGTATCAACATTAAGGTTTTTAATTTTGAGATTCCAATACTTGGAGTTTGTTACGGATTTCAATTAATGGTTCATCTATTGGGCGGAAAGGTGGTTCCCGGAAAAAAAGAATACGGACCGACAAAATGTCAAATTTCGAATACAGAATCTCAAATATCTGGTAAATTACCAAGACAATTTACTGTCTGGATGAGTCATGGAGATGAAGTCATTAGGCTGCCTAAAGGTTTTGAAGCACTTGGTTCAACAGATCATGTGCCGTACTCTCTGGTTGGCGATTTAAAGAAGAATATTTACGGTCTGCAGTTTCATCCTGAGGTAGAACATACCCAGAATGGTTTGCGGATTTTATCTAATTTCTTAGGTATATGCGGTTTTAAAACTAGGTTAGATACTCAAGGTAAATTAAAAAGTCATGATTCAAAAGTTAAAATTACAACTCAAAAGTCAAAAATTAAGAACGAAATACCGCAGATAATTGAAAAAATTAGGAAAACCGCGGGAGAAGATTT
>JAMCTM010000049.1 GCA_023379465.1 Patescibacteria group bacterium
TTAGCTTATTTTTCGTCGCTTTTTCGACCGTCAGAAGCCGGAAGGACCTTCGGGATTACCTTATTATCCTGTCCGCTACGGTGGTGGCGTTTTCTGCATACGCTTTCGGGCAAAGGTTTTACCTTGATCTTTGGGCCGCTTTCCCCAAGTTTTTCGAGCACTATTCTTTTTGCTTCCCTTCATTTCAGACCGGAAACGAGCAGTTTGCAAAAGGAATCCCCCTGTGCCTTCCGAAAGGAGCGAGGATAACGGCGACTTTCGCCGGACACTACGATCTTGCCGCCTATCTTGTTATGCTCATTCCCGTATTTACCGCTTTGATTTTTGCGGTTAAGAAAAGGTTATATAAAATCCTCGCTTTTTTGCTCACATTAACTTCGATAATGGTTATGATTTTTACATCTTCAAGAGTTTCGTTTATAGCATATCTCGTAGGGATTGCCGTTACTTTATGGCTTATAAAAAAGAAAAAATACATAATTCCGTTTTTTGCCTTAAGCGTAGTTCTCCTTCTTATATTTTCGAGTTCAACCGCAAAACGTTTTATGGAAACGTTCAGGCTGACGTCGGTTGTCGTAAATAACCAGGGGCAGGTCGTCGGCCAGCTTCCCCAGGATTTGCAAAATAAGGTTTCAAATAACATTATCGCCAATGTTCCGACCCAGAACCTTCCGGAGGGCTCGGGATATTTGGGCCTTCCGCAGGTGTCCAACCTTAAGAAAACAAACAAGGCGATAGTACAGTCAAACCTTTCCATAGAGGAGGCAAAAAAGCTAAAGCTTGAAAACGGGGGAGTGCAGATTTCCACTATTTCCGGAAGTTTCCTTATTAAAAAAGTTTTGGTATATGACATTTCATTTACTACCAGGTTCCAGGCCGAATGGCCAAACGCCTGGAATGCATTCCTTAGGAACCCTATCCTGGGAAGCGGGTTTGCGACAATCACTCTTGCAGTTGACAATAATTTTCTAAGAATCTTGGGCGAGACCGGCCTTTTGGGAATGGCTTCTTTCCTTTCCATATTTTTGCTTCTTTTCCTTGTTCTAAAACAGGTTTTACCGGAGGTTTCCGACAGCCTTCCCAGGGCATTTTTATTGGGGCTGGTTGGCGGGGTAGTAGGTATTTTCTTAAATGCAACACTTATAGACGTTTTTGAGGCTTCAAAACTTGCCGAGTCTATGTGGATAGTGCTTGGTATTGCCGCCGGGACGGCATTCTTATACAAAAAAGACTACCAATACGTCAAATATATTTTAAGGTACCTTACTTCGCACGTATTTATAGTTTTTTACCTGTTTTTCCTCCTGGTGTTTTTTTATATGCGGGCAATCGGCAACTTCTTTGTGGCAGACGATTTTACATGGCTTAAGTGGGCGGCGACCACTAACCTTCCGGACTTGCCCAAGCTTTTCATAAATTCCCAGGGATTCTTCTATAGGCCTTTGGACAAGCTTATGATGTACCTTTTGTATACGGTGTTTTCGTTTACGCCCAACGGTTACCACGTATTTATGCTTTCAATACATTTCCTAACCGCATTAGGAGTTTACATACTTATCCAGAAGCTGTTTAAAAATAAGGTTCTTTCTTTTATAGGGCCTCATATATTCTTGTTCCTTCCCTCCCAGGGGGAGGATTTATACTGGATCTCGACGATGTCTACAAACCTTTACGCGCTTTTTACGGTTTATGCAATTCTTGCATGGACGCAGTTTAGAGGGCACGGCTCAAAAATATGGTATATTATCGCACTAAGTTTGGGGCTTTTAACTTTTCTTTCGTATGAAGGTTCAATAATACTTCTTCCCCTTATAATTTTGGTTGATATCTTTGTTTCAAAAATCAAGGTTTACAAGGACAGTGCAATATTAAGCTATATACCTTTTGGAATATTTACTCTTTTGTATCCTTTTGTCAGGCAACTTACCAATTCCGTAGGTTTTGGCGGCGACTATTCTTACAGCCTTCCGCACCTGGTACCCAATTTTGTCGGAAATTTCCTGGGATACGTGGCCATGTATATAGCGGGAGAGCCGGTGCTCCCTTACTACACGATGCTAAGAGACCTTCTAAAACAGCAGGCTTTATACATCGCCGCAATACTTTTATTCGTGTTGTTAGTCGGGGCATTTTATATATTTATTAACAGGGCAAAGATTAAGAAGTATTACAAAAACGAGGAATTAAGACTTGCATTTTTTGCGCTTTCCTTTTCGTTTGTAGCTTTGATTCCGTTCTTAGGACTCGGCAACCTTTCAGAAAGGTATGCGTATCTTGCGTCAGTTGGCTTTAGCATACTGTTTGTGCTGGTTGTCAGAAAATTGGTTTCCCTTTTAAAGTCCAAAAGAGCAGTGAATATATTTCTTGTCGTATTAATGCTTTTTGTCGGAGGATACTATTATTACCAGCAGGGTCTTGAAAACGCCGAGTGGAAGGAAGCGGGAAGAATAACCCAAAGAACTCTAGGATACCTAAGGCTTTATTACGACGGGAACCATCCCAATGCAAGCTTTTATTTTGTAAACCTTCCCATACGAAAAGACCAGGCCTGGATATTTCCCGTAGGGCTCGAGGACGGGATATGGTTTATTTACAGGGATCCTTCAATAAGAATTTATAAAATAACTTCTCTTTCCGAAGGGATGACTTTAAGTAAACAAAAGAATACTTTTGTTTTCGCCTTTGACAAAAACGACAATATTTATGCAGTTAAATAAGAGGTTTGAAAAATACCAAATACCGCTTTTGATTTTAATACTTTTGGTGGGATTTGCGGTAAGGCTTTACAGGTTTAACAGTCCTATAGCCGACTGGCATTCCTGGCGCCAGTCAGATACTTCCGCGGTTTCGAGAACATTTGTAAACCAGGGCTTTGATATTTTGCATCCGAGGTTTGAAGACATCTCAAACGTCGCCTCGGGCCTTGATAACCCGATGGGTTACAGGTTTGTAGAATTTCCGATCTATAACGTCTTACAGGCGGCAACTTTTAAATATATAGGAGTACTTACGCTTCCCGAAT
This sequence comes from Patescibacteria group bacterium, assembly GCA_023379465.1. The sequence goes on from JAMCTM010000049.1 coordinate 3,023, forward strand.
GGGGAAGGCTTGTTTCCATATTTGCCTCGCTTTTGTCCGCTGTGTTTTTATATTTAATAATCAAAAAACGCTTCGGAAAACCTGCGGCGTTTTTGACGTCGTTTTTTTTCCTGTTTATTCCTTTTAACATCTATTATTCAAGGACAATCTTGCCCGATCCTTCGATGGTTACGACAACGCTTGGGGCAATTTATTTTTTCGACCGGTGGCTCGAAGACGACAGATTTTCAATTTTTAATTTCCGATTTTTAATGTCCCTGGTATTTATGGTTGCCGCGCTTTTATTAAAGCCTTATGCGCTTTTTTTTACGCTTCCGCTTATTTACCTTGCTTTCGAAAAATTCGGCCTTAGGTTTGTACTCAAATGGCAGCTGTGGCTTTTTCTTATAGTTTCGGTTGCGCCCCTTGCCTGGTGGAGGGTATGGATGCTACAGTACCCGGAAGGGATACCCGCGTCAAACTGGCTTTTTAACGGAAACAACATAAGATTTCACCCCTCGTTTTTTTACTGGATTGTTTACCAGCGCTTTACAAAATTAATTCTCGGGTTTTTCGGCGTAGTCATATTTGTTTTTGCGTTCTTGAAAAAATATAAGAGGGAAGATTTGCTTTTTGCTTCGTCCTTTGCTCTTTCAAGCATTATTTACGTTTCAACGATTGCAACGGGAAATGTCCAGCACGATTATTACCAAATTTTAATTATCCCCACAATCGCTATTTTTATGGGGCTTGGCGCAGCCGAGCTTATAAGGCGTGGAGAAAACTTCCGAAGGTACGCGGGCGTTACCGCTTTTGCAGTTTTGACAATTCTGGGCCTGGGCCTTGCCTGGAACCAGGTGAAATACTATTTTGATATAAACGACTGGTCGATAATTGCAGCAGGTAAAGCCGTACAAAAATTAACTCCCAAAAACGCCAAGGTTATCGCAAATTATAACGGCGACACCTCATTTTTATACCAGACAGAAAGAGTGGGTTGGGCAAGTTTTGAACACCCCTTGCCGCAAATGGTAAAAATGGGGGCTAACTACTTAATTCTTGTCAATCCCACCCCTGTTGATTTGCAAATCGGAAAAAAATATAAAATAATAGCCCTAACCAAGCAGTATGTAATTTTTGATTTAAACAAACCTTTATGAAGATACTAATGGTTTCGTCTTTTCTTCCTTTTCCGCTTACAAGCGGCGGACATATAAGGCTATATAACCTTATAAAAAATCTGTCGGAAAAACACTCCATAACCCTAATATGCGAAAAAAGGGACAACCAGACCGAAGAGGACCTGGCCCAAGTTGAAAATATCTGCGAAAAAGTTATAACCGTAAGAAGAAAAAAACAGTGGAGTATTGAAAATATCCTAAAAACCGGATTTTCTTCTAACCCGTTCCTGATCACAGGGCATACAAGTGAGGAAATGAGACTCCTGATACAGGACGAGCTTGTTAAAATGCCGTATGACCTGATACACGTTGAAACATTTTACGTCTACCAGAACCTTCCAAAAGTTCGGATTCCGGTCGTTTTGGTTGAACATAATATCGAATATCTTGTTTATCAAAGATACGCAAAACTTGCAAACCCCGTGTTAAAGCCCTTTTTATATATTGATATAGCAAAATTAAGAAGGAAAGAGGAGGCTGCGTGGCGAAAAGCCGACCGGCTGGTTGCTGTTTCAAATATAGAAAGACACTTAATGAAAAGACCCGACATAGAGGTCGTTCCAAACGGGGTAGATACGGAAAAATTCGCATTCAGGGACTATAACCAGAAGCCCGCCGAAAGACGCGTCCTTTTTATCGGTAATTTTAAATGGATACAAAACAGGGATGCTTTAAAGTTTATTCTGGAAGAAGTCTGGCCGCTGGTCTTGGAGAAAATGCAAAAGCAGAACAGGGAAACTTTGCTAAAGCTCTGGGTTGTAGGGAAGGAGTTGCCGCAAAGTTTTAAAAAATATCAGGATAAGAGCATAATCCTTGATTACGGAAATAAAGACGATACCTGGGAAATTTATGCAAAAGCCTATATGCTTTTGGCACCCCTGCGGGCCGCGGGCGGGACAAGTTACAAGGTGTTGGAAGCAATGGCATCGGGCACCGCGGTCGTGACGACGAGCCTTGGCATAGAGGGCCTGGAGGCAAAAAACGGAATGCATATGCTTTCGTCCGAAGCGCCTTTAGAGCTGGCGGAGTTTGTGTATAATTTATATTCCGATCACAGCCTTTACCGCAAGCTGACATTAAGCGCACGAAAGTTTGTGGAGGAAAATTATGATTGGCGAAGAATTGCTAAAAAATTAAACGAAGTATACGAGTCAACTTTATGATGGACACAAGTATAATTATTGTTTCATATAACACAAAAGAAATATTAAAAAATTGTATTGAGTCCGTTTATGCGAATACCAAGGACTTAAATTTTGAAGTAATCGTAGTTGATAACGATTCCAAAGACGGGACCAAGGAGTTAATCACCAAAACTTTTTCCAAACATAAGAACTTTTTATATATACAAAACAGGGAAAATTACGGGTTTTCCAAGGCAAATAACATAGGTATTAAAAAATCATCCGGAAAATTTGTATTGTTTCTAAACTCCGATACGTTATTTAACCAAAATACCATAAAAAAGATGATCGATTTTATGTCGAAATTCCCAAAATGCGGCGCGGCGACGTGCAAAGTTTTACTTACAACAGGTGCTATCGATGATTCGTGTCACAGGGGTTTCCCAACCCCTTGGAATGCTTTTTGCCATTTCTCGGGACTTTCAAAAATCTTTCCAAGAACAAAACTTTTCGGCGGTTACAACTTGGGATTTCTGGACCTATCAAAAACGCACACGATCGACGCATTGGCGGGATCGTTCATGTTTGTACGAAGAGAAGCGGGAGAGGATGCCGGATGGTGGGACGAAGATTATTTCTTCTACGGCGAGGATCTGGACTTTTGCTATACGCTCTGGCATAAAGGATGGGAAGTCTACTACTATCCAGATACCTTTATAACTCATCTTAAGGGAGTTTCGGGAGGTATCAAAAAAGTTTCCAAGGAAATAACTACCGCCGACGAAAAGACGAGAAAGCTTGCGACTAAATGGAGATTTAACGCGATGCGTATTTTTTATAAGAAACATTACGAACAAAAATACCCGTGGGTTATTACGCGCTTGGTATTTGCAGGTATCGCACTTAAGGAGAAACTGAGCTGAGACTATTCCGTGTTTGGAATATCCGGGTTTTCCGGTACAGCTTGGGACCACGCTTCTGTTAAATAACCAAGATATATAACAACGGCCGATGCTAACAAGGCCCAAGGATCAAAATCTTTAGTATATATTTCCATCCCCGCCGTTAAAAGGCCAAGAGTTTTAAGATTGTTGGGGAAACTAAAAAAATTTCCGTCTTTAAGGTTTACGCCTTCGGTTATTTTAGCGCCCCGTACTCTCTCAAGTTGCATAAGCGCGATTATATAGCTAGATCTATTGGTTTTCAATCGTTTAGCATAATTTGTGGCTTGAGCATAAGGTTTATTGGTATAATAACTTCATGAGGATCGGAATTGACGCAAGGCTTTGGAGCCAGACCGGTGTCGGAAGATACATAAGAAACCTCGTCGTTAACCTTCAGAAAATAGACAAGAAAAACCATTATGTGCTTTTTGTAAGGAAAGAGGATTTGGAAGATATAAGGCCGGAGGTAAAAAACAGGAATTGGAAAATCGCGGAAGCAAATATTAGGTGGCATTCGGTTTCGGAACAAATATATTTCCATAAAATTTTGGAAAACGAATACCTTGATCTTGTCCATTTTCCGTATATTTCCGTACCGGTTTTCTATAAAAGGCCGTTTGTTGTTACGGTTCATGACCTAATCCCGTACCATTATTCAACGGGTAAGGCGTCAACCCTTCCGTTTCCCCTTTATTTTCTTAAGAGGCTAGGATATAAATTTGTGCTTAACAATGCGGTAAGAAATTCAAAGAAAATTTTAGTTCCTTTGAATGCCGTTAAAAATGACGTTGCCAAAACCCTTAACGTAAGCGAAGACAAAATTTCCGTGACATATGAAGGCTGTGATGACAAATTGACGGTTAAATTACATGGCCAAACAGGCCCTAATTATAAAGTCTTGGACGGAAAATATTTCATTTATGTAGGGAACGCATATCCCCATAAGAATTTGGACAGGCTTTTGGAGGCATTCTCTCTCGTGCAAAAGGAATTTAAGGATTTAAGGCTGGTTTTTGTCGGAAGGAAAGATATATTCTATAGAGCATTGATGGCTAAAGCCAGGCAGTACGGATTGGAGGATAAGATTTACCATTATTCCGGAGTATCGGACAATGATTTGACGATTCTCTACAAAAACGCGCTTGCTTTGGTTTTCCCATCCCTTATGGAGGGGTTCGGGCTTCCCGTTTTGGAGGCGATGGCAATAAGATGTCCGGTAGTTGCCTCCGATATTCCGTCTTTAAAAGAGCTTGCAGGAGACAGCATAATTTATTTTAGCCCTTTTGATACGGAACAAATTAAACGCGCGCTTGTTTATGTTTATAAAGGGAATTATGAGAGTAAAAGAGTTGATAAAGCGTACGAAATTTCCAAACATTTTTCCTGGAGAAAAATGGCCGAGGATACACTGAAGATTTATGAAAGTAGCATTGGTATATGACCGGGTAAATAAATGGGGGGGAGCGGAAAGGGTGCTTTTGGCACTCCACAAGATTTATCCCGAGGCGGATTTGTACACATCGGTTTATAACCGGGAGGGTGCTCCTTGGGCTGAAGAATTTAGCGTAAAAACAACTTTTTTACAGAAACTTCCGTTCGCCTCGTCTTTTCATGACCTTTTTGCAACCTTCATGCCGCTTGCTTTTGAGAGTTTTAATTTTGACGGATACGACCTCGTGATATCGGTTACAAGTGAAGCTGCAAAGGGAATTATTACAAAACCAGGAACTTTACATATCTGCATTTGCCTTACGCCTACCAGGTATCTATGGAGCGGCTATAACGACTATTTTAAAAATCCCCTGATAAGATTTCTGTCAAAACCGGCCGTTTCATATTTGCGCTATTGGGATAAGATCGCCGCTAACCGCCCCGATAGCTACCTTGCAATATCAACCGAAGTCAAAAAAAGAATTAAAAAATATTACGGACTTGAGTCTGGCTTAATTCCTCTTGCCGTTGCCGATCTTGGCAAACCGAAGGAAACTTCGGAAGGCGGCTACTATTTAATCGTATCAAGACTCGTTTATTATAAAAGGATAGATATTGCGGTTGAAGCGTTTAATAGATTAAATCTACCCCTTAAAATAATCGGTACGGGTTCGGAAAAAGATAACCTTAAGCGTATGGCAAATAGAAATATCGAGTTCCTGGGTGAAGTTGCGGAAGGAACTCTTGGCAACTATTATGCAAATTGCAGGGCGCTTATTTTCCCCGGGATCGAAGATTTCGGATTGGTGATGGTTGAGGCACAAAGTTTCGGAAAACCGGTCATTGCTTTTAGGGGCGGGGGAGCCTTGGACATAATAAAAGAAGGGGTTACCGGAGAGTTTTTTGACGTTCAATCCGCGGAAGCACTTGAAAAAGCGATGGAAAAATTTCAAAATAAAAGATATAATGCAAAATTGTGCACCGATAATTCCAAAAGGTTTTCATTTGCTAATTTTAGAAATTCACTGTTAAGAGAGGTAGGTAGGGGCTTAAAAAATTTATGAAGATAGTTATTTTTGCAGGAGGGGTGGGAACCAGGCTTTGGCCATTGTCCAGAAAAAATACTCCGAAGCAATTTGAGAAAATAATAGGGGACAAGTCAACGCTGCAGCTTGCGGTAGACAGACTTCAGCCGGATTTTAAGCCCGAAGACATCTATATATCTACGGGAAAAAAGTACGAAGAGCTCGTAAGAGCGCATTTGCCTCAAATCCCCCACGATAATTTTATTCTGGAGCCCGAAATGCGCGATGTCGGACCCGCGGTTGGCGTGGCAATGGCAATTATCGGCAAGAAAAACCCCGGTGAACCGGTTGCCATAATCTGGAGCGACCATTTTGTCAAAAAAGAGAGGCGTTTTAGGGAAGTATTAACTTTTGCGGAAAGCATTGTCAATAAAAACAAAAATTCTATAGTATTCATAGGACAGAGGGCAAGGTTTGCAAACCAGAACTTGGGTTGGATAGAATTTGGCGAGGAGCAGTCGCAGGTAAGGGGCACAAAAATATTCAAGTTCAAGAAATTAATATACAGACCAAGCCTTGAAATGGCGGAGAAGTTTCTTAATAGCGGAAAATACGCGTGGAACCCGGGCTATTTTGTTTCGACGCCCGAATTTATCCTTTCGCAGTATAAAGAACACGCCCCAAAAATCTGGGAGGGTATAATTAAGATTAGGGAAGCGGTAGGAAAAAAGGATTTTGAGGAAATTTTCCAGAAAACTTATCCTAACTTGGAGAAAATAAGTTTTGATAATGCGGTCTTGGAGAAAGTCGATCCAAATAAGGTTTTTGTGATTGCGGCGGACCTTGGCTGGAGCGACGTCGGCGCATGGGAGGCTTTAAAAGAAGCCTTGGAGGAAAAAACGGAAGAAAATGTAACCAGGGGAAAAGTCTTAATTGAAGATTCTTCGGATAATCTGGTTTTTAACTTTACGGACCAGCTAACGGTCGGTATAGATTTGGAAAAGATGATTGTAATCAATACGGATGACGTTTTGCTGGTCTGCTCCAAAACCTCTGTCCCAAAAATAAAAAAGCTCGTGGAAAGCCTAAGCGGAACCGAGCACGAGAGTTTAACTTAATTTATGCCTTATAAGGAAGTAAAAAAAAGCGGTTTTTACGAACGGACTAAAAGAATCATGGATATCTTTTTTTCCCTGCTTCTTATTATACTTTTTTCTCCGGTAATGCTTGTTATCGCAATTTCAATTAAGCTGGACACGGATGGCCCTGTTTTGGCGGACACGCCCGAAAGGGTAGGAAAAGGCGGAAGGGGCTTTAAAATGTACAAGTTCAGGAGCATGATACAAAACGCCCATGAGCTTTTAAGAAATAATCCCAAATACTCCAAACTTTACAGCGAATATAAAAAAGGAAGCTATAAATTAAAAGATGACCCGAGAATTACAAAAGTCGGGCGTTTTATTAGAAAACACTCTTTGGACGAGGTGCCCCAGCTTTTTAATATCCTAAAAGGCGACATGAGCTTGGTGGGCCCCAGGGCTTATTATCCGGATGAATTAAGGGAACAGCAGGCGAAGTATCCCCAAACCCGCGAATCGGTAAAAATTGTACTTTCCATAAAACCCGGTCTCACCGGTTACTGGCAGGTTTCGGGAAGGTCGGAAATAAACTTCGACAAGAGGATTAAAATGGACGAGACGTATGTAAAAAAAAGGTCTATAATTTATGACTTGTGGATAATTTTAAAAACTCCCTGGGCTATGATTTCTGGGAAAGGAGCACTGTAGGAAGACATCAAACTGATTGACATTATATCTAAATTCAGGATATGATATAGCCTATGGATGGATTAGAAAAAATAGATTTCAACCTTGATAAACAGCCTACTGTTAAAAATAGTCCTTCCATACCTAAAGTCAATGATAACGTAAACTCAAAAGCACCTCTTATGAGCAAAAGAAGAAAAAATTTCAGTTTAATAGGACTTGTAAAAAGCAAGAAGTTTCTGGCATTCCTGTTTGTAGTTTTGGTACTTGTTCTTTTTTCCGTTTTCGGAGTTTATTTTCCAGCGGTAAAAACTTATAAGCAGGCCAAAGTAGCATACGCCGATGCACAGGCTGCGGAATGGGCAATAAAAACTCAAAATGTTTCACTTGCTTCGGATCAGCTTGCCAAGACAAAAACAGACTTGGACACTACTCAAAAGGATTTTTATAAGATGTGGTATCTACGATATATTCCAATCGCTAACTGGTACTATAACGACGGCGACCATATGCTTCAGGCGGGCCAGCACGGGCTCAACGCCGCAATTATCCTCGTTGATGCGGTCAAACCATACGCGGACGTTTTGGGGCTAAAAGGACAGGGGAGTTTCGTCGGCGGGAGCGCCCAGCAAAGGATAGAAACGGCAGTAAAAACCATAGGCAAGGTCACGCCAAAAATCGACCAGATCTCAAATGAGCTGGCAATCGTAAAAGCTCAAATTGACCAGGTCGACCCGAACCACTATCCCGAGTTCATAGTTGGTAAAAAGGTGAAAACTACCCTTGATAACGTTAAAAGCCTTACCGATGAGAGCGTAAACCTTATTACAAGCGCAAAGCCTTTGATCAAGACCCTACCTTCGATATTAGGAGAGCCCACCGAGAAAAAATACCTTATTCTCTTCCAAAATGATAAAGAGCTAAGGCCAACCGGCGGGTTTATAACTGCTTATGCCGTTTTTAGCGTTAATAGTGGCGTTGTACACGTCGATACGTCGGGTAATATATACGACCTTGATGCAACGGTTCCGAATAAGCCCGTTGCGCCAAGCCCGATCCTAAAATATCTACCGAACGTTTCGGTGTTAAACCTTAGGGACAACAATCTTTCTCCGGATTTTAAGGTTTCGATGGACAGTTTTTACAAGATGTATAAAACCGCCGGAGGCTATATACCCGTAGACGGAATTATAGCCGTGGATACGCACGCTTTGGTTGCCGCAATGGATATATTGGGCGATATGAATGTTGACGGTACTACTTTTACGACTAAAATAGATCCGAGGTGCGATTGTCCGCAAGTTATATACCAGCTCGAGGTGATTGCAGACCAGCCGGTCGAGGGAGTTAAGACAAACAGAAAAGGTATAATAGGTGACTTAATGTATGCGATTATGACAAAAGCGTTCTCATCTTCGCCGAAAGTTTACTGGGGACCGCTTTTCCAGGCAATGTTAACGCAAATGAATCAGAAACATATCCTCTTTTACATGAATGACCCGCAGGCCCAGGCGGGCTTTGAAGGGTTGGATGCCGCGGGAAGGATAATGCCTTTTACTGGTGACTACTTCCACTTAAACGAGGCAAACTTCGGCGGCGACAAGGCTAACCTGTTTGTCGACGAATCTATAACTCAGGATTATCAGCTGCAAAGCGACGGGTCGATTGTAAAAACGGTTACGGTAAATTATAAAAACCCGTATCAGCCTTCGGACTGTAACCTTGCAAGCGGAAACTTATGCCTTAATGCGGATTTCAGGGACTGGTTTAGGATCTATGTGCCCAAAGGAAGCCAACTCGTGTCTTATCAGGGTTCGGAAGTTAAAATGACAACATATGATGATTTAGGAAAAACCGTTTTTGACGGATTTTTGACCGTCAGACCGTTGGGTACAACAAAGCTTACCGTTACTTATAAATTACCCTTTAAGCTTGCAAGTAATTCCTTGTTGCCGCTTCTTATTCAAAAACAGCCCGGAATAGATAATTTCCCATATACGATATCGGTGAGCGGTACGCCAATACAGCAATTTGATCTTTCTTCCGACAAGACGCTTAACCTTAAGCTGAGATAAAATATGAGGTCGTTTAAAACAGAGGGGATAGTCATCAAAAGGAAAAACTTCCGCGAGGCCGACAGAATTCTGACCATATACTCAAAAGAGAAAGGCAAGATTACGGTTAAGGCAAAAGGGGTCCGCAAAATTACCAGCAGGCGTTCTCCCCATATCGAGCTTTTAAATAGGGCCAAATTCGGTCTTTACCAGGCTGCAGGTGCAAATATGCCCGTATTAACGGAGGTTGAGTCTCTGGAGAATTTCAAGATCTTAAAAAATGACCTGAAAAGAATTGGGATAGCTTACCATTTCTGCGAACTTGTGGACGGACTTTGTGCAGAAAACCAGGAAAACAGGGAAATCTACGACCTTTTGGACAAAGCATTAAAAACAATCTCTGTCAATAAAAATTTGGATCTTGTTGCATACAGATTCGAGCTTAAGCTTTTAAAGCTTCTGGGTTTTTATCATGATAATGAATATCTTCCGATGGACCAAACACAGGGTTTTATTGAAAGCATCCTCGAAAGAAAGCTTAAGGCAAAACAGATCATGCCACGGCTTTCTTAGCCTTTTAACTTAGGGCCTTTTTTGCTATCATAGCTTTATGGAAAACCAACTCATGGAAAAGATAGTCGCGCTTTGCAAAAGGCGCGGTTTTATTTATCCGGGGTCTGAAATCTATGGCGGTCTGACTGGTACATGGGATTATGGACCTTTGGGAGTTCTTCTTAAGAAGAACATAAAAGATTTATGGTGGAAAGAAATGGTCCAGCTAAGAAGTGACGTTGTAGGAGTAGATGCGGCAATAATGATGAACCCGACGGTGTGGGAAAAATCGGGGCACCTGGAGGCTTTTACCGATCCTCTAGTCGAGTGCAAGATATGCCATCAGCGTTTCAGGGCCGATAAAAAAGAGGAGGTTAAGGCCCACGAGAAAACCCATAAAGAAAAACCGCAGTGGACTTCGCCCCAGAAGTTTAACCTTTTGGTCAAAGCATACCTTGGGATTATAGAAGGACAGCAGGACGAGATATTCTTAAGAGGAGAAATTACACAGGGTGCTTTTGTAAATTTCGAAAACGTCGTGTCTTCAACGAGGGTCAAAATCCCGTTTGGAATTGCCCAGATAGGAAAGGCTTTCCGAAACGAGATAACTCCAGGAAATTTTACGTTCAGAAGCCGGGAGTTCGAACAGATGGAGCTGGAATTTTTTATAAGGCCACAAGATGCGGAAGGCGATAAGTGGTTCGAATACTGGCGTCAGGAAAGAATGAAATGGTATCAGGCTTTAGGGATTAAAAAAGAAAATTTAAGGTTTAGAAAGCACGAAGACAAGGAACGCGCACATTACGCGAGATTTGCCGAAGACATTGAATACAATTCGCCTTTCGGCTGGTCGGAATTCGAGGGAATACATCATAGAGGTGATTGGGATCTGTCGAGGCACAATTTGTCGTATGTAGATGATGATGGAAAAAAGTTCACTCCGTGGGTTATTGAAACTTCCGGGGGAGTTGACCGGAGCCTTTTATTTTTCCTTATTGATGCGTATGCCGAGGAAGGGGACAGGAAAGTCCTTAAGCTAAATCCGAAACTTGCTCCGTATAAGGTCGCGGTTTTTCCGCTTTTGGCTAACAAAGAAGGCCTGGTCGCCGAGGCAAGAAAAATCTACGAGGTGCTTAAGCCCTGGATGATGGTTGCCTGGGACGCCAGGGGAAACATAGGAAAGCGCTACTTTGCGCAGGATGAGGCCGGGACGCCTTTTTGCGTAACAGTTGATTTTCAAAGCCTGGAAGACGGTACGGTGACAGTAAGGGACCGCGACAGCGCAAAGCAGGAAAGAGTAAAAATAGTAACTCTCTTGGAATATTTCCAAGATAAATTGCAATAATCCTTAGATTAACCTATAACTTTGAGCATATTGACATGCAAACCTGTTTTTTATATGCTTGGTGGAGAAAATGAAAGAACTTCTTAAAGAAAAGAAAGTTATAATCGCTGGAGCGGTTATTTTAGTATTGGTTATAGCCGTTGGTGCATTTATATTATTTAAGGGTCAAAAAGCTCCGCAGTCACAGGCGGATCAGGGTGTTCAGGCTTTACCTACTCAAGCACCTATTCCTACGATTACAGCAGATTCAATAGGGTTATCCCTAAAAGTAGGGACTCCGGGTAAAACGGTGATAGCCTCCATTGCGAATCCGCAAGGAATATCCAATATTGAATATGAATTTTCATATACTTCAAAGGGGGGGATTCCAAGAGGAACATTCGGTCAAATTCCCCTAACTTCACCTTATCAAGCAGTAATTACTCTCGGAACTTGTTCGGACGTCTGTCATTATGATACGGATATTTCCAACATAAAAATTGTCCTTAAAATTACCAAGACCGACGGAAGCATCTTCCAGTCTGAAACAACCCTTGCATCAGCGCAGTAAATCCCCCAAATTTATTTAAATAAATTTCAATTTTCCACATCTAGTGTTAGTTTTGTGGTAGAACACTAAAATACTCCTATTACCCCTTGACATCATCCAGAAACAAGTGCAAAATGGAATAAAGTGGGACAAATTGGGAAATAGTGGGACAAAATAAGGCAGGCCTCACCATATCTGAGGTTAAAGATATGCTAATAGGACAATATGAAGGAAAAATCGATTCTAAAGGAAGAACAGCTTTACCTAAGAAATTCAGGAAAATTCTTGGCGACAAATTAATTATTACTTTAGGATATGAGAACGCGCTCACAGTCGTTTCCGAGGAAAATTGGAAAGCATTACTTGAAGGAACTGAAGGACGACCTTTTATTGAGTCGGAGACAAGGGAAACTCAAAGATTCCTACTCGGAGGAGCGAGTAACGTTTCGCTCGATGGCAAGGGAAGGTTTATATTACCGGGCTATCTTAGAGAATTTGGACGAATTAGAGAAAATGTCGTATTCATAGGGCTGTCGCGTTATGTTGAAATTTGGGATAAGAAGCGCTGGGAAGAATATCAGAAGGGTTTAGAAAAAAATATCGACGCGATATCCAAAAGGTTGACAGAGAAAGAGGGTGGAGGGAATGAATAATTTCCATACGCCGGTACTTTTAAAAGAAATAACAGAGACTTTGGAGGTTTCTCCCGGAAGAAAGTATATAGATGCTACTTTCGGGGGAGGCGGACACACGGCCAGAATTTTGAAACTGGGAGGAACGGTCTTGGGAATAGACCTTGACGGGGAATCGCTCGAATATGGCCGTAAGAAATTTAGCAAAGAGATTTCAGACGGAAAATTGATCTTACAAAAAGGAAATTTTAAGGAAATAGACGAGATCGCACGTTTAAACAATTTTACCAAAGTTTCGGCAGTTATATTTGACTTGGGAGTTTCCTCCCATCAAATAGATACTCCTGAAAGGGGTTTTAGTTTTTTAAGACAGGGGCCGCTGGATATGCGGATGGATAAAGGTTCCCAAATTACAGCCGAGGTCCTTGTAAATCTTTTAACGAAAGGAGAATTAAATGACTTATTTAATAGACTTGGTCAAGAACATCGTTTTAGAGCCATTTCTGACGGTATTGTTAGGTCCCGTCGAATAAGGGCAATAAAAACGACCGGTGAGCTTTCGGACATTGTGCACAAGGCTTACGGATTAAAAGGCGAAGTTTCGGATTTTGTTAAGACAAAAGTAAATAAAAAGGTATTCCAGGCTTTAAGAATAGCCGTAAACGGCGAGCTTGAAAACATAACCGAGGCATTGCCTAAAGCGATAGATCTTTTGGAGGAGAAAGGAAAGATTATAGTAATAACCTTCCATTCGCTGGAGGATGGAATAGTAAAGAAAAGTTTTAAAGATTTTGAGGAAAAAAATATGGGTAAAGTAATTACGGCTAAACCCATTTTACCGGTGAAAGAAGAATTAAATAAAAATTCTCGGGCGAGAAGCGCTAAGTTAAGAGTTTTTGAAAAGAGTTAAATATGAGCAATTTATTGCGAAATATTAAGAGAAATTGAACTATGAAAAAACCTGCCCTTTTAATATTATTTTTATTAACCGTTATATTGCTGCTTTCGGTTGTAAGGATATACATTTCAAACCAGATCGCAACCTCCGGAGTTGTCCTGGGCGATCTGGAGCAAAAAACAGAGCAGCTAAAAATTGACAACAGTGAACTCGCACAAAAAGTTTATGCTTATTCCTCTTTGACAAATGTTGCGGCAAAAGCATATGATTTAGGCTATACCGACCAAACCTCGGACTATGTATTAAGTAATCAGATGCCGGTTGCAATAAGACAATGACATGGAGATACAAGCTAGTACTTTTTGCTGTAACCTTTGCTTTTATTTTGGTAATCCTCAGGCTATTTTATTGGCAGGTTGTTAGGGCTTCGGACCTTTCCGCTATGGGACAGGCACAGTACGGCTCTACCGTAAAGATAATGCCGGAAAGGGGAAATATTGAAACATCCGACGGATTCCCCATCGCCGCCAGTAAAATATCGTATCTTGTTTTTGCCGATCCCAAGCAGATTCCCGATAAAAACCTAGCTGTAAATTCTCTTACGGGACTTCTTAATGTTGACCCTTCTACGTTAAGCGCAGAGCTTTCGCTTGACAGATATTGGGTTCCCTTAAAAGATAATGTTGATATTCCGACAAAACAAAAAATTGAAGGTCTTAACCTGCCCGGGATAGGCTTTAGCCAGCAGTACCAAAGGTACTATCCTGAAGCTTCGATGGCTGCGCAACTTTTAGGGTTTGTAGGTAAAGACGCCCAGGGCAACGATAAAGGGTATTTTGGCCTGGAAGGATACTATGACAGGCTCCTGCAAGGCAAAGAGGGGGTTGCCACACAAATTCTCGATGCTTTCGGAAGACCGATTCTAACAAGAGTAAACGGCACGAGCGGCGCAACCGACGGCGATAACTTAATCCTAAATATCAACAGGTCTATACAATTTTTGGTAGAGAAAAAGCTAAAGGAGGGGATTAAGAAATATGGGGCTGTTTCCGGAATGGTCGGGATCATGGACCCTAAAACAGGAAACATACTTGCTATGGCATCATATCCTAATTTTGACCCGAGAGACTATCAGAATTATTCCGAGGACCTTTACAAAAACCCGTTCATCTCGGACCTTTATGAGCCTGGCTCCACTTTTAAGCCAATTGTAATGTCTGCCGCTTTAAACGAGAATCTGATAACCCCGCAGACAACATGCCCTATCTGTTCGGGCCCAGTACCCGTAGGGGGATACCTTATACATACATGGGATGATAAATACTTTCCAAATACCACTATGATTCAGGTAATACAGCACTCGGATAATACCGGTATGGTGTTTGTCGCCCAGAAGCTTGGGGTAGACAGGATGATTTCGGCCTTAAACTCTTTCGGTATCGGAAGCAATACGGGAATAGATTTGCAGGGAGAGGTTTCGTCACCCTTAAAGCCAAACGATCAATGGTATCCGGTTGATCTTGCGACTACAGGATTTGGCCAGGGAATTTCGGTAACGCCGATAGAACTTCTTGATGCAATAGGAGCTATTGCCAACGGAGGCAAACGGATGGAGCCGCACGTTGTTGCCGCGGTACAAAGCCCGGACGGCTCGGTTATTAAGATTGCGCCTAAGGTCGTAGATCAGCCTATAAGCCCCCAAACCGCTAAGGTAATGACAGAAATAATGGTAAACGCGGTTAATAACGGTGAAGCCGCCTGGACTCGCCTGAAGGGCTACAGGATAGCCGGAAAAACCGGTACCGCGTCTATCCCTATTGCGGGGCATTATGACCCGACGCAAACGATTGCTTCTTTTATTGGGTTTGCGCCTGCCGATAATCCAAAATTCGTAATGTTGGTTATTTTAAACAAACCCAGTGCGGCAATATACGGTTCCGAGACCGCGGCCCCTATATTCTTTGACATAGCAAAAGATTTATTGGCATATTACGGGATACCTCCCAGTCAATAATAAGCTATAATATTGGAAATGAAAAAAAGAATTGCATTTATCGCACTTAATTATTTAAGGATTTTGTCAAATTTTCAGATAAAAAAAATACACCCTCTTATTATAGGAGTGGGCGGGGCAAGCGGAAAAACCTCTCTTTGCAACTTTATATATCTTATTTTTGCCGAGAAATATAAGGTTAAACAGGGAAAAGGAAAAAACAGCGAAACCGGAATTCCTCTTGATATTCTAAACCTCTCGCCGAGTGATTATTCTTACTCGGAGTGGCTAAAAATTTTTATAAAAGCGCCGTTGAAAGCAATTCTAGACCATAAAAAGTATGACATATACGTTGCCGAGATGGGAATTGATAGCCCCGTCGAACCCAAAAATATGTCTTATCTTCTAAAGATCATAAAGCCCGACATTGCGGTTTTAACAAATATTTCGTATGAACACAGTACATATTTTGACCCGTTGGTCACTGACGAGGAGTTTGACAACAGGGGAAAAGGGATATTGGAGCTTACTACAAAACAGGAATCTTTGCTTTTGACGTCGGTAAGCGATAAAGGCTGGGTGGTCTTAAATATCGATGACGAAAACATAAGAAAGATTGAACCAGAGGTCAAAGCAAGGGTTTTGACGATTTCAAAAAAGGTGAGGTCGTCAGATTTTTATATAGAAGAAATAAAAAATTTTGTGGATGAGTTTTTAATCATATTTAAACATGAGGGTAAAAGGTACAAGCTTAAAATCGACAATCCTCTTCCCGAGCATTTTGCCTACACTTTCTTAAGCGCTATAGCGGTTGCCAAGGCAGGAGGAATTAGGGTTGATGATGCCGTAAGCGCTCTTGAAAAAGACTTTTATCTGCCGGCCGGGAGAATGAGTTTTTTCAAGGGTATAAAAGATACGATTATCATTGATTCTTCTTATAACAACGCGACTCTAAGTCCTATTCTGGATCTTCTTTCTTTTGTAAAAGAAGTCGGCAAGCAAAGAAGAAGAATAGGAATAATAGGCGATATGAGGGAACTCGGCACTATGAGCAGGGCTTTGCACGAGGAAGTAGGAAGAAAGATACTGGAGACTTTGGACGTCGCAATACTTATCGGACCCCTAAGTCAGCAATATATTCTTCCGATTTTAAAAAGGAAACATTTTCCTGTTTTTTCATTTCTTAATTTTTCTTCAGCACGGGCGACGATTATCGATGAGGTAAAGCCTAAAGATATAATCCTTGTAAAGGGCTCGCAGAATACGCTTTTTTTGGAAAGAGCAGTTGAAATACTTTTAGAAAACCCCAAAGACAGGGATAACCTTTGTCGCCGTGGAGAATATTGGGACAGAATAAGGGCTAAAACCTTATAGCGCTAAATCTATAATATCCCCTTTTTCGGTTTTTGATTTTGTTATCGACTTTTCCGGAAGTTCCAAAACTGTATTATATTTGGGATTCCAAATAATTATCCTGTTTGGCTTGACCGATTTTTTTGTGATTGCGACAATGTTATTTTTATCCAATATTATTAAATCTATCGGGAAATTTAGAAAGAACGTATGTATGCCAAACCTGGTTTTGAATACTATGGCTTCCGAGTCTTTTTTAAACATAAGGCCGCTTATTTTTCCAAAGGCAGACTTAGGGATAATTTTTTCTGCCACAACTGTATTCTTGGAACGATTTTTTACCATTTATATCATTATACAAAAGTAGAGATTGCGATTAATAAGCGGTATAATATTGTCCATGTGGCAAACTGTTAAGAATCAGTACCATTTGCTTGTTGCGGTTCTGGCAAATGCGGCATACGGTTCTTCTGCAAAAAGCCTGAAGGTTATCGGAGTTACCGGTACAGACGGGAAAACTACTACCGTCAGCCTAATTTATCATATTTTAGAATCCTGCGGATACAAGGCTTCTATGATTGCAAGCACAGGAGCGACTATAAACGGTAAAGCATACGACATTGGTTTTCACGTTACTACTCCAAGTTCATTCTCAATTCAAAAATTCCTGAAAAGGGCATTAGAGGGCAAATGCGAATATTTTGTTTTAGAGGTTACATCCCATTCAATAGATCAGAATAGGGTATATGGTATTCCTTTTAGAATGGCAGTCCTTACAAATGTTACCCACGAGCATTTGGATTACCATAAAACATACGAGAATTACCTGAATACCAAACTAAGATTTGTCATAAGCGCAGATACCAGTATTGTTAACAGGGATGATGCTTCTTTTACGTCCTTTGCCAGATTACAGGGTAAAAACCTAAGCCATAAGTATTTATCCTATGGATTATCTAAGGATTCGGATGTTAATCCCGGCAATTTCGACATAGCCGCTTTTTCATTAAAAGGGGATTTTAATAAGTATAATTTGCTTGCAGCAGTCGCGGTTGCGAGAAATTTAGGAATAAGTGACAGTAAGATAATTAGAGCGGTAAATAGCTTTAAATTCCCCGCCGGAAGAATGGAAACCGTTTATGACAAAGATTTTAAGGTGATTATTGATTTTGCCCATACTCCAAATTCTTTCGAGAATGTACTGAGTTTCGTGCGACCCTTAACAAGGGGAAGAATAATTCATGTTTTCGGAAGCGCAGGCCAGCGCGATAAGTCTAAAAGACCGGACTTAGGTAAAATTTCATCCAGATTTGCAGACCTGTTAATTCTTACTTCAGAGGATCCCAGACGGGAAAATGCGGGGAAAATCGTCGACGATATTGAAAAAGGAATAGTTGATAAGTCAAAAGTAATCAGGGTTTTGGACAGGGATAAGGCGATAGAGAAAGCTGTGGAGCAGGCAAAAAAAGGAGATTTAATATTAATAACGGGTAAAGCACAGGAGTCATCGATGAACTACGGAAGCGGAGAAAAGCCGTGGGACGAGTTTAAGACGGTCAAAGCCGCTTTAGAAAAATATAATTTTATATGAAAAAAATACAAAAAATTCATTTCGTAGGAGTAAAAGGGGTAGGCATGACCCCGCTTGCAATTATAGCCAAACAGGCAGGTCTAAAGGTTACGGGTTGCGATATCGAATCGGGGTTTATAACCGACGAATCGCTTAAAAAGGCGGGAATTACCCCCTTTGTCGGTTTTGACATAAGTCATATAAAAGGGAACGATTTGGTCATAACGACGGGTGCTCATGGGGGACTAGGAAATATTGAAAATCTTGAAGCAAAAAAAATGGGTATTCCTGTATGGACACAGGGCGAAGCTCTTGGAAATTTTATGAAAGGAGAAATTTTTAATCGGAACTTTTATGGAATATCCGTTTCGGGTACCCACGGAAAAACAACCGTTTCGGCTCTTGTTTCGACAATCCTTAAGGGAAATAATTTGGATCCTACATATTTGGTAGGAACGGGAAGTATAGCATCGCTTGGTTTACCCGGGCATTTTGGAAAAGGGAAATTCTTTGTCGCGGAAGCGGATGAGTACGCTACAGAACCTAGGGTTGACAGAACTCCCAAGTTCTTATGGCAAAATCCTCATCTTGGAGTAATTACAAATATAGACTATGACCACCCTGACATATATAAATCGATTGAAGAGATAAAATCAGCTTTTCTTAAGTTTTCAGAAAATATAGACACGAGTGGCGCGCTGGTGGGATGCATAGAAGACGAGAAGACGCGGGAAGTTATAAAAGAATATAATGGAAGAAAAATAACGTATGGATTTTCCAAAGACGCAGATTATTTTATTTCCAGAATCACGCAGAGCGCGGAATTGACCTTTTTCTGGGTAAATTCAAGCGGAACGTCGCTGGGAGAATTTTCCATTAATGCTTTTGGACAACATAATGCCCTCAACGCACTTTGCGCAATAGTAGTATGTCTTGAGTTGGGATTATCTGTAGAAAATATAAAGAAAGGACTTTTACTATTTAAAGGAACCAAAAGAAGAGCAGAGTTTGTAAAAAAACTTTCGTCGGGAGCAACGCTTTATGATGATTATGCACACCATCCCACGGAAATTAAAAAAACGTTGGAGGGATTTAGAAAAGCGTTTCCGGATAAAAAAATTGTTTGTATTTTTCAACCTCATACATATTCAAGGACAAAGGAATTGTTCGAACAATTTAAATCTTCATTTATGCTTGCTAATAGCGTCATTCTGACGGAAATTTATTCTTCTAAGCGTGAAGTACAAGATAAAAATGTGTCCTCCGAGCTTCTCGCGCGCGCAATTGCAGAAAGACAAAAAAACGTTTTGTATATTGAAAATCCCGAAGATGTGGTAAAATATCTGGACGAAAAATCATATGGGCGCGATTATATAATTTTAACTATGGGGGCAGGCGACATATATAAAATTGCCGATTCGTTAGGCTAAAGCATAAAGCATATGGATAAATTTATTATAAAAGGCGGAAAAAGTTTACGGGGAGAAATATCTATACTCGGATCAAAGAACGTGGCCTTAAAGGTATTGGTTGCGGCATGTCTTACTTCAGACGAGGTAGTAGTAGAAAATGTTCCGCTTATTTCCGATTTTAGGATAATGGCCGATATAATAAAGCATCTGGGAGGACATATAAGGTTTAAAGATCACAGCGTAATTATAAATTTTAGGGAGTTTAAAAGTGAAAAGATAGCTTTAGACAGAGCGGCGGAAATAAGGACTTCTTATATGTTTTTGGCTCCTCTTTTGGCAAGAGTCGGTACCGCGATTATCCCAAATCCAGGAGGATGTAGGATAGGGGCGAGGCCGATAGATAGAATTATTGACGGTTTAAGGAAAATGGGTGTCGTGATTAAATATGACAGTAAAGACGGTTACTTTCATGCAAAAGCGCCCAAAGGCCTTCGGGCGACTAAATATAAATTCATAAAAAACACACACACGGGTACAGAAACGATGATTCTTGCGGCCGTACTTGCCAGAGGTAAGACTATTCTTGAAAATGCCGCACAAGAACCAGAAGTTAATGAGCTTATCGGGCTTTTAAATCGAATGGGGGCAAAAATAACAAGAACTAAGCCGAGAACCATTACCATCGAAGGCGTACCTTCTCTGCACGGTGCAACTTTTAGAATAGTGCCGGACAGAAATGAGGTTGTTACTTTTGCGGTTGCAGCAATTCTTACACGGGGAGACATTTTTATAAAAGACATAAATAAAACCGGTATAGAGGAGTTTTTGGATATGCTTAAGGCGTGTGGGGGAGGTTATGAAATAAAAAAGAACGGTATCAGGTTTTATTATAAAGGTCCTATTAAGTCTACGGAGGTTGCAACAAATTTCTACCCGGGGTTTATGACGGACTGGCAGGGTCCCTGGGCGATGTTAATGACTCAGGCAAATGGACAATCTGTCCTGCATGAAACAGTATACGAAAACAGGTTTACTTATGTCAATGAACTCAGAAAGATGGGTGCGCATGTCGAGCTTTTTAACCCGAAAATAAAGAATCCTTCAAAATTTTATAATTTTAATATAAGAGATGACAATGGTAAAAACATGCATGCCGCAAAAATAGCCGGACCCACACAGCTCCACGACGCGGTTTTATATATTTCGGATCTTAGGGCGGGAGCCACACTGGTTTTGGCGGCACTTGTAGCCAGTGGAACAAGCATATTATTCGGCGTAGAGCATCTTGAGAGAGGCTATGAACATTTTGACAGGCGCCTGAAATCTTTGGGGGCGAACATAGTCCGTACAAAGGAGGACGAATTATAAAAAATATCGGAGCAATAATTCTCGCTGCAGGTAAGGGAACCAGGATGAAATCCAGAGGAATCAATAAGGTTGCGATGCCCCTTGCGGATAAACCGATGATTTTACATACCGTTGAACTCCTGAAGAAAATTAAAGTTAAGGAGATTATTGTCGTGGTAGGTTTTGCGAAGGATTCGGTAGTAAAGATCTTGGACGGAGGGGTAATTTTTGCCGAACAGAAGAAAAGGCTTGGAACTGCACATGCGGTTGCGATAGCGCTTAAAAAACTAAACAAAGACATAGACGAGGTATTAGTCTTAAATGGAGACGATTCGGCATTTTATACAAAAGAAGTTATAGGAGAGCTTATAGGCAAGCACTGTAAAGATTCGTCTTCATTTACTTTTTTAACTATCAAGACTGATAATCCTAAAGGTTTGGGAAGGATAGTAAGGGATAAAAATGGAAAATTGTCCGCGGTCGTTGAGGAAAAAGACGCGACCCCAAAACAAAGAGGCATAGAAGAAGTTAACCCTGCATGTTATCTATTTAATACCGATTTTTTAAGAAAGTATATTAAAAAAGTTGAGAAGAGTGCTGTTACAGGTGAATATTACCTTACAAGCCTTATAGATCTGGGAATAAAGAATAAGGAGAAAATTGAGACCCTGAGGGTAGAAAACTTGGTATGGCGGGGGGTAAACACGCATGATGAACTACGAGAGGCAGAGAAACTCATAAGAGAAAAGCACATCGCAATCACTACTTAATTTTATTGAATATATCCCCCCATGGTATTATAATTGACTTCATGGCTCAGCTTTTGGGATTTGCCCTTCTCTCTCTTTTTATCACCCTGGTTTTGATAGTGCCTTTTATTGATTTTTTATACAAAATTAAGTTAAGAAGGCAGGAACAGCATACGGTCGATTTGTTTAACAAACCTACACCTTTTTTTGATAAATTCAATGCTTGGAAAGTCGGAACACCTTTTGGCGGCGGAATTCTTATAATCGTCGTTGTATCAGCCTTATTTTTATGGTCTTTTGGCGTTCTTAATCTATCAATAAGTGTCTGGGAACTTTTTGTAATACTTTTTACTTTTATAAGTTTCGGGGCTTTGGGGCTATATGATGACATAAAAAAACTTGTAAATAACGGGGAAAAACACGGATTTTTTGGATTGAGATTTAGGTACAAGTTTTTATTGCAGTGCGTCTTGGCTTTAGTTCCGGCAATAATTTTATTTCAAAATTTGGGTTACAATTTTCTTTTTATCAGGGGAATAGGACTAACCGATATAGGGCTTTTGTATATCCCATTTGCTGTTTTTGTCATAGTATCCTTTACCAATGCGTTCAATATAGCCGACGGCCTGGACGGGCTTGCGTCGGGGCTTCTTTTAATAAGCCTTGTGTCTTTTCTGGCGATTTCCTACACGAATGTAGATAAAGGCTTGGGGCTTTTTATTTCTTTGCTGATGGGAAGTGTCATGGCATTTTTGTATTTCAACGTTTATAAGGCAAGACTCTGGTTGGGAGACGTAGGGTCGATGGCGCTTGGCGCGTCTTTGGCAATAATTGGACTTCTAACCGGTAAAACCCTGGCAATGGCCGTTATAGGAGGGGTTTTTGTTTTGGAAGCGGGTTCTTCATTGCTGCAGCTTATAGGAAAGAAATATTTTAACAGAAAAATTTTTCCGGTTGCTCCGATGCATCTTTACTTTCTTAAAAGAGGATGGTCGGAACCTAAAACCGTTACCAGAGCCTGGTGGTTGGGATTGGTATTTGCTATTTTAGGACTTTACCTCGCATTCATTAAATGATGAAAAAAACTGATCTCGTCCTTTTATTTTGTGTCTTGTTTCTTACTTTTTTTGGTCTTTTTATGATTTACGACGCTTCGTCATACGTTGCTTTCCGGGATTTCGGGGATAAATATCATTACGTAAAAGACCAGATTTTTTGGATAATTTTGGGGCTTGCGGGGCTCGGTTTTTTTTCGAGATTTGATTACCACAAGTTATACAATTTGGCCATCCCCATAATAATTGTGGCTATCGGCTTACTTTGTCTGGTTTTTATACCGGGAATAGGAGTAAAGCTTTTAGGTGCAAGACGATGGATAGATTTAAGACTTTTTTTATTACAGCCATCTGAATTGGTTAAGCCGGCACTCGCGATCTACTTGGCAGCCTGGTTCTCGAATAAAGAAAAAGGGCGTTTTTTGGAATTTTTAATGCTCGTTTTTTTTATAATAGGGCTAGTGGTTCTGGAGCCTGATTTGGGAACGGCTGGAATAATTATGTTTGAAGCGATGGTAATGTACTTTTTGTCGGGAGCAAAAACAATTTATTTTGTTGTTTTGGTTCCGGTTGCGGCAATTTTAGGGTTTATTTTGGCAAAACTTGAACCTTATCGGGCTGCTAGACTTACTTCATTTTTAAATGCCGGGCAAGATATAAGTTCTTCTTCTTATCATGTTAAACAAATTTTAATTGCGCTTGGATCAGGAGGTCTTACGGGGGTAGGCTTGGGAAATTCTCTGCAAAAATATGCATATCTTCCCGAAAACGTTACGGACTCAATTTTCGCGATAATCGCGGAAGAGCTCGGGTTCATCGGATCAGTTTTTATAATTTTAGTGTTTGTTTTGGTAGTATGGCGCGGATTCAAAATTGCGAGTTCATCAAAGGATTTATTTGGAAAACTATTGGGAGGGGGAATAATAGCTTTTCTTGCAGGACAAATATTGGTAAATCTTGCTGCGCAGACAGTGCTTCTTCCGTTAACCGGTATTCCGCTTCCGTTTATTTCATATGGGGGTTCAGCTCTTATAATAGATTTATCTGCGGTTGGTATATTGTTAAACATCGCAAGACAGGGTAATTTATGAAAGTCTTGATAACCGGGGGACACATCTCTCCCGCAATAGCCGTAATCGAGAAGCTTAAAGACGAAAAAGTTTTTTACGCCGGAAGAAAATATACTTTTGAAGGCGATAAAGCTATATCTTTGGAATACCAGGAGATTACAAAAATGGGCATCCCCTTTTTTGAAATTTCGACCGCAAGACTTCAGCGCAGGTTTACGAGACATACACTCATATCGCTTTTAAAATTACCTGCCGGTTTTTTCTCCGCATATAAAATTATAAAAAAAGTTAAACCGGACGTAATCCTTGCTTTCGGAAGTTATGTTTCAATTCCCGTAGGCATTACCGGAAAAATTCTAAATATTCCTCTTGTTATCCATGAACAGACTTTTGACGCAGGTTATTCCAACAAAATGCTTTCACGCTTTGCAGATAAAATTTGTATCTCATGGAAATCTTCTGAAAAATATTTCCCTAAAGATAAAATTGTACTGACAGGCAACCCTTTAAGAGAAGAGGTAATTAATGCGAGCAGGATAAAGCCAGAAAAGAATTTGCTTTATGTTACGGGCGGAAGCGCAGGTTCCCATTTTATAAATTTTCTGGTTGAATGCTCCATAGAAAAGTTATTACAGAAATTTACGGTAGTTCATCAGACTGGCGCTTCGCAAAAATATAGTGATTTTGAAAAGTTAATGAAAAAAAAGAACGAATCGAAAAACAGAAGTTTTTTAAAATACAAACCGTACAAGTTTTTAAATCCGGATGATGCGGCCAAAATGATGGCTAAGGCAACAATCGTTGTAGGAAGGTCGGGAATAAATACAGTCTCGGAACTTATTTATCTTAAGAAGCCCGCACTTTTAATTCCTCTTCCATTCGCACAGCACCAGGAACAACTTAAGAATGCAGAATTTATTAAAAGTTTAGGTCTGGCCGAAGATCTTAATGAGGATGTTTTATCCCCCAAAAAATTTACTGAAACACTTCTGGAGATGTATAAAAACATTAACACATATAGAATAAAAAAAAGTGTTCTCTCGGAAAATGCCGCAAAGGATATAGTGGCCGTATTGAGAAATGTTACATAACAAAAGACTTTCTAAAAACAGAAAATTAAAAAGAAGAACAAAAATTGCGGTCATGGGTTTGTTGGTTATTATTTCCGTTGTATTTGTTTCCGAATATTTATACCTGAACTTTTATTCTTCCAAAAATATGTATCTAAGTCCGATTCCTCAGGCCACACCTCAGAATTCAGGAAATTCATCTAAAGACATACAAAATCAGATCATTATCGGCCTTAATAGTTTGAATATTTCGTATACCGGCGTTACAAAAAATCAGGATGGATCATTTAACGTAAATTTGAAGGACTCGGGTGTTGCAATTATCGCTCCCAATAAAGATATCAAACTGCAACTTTCCTCTTTACAATTAATGCTTTCTAGACTTACAATAGAAGGAAAGAAGCTTAGAATTTTGGATTTTAGGTATAATCGCCCTTTTGTATCATTTTAATTTATGAATGACGGTAAAATAGTAGTTGCTATAGACATAGGAACCTCCAAAATTGTCGCCTTAATCGCAAAAGTGGATGAACAGGTAAATGTTCTAGGCGTGTCGGAAACTCCGGCGAACGGAATAAAAAAAGGGCAAATAGTCGATATAGACGAAGCTGTAATTTCGATAAATAATGCTTTGGAGGCGGCTGAAAGAATGGCGGGTTACAGCGCATCGCATATAGTAGCCTCAATAGGCGGAAGTCATATTGAATCACAAAACTCGAGGGGAGTTGTTGCTGTGGCAAGGCCTGAGGGAGAAATAACGGAAAATGATCTTACGAGAGTTTTAGATGCCGCAAGAGCAGTGTCGCTTCCTTCGAGTAGGGAAATAATCCATGTGTTGCCGAGGAGTTATATAGTGGACGGGCAGGAAGGAATCAAAGACCCGATTGGCATGACGGGGGTAAGACTTGAAGTAGAAACGCACATAGTATCGGCAAATTCGGTTTCAATTAAAAATATGGAAAAGGCTTTCTCGGAAGTTGGAGTAGATTTGGATGCGGTCGTTTTTAGCGGTTATGCAAGCTCGCTTGCAACTCTTTCCGATACTGAAAAAGAACTCGGGGTTGTATTGGTTGATATTGGAGCCGGAACAACGGATATTTCGGTTTACGTGGACGGGTCGGTTTCATATTCTTCGGTCCTTCCGATTGGCGCAAGGCATATAACAAATGATTTGGCCATAGGCTTAAGAATTTCTTTGGAGTCCGCCGAAAAAATAAAGCTATTCCTCTCCAATCCTCCAAGAAAGCAGGTAAGGATCAACGAAGAAGGGGTAGAGGAAAAACCCGAAGAACACCCAAGCGACGAAATCGACCTATCAAGTCTTAATCTTGCCGAGGATCTTAAAAAAGTTTCGAAAAAGACTCTTATAGATGGAATTGTAAGGCCAAGGCTTAATGAGCTTTTTACCATGATCGGAATAGAAATTAAAAAAAGCGGATTTGCAGGACAAACGCCGTCGGGAATTGTCATAACGGGCGGAGGAGCAAGGACGGTTGGTATTACGGATGCAGCCAAGAGAATGCTTGCTATGCCGGTTAGGGTTGCGACACCGATAAACATAAAGGGGATTATAGATGAGGTACAAAACCCCTCATTTTCAACGGTAATAGGTCTTGCAATTTACGGCGGAACAGTAGATGTCCAGAGTTCTCTTCCTTTTGGTTTTTCGCTTCCGAGCATTTCGGGTCTTAAATTTAACAACAAAATTCTGTCGAAGGCACTATCCTTTATCAAATCTTTCCTGCCCTGAGTTTCAACTTGCAAATTTCACTTGTATTTGCTAGTATGCCCATACAAATATGTTAATTAAACCTCAGACAACCAATTTTGCCAAACTCAGAGTTATGGGCATAGGCGGAGGAGGAGGAAATGCTCTTAATTCGATGATTTCGCAAAGTACCATTCAGGGCGTGGATTTTATTTCTGTTAACACTGATGCCCAATCACTCCTTCTAAACCAAGCGGCAACAAAACTTCAAATCGGCGAAAACCTGACAAAAGGCTTAGGTTCGGGAGGCAATCCCGAAATCGGTCAGGAGGCTGCAGAAGAGTCTTACGATAAAGTTAAAGAATTGCTGGACGGAACTGACATGGTTTTCCTAACGGCAGGAATGGGCGGGGGAACCGGAACAGGAGCAACGCCGGTAATAGCAAGAGCAGCAAAAGAAGTCGGTGCACTTACCGTTGCCGTGGTGACCAAGCCGTTTGCATTTGAGGGGACAAGGAGAATGGTTGCCGCTGAAGACGGAATAGAAGAGTTGAAGGATAAGGTCGATACATTAATTATTATTCCGAATCAAAGGATTTTGGATGTAGTTGATAAGAAGCTTTCGCTATTGGAGGCATTTAAAGTAGCGGATTCGGTTCTTACCCAGGGCGTGCAGGGCATTTCGGACCTTATTACGCTCCCGGGCCTTATAAACGTTGATTTTGCAGACGTTAGAACTATTATGGCAAACGCCGGATCTGCGCTTATGGGAATTGGAACCGGTGTTGGCGAAAATAGGGCCCAGACAGCGGCAAGATCGGCGGTTGCTTCTCCGTTACTGGAAATTTCAATGGACGGAGCAAGGGGAGTACTATTTAATATTATAGGAGGACCCGACCTTACGATGAGCGAGGTAGACGAAGCGGCTAAAATTATTGCATCCGCTGCTGACCCCGATGCAAATATAATCTTCGGAGCAACAATCGATGACAGTATGCACGACCAGCTCAAGATTACTGTTATCGCAACGGGATTTGACTCTACAAGGCAGACCCTTAAAGAATTTATGACTCCCACCGTAAACAGGGTTATGGAGAATTCACAGCAGCAGCCAGAACCCCCCACTGTTAATGAGCCCCCCATTCCTTCAGATGAGCCCCCAATGGAAGACGAGGACGACACATGGGACATCCCCGCATTCTTAAGACAGAAGAATTAAAGTATATTGAATACCCTCCACATTTAAGTTAAAATTATCTTTATGTTCACTCTGTTTTTAAACGGGTGCATTTTTTGTTATGAGTAAGGATAAAACTCCAAAAAAACTTCAGGAAAGCTTTACAAGCGTTTCATCGGTAGTAGATTTTTCCAAGCTCGAGACGGAAATACTTGAAAAATGGAAAAAAGATAAGATCGTTGAAAAATATCTAAATAGAAACGAAAAATCGGAAAAAAGATATTCATTTTTGGATGGCCCAATTACCGCAAATAACCCTATGGGGGTCCACCATGCATGGGGTAGAACTTACAAGGACTTATGGCAAAGGTTTTGGAACATGAGGGGTTACAGGCAAAGGTTTCAGAACGGTTTTGATTGCCAAGGTTTGTGGGTAGAGGTAGAGGTAGAAAAAGAGTTGGGGATAAGAAACAAAAAGGATATTGAAAATCTTGTTCCGGGAGACAGAAAAAAAAGTATCGCAAAGTTCGTTGAGCTTTGTAAACAAAGGGTACTTAAGTATTCAAAGATTCAGGCAGAGCAAAGCCAAAGGCTGGCCGAATTTATGGACTGGGATAATTCGTATTACACGATGTCGGATGAAAATAATTATATGATCTGGCATTTCCTTAAAACGTGCAATGAAAGAGGCTGGATTTACAAAGGTGTTGACAGTGTTCCATGGTGTCCAAGATGTGAAACTGCTATTTCGGAACACGAAATTCTTACGGAAAACTACAAGGAAGTCACGCATAAAGCAATATACTTTGCACTGCCTATCATTGGCAGAGAAGGTGAACATCTTCTTGTTTGGACTACAACACCCTGGACGCTTCCCGCTAATATTGCAGTCGCGGTTGATGAAACATTGGATTATGTTTTAGTTGAGGCTGAAAATGGGCGCAGATACTGGGTTGCACGGGAAAGAAAAGAGCTTCTTGGAGAAGACGTAAAAGTTAAAAAGACTGTCAAAGGCAAAGAATTAGTGGGCTTAAGATACCAGGGTATGTTTGATAGCCTTTCAAAGGTCAAGAAAGTAGCCTCGGAGAACAAAGACTTATTCCATACGGTAATTGCAACAGACCCTTTTATCATGCCGATAACGACAACCGAAGGAACAGGTCTTGTCCATACTGCGGTAAGCGCAGGGACCGAAGACTTCAGGCTCGGAAAAAAGCTCGGGCTTCCAATGGTTCCCGTTATAGAGGATAACGCCGATTATATGGATGATCTTGATTTTCTGTCGGGTCTTAACGCAAAAAAACATCCGGAAGTTATTCTTGATTATCTGCAAAAGGAAACAGATAAAGGAAAACCCTGGGTATTTAAGATAGAAAATTATACCCACAGATATCCCTCTTGCTGGAGATGCAAAACCGAGCTGGTGTGGAAAGTTACGCAAGAATGGTATATAGCAATGGACCTTCGGGAGAAGGGCTCCACAAAAACTTTGAGGGAACAAATGAAAGATACCGCTAAAATGATAGACTGGCGACCGGCATTCGGCCTTGACCGGGAACTCGACTGGCTTTCCAACATGCACGACTGGCTTATAAGCAAAAAGAACAGATATTGGGGATTGGCACTTCCTATTTTTGAGTGCCAAAAATGCGGGAATTTCGAGGTAATCGGAGGAAAAGACGAGCTTAAAAAAAGAGCAGTTGAGGGATGGGATAAATTTGATGGTCATTCTCCCCACAAACCTTATATAGATGAAATAAAAATTAAGTGCTTAAATTGTGGCGCTTTGGTTTCCAGAATAAATGATGTTGGAAACGTCTGGCTTGATGCGGGAATTGTACCTTTTTCAACATACGTTGACCCTAAGACGAAAAAGTTAAGCTATATTACAAACCGCAGGTATTGGAAAGAGTGGTTTCCGGCAGATTTTATTACGGAATCTTTTCCGGGACAGTTCAAAAACTGGTTTTATTCTATGATTGCAATGTCGACGGTTCTTGAGAAAAAGAATCCGTTTAAAACGGTGCTTGGTTTTGCGTCGATGTTGGGAGAGGACGGGCGTCCGATGCATAAATCCTGGGGTAATGCTATTGAATTTAACGAAGGAGCGGATAAAATAGGAGTCGATGTAATGAGGTGGATGTTTGTAATCCATAACCCCGAGCAAAACCTTTTATTCGGCTTTAGGACTGCGGATGAAACAAGGAGAAGGTTCCATCTAATACTTTGGAATGTGTATAATTTTTTTGTAACATACGCCCTTTTGGATGGCTGGAAACCTGCTACATCACTTCGTTCAATTCTTAAACCTCAAAATGTCCTCGATAAGTGGATTATTTCAAGAATAAACAGAACGGTAAAACTTGTTACGGAATATCTGGTTAATTATGACGTTCAAAAAGCCTCAACGGAAATCGAGACTTTTGTAAGCGACCTTTCGCTTTGGTACATAAGAAGAAGCAGGGAAAGGGTCGGATTATCGGCAGAAGATAATAAAGATAAGGATAATTTTTACGAAACTTCGTATTTTATACTTGTTATTCTTTCTAAACTACTGGCTCCGCTAACGCCTTTTATTTCTGAAGCGATATTTACGAATTTGACTAAGGACGAATCGGTGCATCTTACCGATTGGCCCGATTTTGATGCCAAGCTTATTGATGAAAAATTGGAGGAGGAAATGTTAAGGGCAAGGCAGCTTGTTGAGGTGGCTCATTCTTTAAGGAAGCAATCTGAAATAAAAGTAAGGATTCCAATAAAGCAGATGACTTATTCGGGACCATCGGTAATTTCCGGGGAAGTTTTAAAAATTGTCAAGGATGAGATAAACGTTTACGATCTAAAATTTGAAAAAAAAGAAGAAGTATACTCGGTATTTGCCAGAACCAGCGATGATAACCTGGATTTAAATTTCGGGCTTGCAAGAGATATAGTGAGAAAGGTCCAGGAGGAACGTAAAAAGATAAAAACCGAACCCTTTGAAAAGGTAAAAATTTATATCCCTTTTTGGCCAAGGGAGCATGAAGACTATATTAAAAGAAAAGCTTTAATAAGCGAAATCGTTGAGTCTGATAAATTCTATGTTATAAAAGATGAATAGAAGTTTCCTAAATATTGATTGGTTATTACTTACTCCGGTATTTATTGTTTTAATTATCAGTCTCGTAACACTTTTTAGCATCGACAGTTCGTATTTTACAAACCAGTTAATTTTTGTCTTTATTTCGATTTTTGCTTTTTTATTTTTCTCACATTTTAATTATAAGGTTTTAAGGCTATATAGCCTCCCGATATACGTACTGTCTATAGTCGCTTTGCTTTTGGTCTTTTTTTTAGGCATAGAAAGCAGGGGATCGCTTCGATGGATAGAGGTTTTAGGGCTTAGAGTGCAATTTTCCGAGATATTAAGACCGTTTTTGGCAATAAGCTTGGCAAGTTTTATAGTCGATAAAAAAAAACTTGATTTTAACTCTTTTTTCCAGATTCTTATTCTTCTGGCCCCGGTAGTCTTTCTTATTTTCCTCCAGCCCGATTTGGGAGACGCGGTGATTTACGTTTCTGTCGTATTGGTAACTCTTTTTTATTTTGGGTTTTCATTGAAATATTTTCTTGCGTCCTTTTTGCCGTTTTTTCTGGCTATCCCGGTTTTGTGGAATTTTTTGCATGATTATCAAAAGCAAAGGATTTTGACTTTTTTCAATCCCGGCAAGGACCCATTAGGAACTTCGTATAATGTTATACAGTCGATAATTGCGGTAGGCTCGGGAATGATAATCGGTAAGGGACTAGGGCTTGGGACCCAATCCGGCCTTAAATTTTTGCCTGAAAGGCATACGGATTTTATATTCGCAACCATTTCGGAGCAGCTTGGTTTTGTGGGCGCGGTGATTATCCTTATTTGTTTTGGTTATTTTCTTTATAGGATTTATAAAACTTCCGATAATTTGGACGATAAATTCGCCAAAACCTATTGCGTTATTGTTTTTTTTGTCTTCCTTGTTCAGGTTTTTGTGAATATTGGTATGAACATAGGTATTCTACCGATTGTCGGAGTAACACTTCCGTTCGTGTCGTATGGGGGAAGTTCGCTTTTGTCAAACTTTATTTTCTTGGGATTCCTTGCTTCAATCAGAAAAACATTTAAAAACGATACGGTGCTAGAAATAAAGTAAGTTTTTTGTTATAATTTATGCTTATGAAATACGCTGTAGTGAAAACAGGGGGAAAACAATATAGAGTTTCCGAAGGAGACGTGTTAAGCGTAGAAAAGCTTAAAAACTCAAAAAACGGAAAAGTCGTTCTTGAAGATGTGCTTTTGGTGGTATCGGACAAATCGGTAAAAATAGGAAAACCCTATATAACGGGCAGCAAAGTTGAAGCATCTCTTATTGAAAACATAAAAGGGGATAAAGTAAGAGTGTCCAAATTTAAGTCAAAAGTAAGATATAGAAGAGTAACAGGGTTTAGGGCTGATTATTCAAAGATTAGAATAGAAAAGATTGTTTAGATAGTTTGCCCCAAAAGCATCATTTTAAATTGATAGGCTTTGATATCTTGACATATTGTGAAAAGTAAAGTTAAAATAGACGCAGTTTTCACGAAAGGCTGAAAGTATGGCACATACAAAAGCACAGGGAGCAGTAAAAGGAAACAGAGATTCTATAGCGAAGCGTTTAGGCGTGAAGGTTTATGGCGGGCAAAATGTTTCTGCAGGAAATATTATAGTAAGGCAAAAGGGAACAAAATTTTATCCGGGGAAAAATGTTTCGATGGGGAAAGATTTTACGCTTTTTTCTTTAGCACAGGGAAAGGTTTCTTTCAAAACGTTACGTGGTAAAAAATTTGTGGAAGTTTTAGCCGCTTAATTCGCGGTTGTTATAAATGGATAAACAGGAAAAAATATTTGAACTTGAAATAAGTCTTCTTCAGGCAAATCCTCTCCAACCAAGGGGTATAATTGTTCCCGAGTCGTTGCAGGAGTTGGTAGATTCCATAAGGGAGCAGGGGATTCTTGAGCCTATTGTTGTTGCAAAAACGCCGGCAGGTTATCAGATCGTTGCAGGCGAACGAAGATGGAGAGCCGCCAAAATACTCGGTCTTGAAAAAGTACCCGTTGTTATAAAAGAGACTACGCCTCAGGGAATGCTTGAAATGTCAATTGTCGAAAATGTCCAGAGGGAAGACCTAAACCCCATAGAGAGGGCTCAGGCATACAAAAGATTAATAGACGAGTTCGGACTGGGCACTAATGAAGTGGCAAGAAAAGTAGGTAAGAGCGCACCGACAATCTCAAATACAATAAGGCTTTTGTCTTTGCCGGATGCGATTAAAGACGCATTAGTCGCAGGGGTTATAACCGAAGGCCATGTAAGGCCTCTCATTTCGCTTGGGGATTCAAAGTTAATGCTCGAGCTATTTAAAAAGATTCTTAAGGAAAATAGCACGGTAAGGGAAACCGAGGAAATGGCAAGGCAGGCAAAGGGAGAAATTGAAAAGCGCGAGCCCCGATCCAAAGTGCATAAGCTTTGGGTTCCGGAGCTTGACGAGATGGCGAAAAATCTTGAGCAAAAACACGGACTGCATAAAGTGGCGATTTCCCAGTCAAGGACCCAAGCAAAAATTTCGATATTCATAAAAGGGGACGTGGACATAACCGGGCCGAAAGTTAAACAAATCTACGAACTTCTTACTAAAGAATAGCTCTCATTTAATAGGGGTTTTTAATAAATCCCATTTTATTAAGCGGCCAGTAAACAAAAAAAGATTCCCCAATAATTGCGGATCTGCCTACAAAACCCCAGTCTCTTGAGTCCGAACTGTAGACCCTGTTATCTCCCATAACAAAATAATCATTGGGCGGAACCGTGATTGTTTTATCATTTGGTAAAAATTGTCCTCCATAGGTTTTTACGTCGGGTTTTAAAAATTTGCTTTCGTTAAGAAGTTTACCGTTTAGGTAAACGTTGCCATTGGAAAGCCTTACGGTATCTCCGGGGGTACCGATTACCCTTTTAATGTAATCTTTGTTGGGTTCGGGAGGCGCCTTAAAAACTATTACGTCTCCAAGCCTGGGGTTTTGGAAATCAAGCACCACGATATTTGTTAATACATATTCTTGGTCAAGAAAGTTTGGGAACATAGAATCACCTTTAACCTCAAAAGGTCTGAAGAGAAAAACATAAATTACCAGAAAAATTGCCGCTGCAATAAGGAAGGTTTGGACAGTGTCTAGGAGGAAAAGGTAAATTTTTCGCAAGTATTTCATCAATACTTCATTTTCCCAAACAAAGCTTCCTTTGTCAATGAGGCTATTATGTGGTATATTACGCGTTATAGGACTTGTAGCTCAGCGGTAGAGCGCTTCGTTCACATCGAAGAAGTCAGAGGTTCGAATCCTCTCAGGTCCACTCAAAATGAACAAGATATTGCTTATAATTTTAATATTTTTTTTAATCTTAATTCCGGTTTTACTTTTTGTCGCCAAAAACGACAAGACGTTAATTTCAGGCAATAATATTTCGTCGACGGGTTCTACTCAGTCTGCAAACTTTATAAGCCCTAATAGTTTGGGATTTCCTTCGGGTTTTTCATTTGTCAAAGCAAATTCCGGGTCAAGCGAAGGACTTGGAAAAAATGCACTGTATTATGACTATAACCCATATGCTCTAAGCGGGACAGAATGGGTCGCTACAAAAACGGTAAATTCAGATACCGAATATGCGGCGGCGATTAAGAATTTTAATACTTATTATAATTCAAAAATATACAAAAACGGCTGGATGAACGAACTGAAGGTTAACGGACACACTTTGCAACCTCTTGCCGCAGACAGTACTTTAGGCAGGATATATGGCTATTTAAAATACGAAAACGGAAATGTACAGGTTGCTTTAATGTATAACCAGAAAGCAAGCGACAGCTATCCTACAACAGTCCAATTCAGGGTTTTCCTCAGCAGCACACAACCCCTTAATAAAATTGTTAAGTAGAATTTAATATAAACTTAACAACACCACATTATAATATATGCCTAAAATTATATTTACGTCGATGTTTTACAATAACAATAAATACCTACGATACAACTTATTTCACGTGTTAAATAAAATTAAATTATGTTAAAATTCAATTTATGTCTAAACAACTTACTATCGTATTTTTTGCAAGACGTTTTTATCCTTTAATTGGCGGCGTAGAGAAGCATGTATTGGAGGTAAGTAAGGGATTGGTTAAGAAAGGATTTAGGGTAATTGTTTTCACGGAAAACGAAGAAAATACGAAATCCGAAAATTATCACTTTTATCCACAGAGTGCTAAGTTTGAAGGAATAGAAATAATTAGGGTTAAAGTGGGCAAAAACAACCGGCTTAAAAAATTCAGGATTTGGTTTTATTTATTAAAATATATATACACAATAAAATCCGCAGACATAATTCATTGTCATGACATTTTTTTCTGGTATTTGCCGTTCAGGTTTATTTTTCCTTTTAAAAGAGTTTACACAACATTCCACGGCTATGAAGGAAATGATATCCCAACAAAAAGAGCTGTATTTATGCACAAGGTAGCCGAGAAACTTTCCAATGGAAATATTTGCATAGGTAGTTTCTATAAAAAATGGTACGGAACAATTCCAACCTATGTTAGTTATGGGGCTGTTGATGTGCCGGACAAAAGAAACATAAATCAGCAAGATAAGAATTTAATAATTTTTTTGGGACGTTTGGAAGAAGAGACTGGCATTATGGAATATCTTGAGGCGTTTAAAAATATTTCTAAAAAACATAAAGATCTTAAGATGTTAGTGTTGGGTGACGGTTCATTAAGAAAAAAATCCGAAACTTTTGTAAAAACAAATAATCTTAATGTTACATTTAAAGGATTTATTTTAGATACCTATAGTTATATCCAAAGAGCAAATTTTATGTTCACTTCAAGATACCTTGGAATACTCGAATCGATGGTGAATAAAAAATATGTTCTGGCTGTTTACAATAACAAAATAAAGAAGGATTATCTTGAAATGACGCCATTTTCTAAATATATGTCGATTTGTGCCAATTCGGAAGATATATTGAAAGAATTAAACGAAATTTTGGGAGACAAATCATTCGCTCCGGAAAAAATATCTAAAGCATATGATTGGGTAAAAGACCAAACATGGGATAATATGTTTGAGACATATTTAATGCTTTGGAGACTTAACTAAAAATTTTGTTTTGCCCATGTAATATAAACTGACATAAAGTAGCAGTACGGCTATTCCGACAACTCCGAATATTTTAAGAGCTTTTTCAGGCTGAATATCTTCATATTTAACAACAATTTTTTTGTGATCCTTTGGGTGGTAAAAAGTAATCAGTCCGCCTGGTCCGTGGGTTGA
This sequence comes from Patescibacteria group bacterium, assembly GCA_023379465.1. The sequence continues at coordinate 39,370 of JAMCTM010000049.1, forward strand.
ATAAACTGCTTTTCCGTTGGATGTAACTTTCCATCCGGGAAAGTACAATGTATTTTCGATTACTTTAAGAGGCGTGTACGCCGATACCTGATAAATATGTTCTATGTTGGTTCGTTGAAGGTTCCTAATTGTCCCTATTCCATTTAATATTATTAAGTTTTGTTGAGGAATCTTTGAAAACCAGTGCGTAACCGGGTTTGCCCATTTTGTGTCCACGAAGTAACTAGGCCCTTCAGTTAGCGTGCTGTATGGTACGTTTGCCTTAAGTACGGCATCCGTAATCTGCGGGATCATGGTCCGCTGACCCCAGTTAAGGATTGTATAACCAATTGTCATAAATATTAAAAGATAAACTAAGCTTGTTTTTTTCTTAAAATACAGTACGAGATATCCCGCTAGGATTGATGTCGTAAACGCAAGTACGAGCGACAGTCTGCCGTATGTAACCAGCATGGATCCGATAAATTGGATACGAACCCAAATAAAGTTAGATACAGGATTCATTAAAAAAAGCGTTACAAAGAAAACTGTAAGCCAAAAAATTACTTGTTTGTTAATTGATTTTGGAATTTTTTTATAAACCACAAGAACGACTATAATTAGAACTACCAACAATTGCGTATAGCCGATAATTTGCTCCAACTGTCCCTTAGGCCCCTGGAACAAAAACCCCAACCTCCAGGGTGAATAGAATAATTCGACAAAAGGGTAATAACCTATTTGGTTAACGGCCGGAAAATGGTACATAATATGAGAATATATTATAAACGGAGCCCAAATGTATGCGGAAATTAATACCCCCAAAATTAATGCTGATAGCTGAATCAAAAATGCCCTTAAATCTTTATTTAAGAATTCATTATATGCGATATATACAGGACAAATTCCAATAAATACTCCTGCAAGAAGCGGATGTGCAAGAAACAGAAGAAAAGTTAAAAGCGCAACTATTGCCAGATATACGGGTTTTTTCTCTTTTGAATACTTATAAACAAATAAAAATAACAGGGGAGCAAGAGTAAATATTGTCGATTCACCGAAAGTCGCCCTAAAATGTACGTCGATTAAATGATATAAAGCAAATGTATACCTTAAGGCAGATGCGAAAGCCGCAAGTTTATTATTGGTAATAGATTTAGCAAAAAAATACATAAATATCCCGGATAAATAAAGCGTGAGCCCTAGATAAATTTTGGTTGCATCTATAAAAGACATTCCCAAAAAATGCATTGCGCAAATTATGTAATAGGGAAGTGTATAGTCAAACAAAAATAAGGGATTGCCATATGTGGCATTAAGTTCGCCTGCCCAGGAAGGTATAAGGATCCCTTCTTTAAGTGAACTGTAAAAAGAAAACATCCTATAGATTTGGATATTAAAATCCCCGCTTTGATAATCGCCGAACCTAAACACGCTAGTTATCGGCAGAATAGAGATTATCAATAGCAATATAAAAAAATTTATTTTTTTCTTAGGATAAATATATCTGTAGAATAAAATGCCTCCCAAAACGATAATTGAGGCAATCGCGTTTACTATCACCATATGGTAGGATAGGGGTATAACAGGCATAATAATTATTAGTGTATTGTAAAGTACGAGATGTTATAATTCAACAAATATATGGCCTTATTAAGGACCTCTTTAATCTGTACAGTTTTAAACGAAGAAAAAACAATTGGACGGCTTATCGATTCAATTGCCAAGCAGTCCCAGCTTCCAGATGAGGTAATCTTTGTCGACGGCGGAAGCAAGGACAGTACGGTAAATGAAATTAAGAAATTCTCCCAAAAGTATCCTAAACTTAATATAAGAATATCTGTAATAAAAGGTAACAGATCGGTCGGGAGAAACTTAGCAATATCAAAAGCAACAAACGAGATAATACTCTCAACAGATTCGGGATGTGTGTTGGACAGAAATTGGGCTAAAAACATAGTCAAGCCCTTTTTAAAAGGCGCAGAAGTTGTTGCGGGATATTATAAGGGAGAATCTAGAAATATTTTTCAAAAGTGTTTGATACCGTACGTTCTGGTAATGCCGGATAAAGTTGACCCTAAAAACTTCCTTCCCGCAACAAGGTCGATGGCTTTTAAAAAGTCGGCTTGGATAAAAGCCGGAAAGTTTAACGAAAAATTTTCGCACAACGAAGATTATGCTTTTGCAAATAAGCTTAAGGAAAATAAGGCTAAAATTGTTTTTTGCAAAGATGCGGTTGCTACATGGATTCCACGAACAAATTTTCTTCAGGCTTTTAAAATGTTTTTTAGGTTTTCTTTAGGAGATATCCAGGCGGGTCTCTATAGGGAAAAAGTAGTTTACATTTTCTTAAGGTATACATTTGCTTTATATCTTCTTTTACTTAACGTAATTGAAAAGTCATTGGTGCTTTTATTTGTTACGATATTGTTTTTTCTAGGCTATTTGATATGGTCAATTGGGAAAAATTACAAGTATATTGAAAGTCCAAAGGCTTACGTTTTTTTGCCACTTATTCAGATCTTGTCAGATATCGCCGTGATTTCTGGGTCTTCTATTGGAATTTTCCAAAAAATCACTGTTGATAAATTTATAAAGCCAATTATTAATAATAAGGCCGTAGCACTCGTCATCTTTGTATATATCGTAACCGAATTATCAACCATTTCTTACGGAATTCCAGACCCAAGCCACCCTTTCAATTATTTTATGGACGAATGGCACCAATCTCAGTCGGTAAGGGATTTGTTTAGGTACGGAACTCCGAATATCGCAGGTGCTGCCAACGGCTCAATTTTTCAATTTTTTCTTACAGGACTTTATTTAATACCTTTTACCCTAACGGGCATAGTAAATGTGTTCGCGATTAAATCTTCAGTGCTGGATTTGGCAATCCAGCACCGTTTGTTTGAGGTCTTGCGTTTAAACACACTCCTATTTGGAGTAGGATCGATAATTTTGGTATCTTTTATAGCAAAAAAATACCTTAAAATAAACGCTTTTTTGGCGGCTTTTCTTTTCACTTTTAACCCTCTATGGCTAATGCTAAGCAATTACTTTAAATACGATATAGCCCTTGCTTTTTGGATTTTGGTCTCAACACTTTTTTTCCTTAGATATGCAGAAAAGCCTACATTTATTAATTTTTTGTTCGGAGGGATTTTTTCAGGTATAGCTTTATCAACTAAGCTTTTAACACCCCTTCCGCTTATTGCCGTGTATTTTTTAATATTTTTTCTTTTTACCCCAAATTTTGGAAAGCATTTAAAAAGCTTGATTATCGGATTTTCAATTGTTATTTTTGTATACGCATTTTTCGGAAATCCGGACATACTTCTCGGTAAGGGTAGTTTGTATGATTATTTATATTCCAATGTTGTCCTATCCCCTAATGTATCTCAAAATTATCGCCTAGGTGAGGCTGTCTGGCCCTATATGCTTACAAGTCTTTATCCATCCGTATTCGGGAGGATGACTTATAGCTTTTATCTGATATCTTTATTTTTTGTAGCTTACATATTTTTAAATAATCTCCTTTTGATTCCCAGAAAATCTTTAAGGTTGTTTACTCAAGCATTTTTAGAATTTCTTAGTAGATACAAATTTGAATTCATTGTAGCATCATCTTTTATTTTGTTTATGGCAAGTCTTATTCCTATCGGGATACAGGCTACAAATAATCGGCTTATGGTTTTGCTGCCATTTTTGACGCTTATTTCGGCAACGGTAGCTTATAGATTTATTGACAAAATTAAGCCTAAGAGGAATTTGGTATTTACCGCCTTACTATTATTATCGATAATATTAATATATCAGTTAGCGGAAGCATATTCATGGGTTAGTCTAAAGTTTAATAATAACCCGAGGTTTATTTCTTCAAATTGGATTATTAACAATATTAAACCGAATACAACAATTGGTATACAAAATATACCAATTTATCAAGGATTGCCCAATGTGGTTCTTAAGGAATTTTATTTAAAACAATATGGTTACCGGGGAAATAATATTTATAACTACGAAGTAGTTAATTCAAAAATGGATGCATTTCCTCCGGTTGTTATACTTACGAACGTTGATGTAGAAAGTAAATACTTTATAAAATCTGAGAAAATTGATATTTTAAATAAGCTTGAAAAAGAAAACTATAAAAAAGTAGTATCATTTAATTTAAATTCTAACTATTTTTATATGTTTAACAATAACCTTAATTATTATTATTCCGGATTGGTCCAACTTCCCACGACAATTAACATTTATGAAAAACAATAAAAATATATCGATAGTAATTCCCTCCTATAATGAGGTAAAAAATTTGTCGATTCTTATAAAAAGTATTTTCAAGGAGTTGCCTGAAGCCAGGATAATTATCGTGGATGATTCTTCAAAAGAGGAAAACGATAAATTAATAACGATTGTTGCTCCATATAAAAATATTTTACTTAAATCAAGGCTTAAGAAAGATGGTAGAGGCAGCGCCGTTATTGAGGGCTTTAGATATTCTTTAAATAATAAGACGATGGATTATGTTTTTGAAATGGATTCAGATTTGGCTCATGACCCTAAAGAGTTTAAAAGGTTTATACACGAAATTAACGTTTATCCTTACGATTTAGTAATAGGCTCAAGGTATAAGTCGGGGGGGAAAATTAAAAATATAGAAAAAAACAGGACGATAATGAGCAGGTTTATAAATTACTTCCTCTATTTCTGGCTTAATATTAAAATAAGCGATTATACAAGCGGATTTAGGCTCTATAGCAGAAATGCCGTGGAATTTATTACAAAACAAAAGCTTAAGTCTAGGGGTTTTATTACACTTTCGGAAATAGCTTATTTGCTTTATAAAAACGGATACAGCATTTCCGAAGTGCCCATTACATGGAATTACCGCAGGTACGGGAAATCCAACGTAAATTTACAGGAACTATTAAATTCGTTAATTTTTGTTATCTTATTAAAAGTGGGGTAGATGTTAAAACGTCATCATAAGCTTATTTTAGGTGCAATTCTAATTTTTCTGTTTGCATTCTCGTTAAGGGTTATTACTTTAAACGAAA
>JAMCTM010000050.1 GCA_023379465.1 Patescibacteria group bacterium
AGAGAAAAAACCCCTAAGCGTCTGGTCCTGCGCTATAGAAAAGATCTCTCCTTCCGCCCTGTCCAAAAGACTTTTTGCCTCCTCTTCCATAAAGCCCAGCTCAACAAGATTTGACCCCGCTTTTATCAGTTTCCTCTTGGTGGAAAGCTCCTTGATATAAAGGCTGTAATGCTCGATATTGGCCGCTGTCGGAACCTGATTTATCAGATCCGTCAGGTAAGAATTTTCAATCTTTTCCGCCTTCTCCTTCTTAAGCTGGGAACCAAGGGTGATGACGTCAATCGGTTTGCCTTTGGCGTATAAAGCAAGCATTGCCTTATAAACTATTTTATTTTTGTCGTTATAGAAGTCCTCCGGGGCGAGAATATCCGAGACGATAATCATCGCGTCTTTATCAATAAGAATTCCGCCTAAAACGCTTGCTTCGGCTTCTTCATCATGGGGAGGCACCTTAATTTTTGCCATAACCAAGTACCGCTATTTCGGGTTTTTCCGGTATCTCTTTAATCTGAAGTCTGCCTGTCGGAGCATCTTCCTTTCCCAATGCCTTTGCCTGCTGGATGGCGTTTTTTCCATAAAATATCAGATAAGACGGCATGCCGGAGACCATGGACAAATCCGAAGCCGGAGAATCCGCCCGAAGAACAATTATGTTATAATCCGCGTCCTCAAACTGATTTTTCAAAAGGTCGTCCTTATCGGCCAAGAAAAGTTTAAAACCGTCAATTCGCAGTTCGTAGCTAAGCTTTTCTTGGCCAAAGGCGGATATCTTAACCCCCGCCGCCTCGTATTCTCCGGCCCCTTCGATAAAAAGAACCGTGTTTTCCGAATCAGTTCTCCGCCTGTTTTTTTTAGTTAAAAAAAGAGCCAGCGGAAATAAGGCCTTGGAGAGTAAGGAAGGGTCGGGATCCACCGCCAGACTGATTTTTTTTCCTTTTATTTTTAGGCTGTCCTCGGATAGACAAGAAATCTCCATATGGTTAAATCATACTATCACCTCGGGGATTTATTGACAAGAGGAAACTTTTATCGTATCATCTTGACATTCCCTGGTATGAAAAAAGAGTCAATTATTTTATCCTTTGCGGCGGTTTTGATAGGCATTCTGGTGGCGGGCGGGGCATTCTATATTTACCAGATGACAAAAACCATATCCCAAAACGATATCAAGCCTATCTCAATCGCCCTGCCTAACCCAACGCCTTCTTCTTCTGTTTTTCTTTCTTTGTCAAGCCCCTCCGATGAATCAGTGGTCGCGGAAAGAACAATAACCGTATCGGGCAGTACGGATCCCAGTGCTGTAATAGCCATTATAACAGGAGCAAATCAGCAGGTAATAACCCCGGCTCAAAACGGAAATTTTTCCGCCAGCGTTGTTATCGGAAACGGAGAAAACGAAATCGAGGTAACAGCCATTGCCCCAAACGGAAAGGAAAAAACCATAAAAAGAACTGTTACATTTTCAACCAAGGAGTTTTAAATGATTAAAAAGATCACATTATTTACAATCTTTACGATACTAATCTGGGCACTTGCTATCGGCCAAACCTCAAAATCAAAAGCCAGTAATTCAAGCGGCTCTGCCGCCACGTCTCCAACCCTTGAACAGAAAATCACCGAGCTTAAAGAACGCATCGCCTCCCGCGTTGCCCAGCTTAAACTGGTCGAAAAAAGAGGCGTTATCGGCACTGTTAAGGATGTCTCCGACACTCAAATAGCCCTTTCCGATCTCAACGGCAATACCAGATTTATAGACGTTGACGAACTAACCAGATTCTCTTCCCCATCCGGCAAGCCCTCCTTTGGTATTTCCGACATCAAAAAAGGCGACACGCTTGGGGTCTTGGGTTTATACAACAAAGAGTCTCAAAGAATTCTGGCAAGATTTGTGGACGAGCTAACTCTTCCCGCCATTCTTCATGGCGCGGTTTCGAATATTGACAATAAAAAATACACCCTAACCCTTAACACCGAAAACGGAAAACAGATAGAAGCCGATGTAGAAACAATAACCAGAACCTATTCCTACAGCAAAAACTCCGGCTTAATCCGCTCGGGGTTTTCCAAGATAAGGCCCAACGAGCATATTATAGTGGTGGGCTTCCCCGATCGCAAAAATGAAAACCTTCTGATCTCGGAGCGGATTATTCTTTTCCCGGATATTCCCAGTGATCCGAATCTTCCCCAGCCTGCCTTATCCTCTCAGGAAAAAATTACCCCCTCAACCGGCAGCGGCAAAAAACTAACGCCGATAGTCAAATAGCCAGCCGCAGGATTTGACAATATATTCCCTGTCATTCCCGTGAAAATGGGAATCTATATAAATAATTCTCATATAAAGTAATCTCTTCCTGGAAATTTCTTTGCGTGAAGAAGAGGAATTTCGCCATTTGCATAAGCTTGAAAAATAGATATAGGGGTTGAGAGTCCCAGTTCGGCAAGATACGGCAAGACATCTTCCATAAGGTTTTGTTTACGTGAATTACTAACCTGTTTTCCGGCTATATCGAAGATTCTTTTTTCAAAGTATGACGCTACATCTGGAGAATAATTTCTCCTTAAATGGGGAATAAAGCTTGCAGACGCAAGCTGTAATGCTAATAATTCTACAATTGTTTCGTTCAGGTCATATCCGGATGAAGCTATCATAGTTGATTTGCCATTTTCCTCGCTTGCAAAAAGGATCACCCTTGCTCCTTCAATTACAACCGCGGGGTTATGATTTCTTGCATAATCTTCTAATCTTTTATTCATATCTTCAAGTGCGCTTTTTATGTCTGGAACAGACTGCATTGCCGTTGCCCAACGATCCGGAAAGAAAGCCATGGCAAATAACGGATCATCAGGCGATATTGGCTTTGCCCATTCTGCCTTTATAACTCCTTTTGACGCTCTATGAAGATTTTCATGTAATAAAATGAAACCAGTGGTTATTTCTTCACCTGCCCTTCGCGCGTCCTCTCTCATTTCATGCGCCTCTTTCCCCTGCCATGCGTTAATTTCTCCTTCGGGATAAAATATAGGTTTTCCCGGTAAATCATGGGATGTAAAAATCTGATCATAACGTGATTCTCTTAATGCTCTCGGAAATCTCTGTCTGATTCTCTCGCCCAACAGTAAACGCAGCGGATGGGTTTCCTGCGTGGCCTGCTGTCTAATTTGTCTTTGAAGGCTTCCTTTACAGCAAACAATAATACATTCTTCATCCAGCAGGGGCACCATGCCCTGTTCTACTTCGGGTGCCAACATGGAATTCAGCGCATTATTAACCAGTTCAATAATATGGGGCGAAATTCTTAAATCAGATCTCTCCGCCAAAATAAGGGGGGTACTTCTAAGCTTTTTTATTTCACTTGGCAGTTGATCTTCAAATGTCCGGGCATCTCTTTCTGAACAGCCCACACGCTTGCTAAGTTTATCTCTTAATTGTTTATATCGCCTAACCCGCTCATCATTTTCATTTTGGCCGGATCTTTGAACTGCGTCTTCCAGCAGTCCATTTACATACCCGCTAAATATTTCATGGTTTTCAGGATCTTTGCAAAAATTTATAGCTTCCAAAAGAACACCTCCTCTTATTCTTGCGTTTGCTTGACCTGCCATAAATCTTGCTACTAAATCCGCAGACCTAACAAGACGAGGATCGTTAAATAGAGAATTTTCCGCTGACGGCAAGCCGGGATGTCTCGGCTCGCCTGGATACCTTGCGATATATCTTTCGAATGGAATTGGCATAATAGTGTTGTTAATGCATGTTTGATAAGCTTTCTTTAAATGCTTCTTGCAAAATCTCAAGTTGGTCTTTAGTCTCCAGTCCGCCGGATACGCGAACCCCCGAATCGTTTGGGGCAAGCCAAATACGTGTTTTAGCAAAACCAAAGCTTTGTCCCAGCTCACAAGACCCTCTTATTACCGGATTCTCCCATAAAGCCCGGGCAATAGCATCACCCTGATCGTTAAATGCCGCGGATTGAATAAAGAACACAGGAGCCGCTCCATCCGGAAACAATCTTGCCGCTAACTCGAAATTCGGATGGGTAGGAAGATTGGGATAAACTACGGCAAATC
>JAMCTM010000051.1 GCA_023379465.1 Patescibacteria group bacterium
GTGATAAAACAGGCATTGAGGTTACGGTCTGCCATGCTTATTTGGCTAATGCATTTGAGAATCTTTGTGGTCTGCACGCAGAGAATAAACACCTTCCCTTTTTATTTCAAGAGTTACAGCCGCGATTACAAAGAATAATCCTGACCGCCATACATAAAGGTGATGGCACAAGTTATTTAGCAAATAAATCTAATAAGGTTCATAAGTCTATAACCACAGTTTCAAAAATATTAAGCGAGCAGATAGTAGATATTTTACTACGGCTTAATTTTTTTCCATCTTTAAGCATCTCTAAAGAAAAAATAGACACAAAAGGCGTACATCATCAAGAAGCATACACGGCTTTTTGGTCCGAAGAAGCAAAGCCGAAATATAATTTGGTGTACCGTACCAGAGATGGTTTTAGATATTGGTTATTGCCCATAGAGGCGGTAAATTCTTCACCTTATAGGGGAAAAGTTTACAACCTGACGGTAGAAGATGATCATTCTTATTTAGCATCACATTTTGCCGTATCTAATTGCGGCAAAGGCGGAGACGTTTATACGTTTCTGATGGAATACGAAAACATGGAGTTTCCCGAGGCCCTGCGGGTTTTGGCAAAAAAGACAGGGGTGGAATTAGCCGAAAGCCAGTGGCAGACTCAGACAGGATTTAAAAAAGAGAGAATATATAAAATTAACCAACTGGCTTTGGATTTTTATCACTATATTTTAACTAACCATAATGCCGGCAAGAAAGCACTTTCCTACTTAGTTAACGCCAGAAAGATAAACGATAAGATTATAGAAACATTCGGGCTGGGGTTTGCCCCCTCAACTGGTAACGCACTGGCGGCATACTTAACAGACAAAAAACATTTCAAGCCCGGCGATATTGTTGAGGCCGGTCTTGGGTTTTTTAGGAACGGGGGAATAAATGATTTCTTCCAAAATCGCATTATATTTCCTCTTTTTGACCACAGGGGTAATGTTACCGGTTTTTCCGGCAGGGTGCTGGAAGAGGGGGCTATAAAATCAAAGTATATCAACACAAGAGAGACGCTTGTTTATCATAAAGGTAAGGCATTTTTTGGCTTAAACATTGCCAAGGAGGCAATAAAAAAAGAAAAAAGGGCAATTATAGTTGAGGGAGAATTTGATGTTTTGTCTCTTTTTAGAGAAGGCATTGCCAACGCAGTGGCGGTAAAGGGAACCGCTTTAACCGAAGATCACCTGCGTTTGATAGGCCGGTTTACGGACAGAATTAGCATCTGTTTTGATCAGGATAAAGCAGGCCAAGAGGCAATGCTGAGAAGTATCCCTGCCCTTGAGGAGTCGGGTCTTATATCAAGCGTAATAGAACTACCAGAAAAAGATCCGGATGAGCTGAGCCGGGAAGATCCGCTTTTGTTAAAATCCGCGCTAAGAAACGATAAAGCCCTCTATGATTTTCTGATTGAAAAAGCCCTTGGCGCGTTTGATAAAAAAACCTATGAGGGCAAAAAGAAGATAGCGGATCAAGTACTGCCTTTTCTGGGAGCGATAGATAACGAGATCATCAAAGAGCACTATCTTAAAAGATTAAGCGAAGAGCTTTCTGTTTCCTATGAAAGCGTTGTAAAAGAGGAAGAGAAGATAAAAAACAAAGGTAAAGACTCCGCGGTCTTTACCGGAAAAACCCTGTCGCCAAAATCAAGGGAAGAAAGATTGGAGGAATACCTTTTATCTATTATTTTTCAATCGGATAACCCAAAACAAGTATTCGATAAGACAGAAGAAATACTGTCTCGGTTTAATTTTATAACACCTTCCCTTCAGGGTATACGGGAGGTTCTTAATTCCTATTTTCAGAAAAGCGGTATTTTTGACGTAAAAAAGATTGCGCAGATACTGCCAAGGGAATATTTGCCGGCGTTTGACACCTGTTTGCTTAAGCCTCAGATGGATTATTTAAGGGATAGATATCTGGCGGAAGCGGTAAAAATCGCGGCGGATCTAAGGCTTATCTACATAAAACAGGCAATAAAAATTTTGGGGGAAAAGATAAAAACCAAGGAAAAAAATCAAGAGGCTCAAGAAGTTAAGATTCTTCATGACCAACTGTCGAACCTGATCTCTCTTTTACATGAATCTAAATAGTGGTAAAATATTAGGTATGAAACAAAAAGCATCAGGTTTGTTAGCAGAGGTTTTAGTATCCGCCAAAAAGAGAGGGTATATTACCCAGGAAGAAATTCTGGCTATGTTTCCAAGGCCAGAAGAGCATATAGAAGAGCTTGATGAATTATATAATAGGCTTTTTAGGGCAAGCGTTGATGTTTTTGAGAGCGTGGCCGAGGAGAAAGATAACGAGGAATCAATTGAGGTTTTGGGGAAAGAGCTGGAGGCATTAACGGTTTTAACAGAAGGGACGGTTTCCGATCCTGTCAGGATGTATCTTAAGGAAATAGGCCGAATACCTCTTTTGACATTTGCCGATGAGATAGATCTTGCCAAAAAAGTCGAGAAAGGAGACAGGCAGGCAAAAAAGAAGATTATTACCTCCAATCTTCGTTTGGTCGTTTCCATCGCCAAGAAATATGTTGGTCGGGGATTAACCCTTCTAGATTTAATACAGGAAGGAAATCAGGGGTTAATACGCGCGGTTGAAAAATATGACTGGAGAAGAGGATTTAAATTTTCAACCTACGCGACCTGGTGGATAAGACAATCTATAACCAGGGCGATTGCGGACCAGGCCCGCACAATAAGAATTCCCGTTCACATGGTTGAGAATATTAACCGGTTTTTAAGGGCCTCTAGAAAGCTAATGCAGGAGCTGGGCAGAGAACCAACGCCCGAGGAAGTAGCCAAGGCATTGGATATAGAACCGGCAAAGGCTTTGGAAATTATAAAAATATCACAAGAGCCGGCCAGTCTAGAGTCGCCCGTCGGAGATGAGGAAGATTCCAGGCTTGGAGATTTTATCCATGATGCCTCTGCGCCAACCCTTTTTGATGCCGCCTCCAGAGAGCTCCTTAAAGAACAGGTAGAAGAGGTTTTACAAACACTTTCGGACAGAGAGAGAAGGGTGCTTGAAGAAAGGTTTGGTTTAAAAGACGGCAGGCCAAAAACCCTGGAAGAGGTGGGGAGAATGTTTGCCGTAACAAGGGAACGCATTCGTCAGATTGAGGCAAAGGCCTTAAGAAAACTTCGCCACCCTTCCCGCGGCAATAAACTAAGGGATTATCTTGGATGATGGCCTAAAGTTTAATAAGCGCTAAACGAACTTTGCGAGAGATAGTTTAACAAGGCCTTGCCTGTCCGGTAGCCCGGCCTGATTCTATAGAGAAAGAATCTATTTTGCTTAGACTGCATAATTCCCGGTATGGTTGAGGCGGCGGTGGTAAAGCCTGCCTTTTTTACCAGCCTTAAGGTTTGTTTGTCAAAACTTCCATAAGGGTAGGCAAAAGAGACCACATGGATATGATACTTTTTTTCAAGCACCTTTTTGCTTTGGCCGATTTCATACCTTGCGTCTTTTAAAGATCTATTTCTTAGCGCCACGTGGTGCATCGTATGCGCTCCTATATCTACCAGATGGCTTTGTATAACGTTTCTAAGCTGACTTTTTGTGAGAAAGTCTGATCCGCCTATGAAAGCGGGTACAATATAGGCAGTTGCCTTGACGTGATACTTTTTCAGTATGGGTAAAACAACAGTGTCCAGATCCCAATGGCCATCGTCAAAGGTTATCAGTATGGGTTTTGGCGGAAGTGTTTTTTTATTGTCAATAACCTCTCCCAACTGCCTCGCGGTCATAAAAGTATAACCCGCAGAAAGCAGGGTTTTGATTTGAGCCTCGAAGATATTTGGGTTTATATTTAAGGCCTGTCTGATGGTATCTTTTTTATCTTGGACATATTCAACATAGTGATACATTAGAATAGGCACCCTAAAGTAGGCGGAAGGACTGGCTTTTTTTATTGCCTTTTTTATCTCGGGAGGGAGTTTTCTCATCTCTGTTTTTTCTGTTTCGGGGGAAAAAGATGCGGCCTTAGGACTGATGATATTTTTTAAAATTAAAGCGGCTATAAACAACGAAACAATCCCTATTAAAGGAATAATCAATGTCTTGTTTTTTTTAAAAAGATCTTTTCCTTTATTTTCTTTTCTTTTCATCTCTACATTATACCTTAGAATACGGAAAAGGTGATATTGCCGGCGGAATCTGTTGAAACAAGCACATTATTTCCCCTTAGAATCTCCGATGAAAGCATTTTTTGGGCAAGAACGTTTTCGATACTGTTTTGAATAAAACGGCGGAGAGGACGGGCTCCGAATTCTTCGTTAAAACCCTCTTTGGCGATCTTTGCCTTAACCTTTTCATCGAAAGATAAATTTATATCTTCTTCCTTAAGCCTTTGCGTAACCTTGGCAAGAAGAAGTCCTGTGATTTGAAAAATTTCCTTTTGTCCTAAAGGCTTAAAGACCACGATGCTGTCGAATCTATTTAAAAGTTCCGGCTTAAAGATTTCTTTTATTTGCAGTCTGTCAAGCAGTTGCCGGGAAAAAGTGTCCTGGGGGCTTTTGGCAAGTTCTTCCCTGATCAACTCAGACCCCGCGTTGGAGGTGGCGATAATAATAGAATTTCTAAAAGAAACTGTTTTGCCATGAGCGTTGGTAAGTCTTCCATCATCCAGTACCTGCAAGAACAGATCGAGAATGTCAGGGTGGGCCTTTTCGAATTCATCCAGTAAGACCAGAGAGAAGGGGTGTTCGTAGATAGCGCGGGTTAACTCTCCGTCTTGTTCGGCAGAGCCGATCATTCGCTTTATAGAATCTTGGGTTTTATATTCGCTCATGTCAATCCTGATCATATTAGTTTCTCCCCGGAAATATAGATTGGCAAGGGTTTTGGCTGTTTCTGTTTTGCCAACCCCGGTTGGACCTAAAAACAGAAAAGAAATCGGCCTGTCCCCTCCGATGCCGCTTCTTAGCCTTCTTAGTGCCCCTGCGATACTTGATATCGCCTCATTCTGGTCAACTATTTTTTCGTGCATTTTTTCTTCGAAATGAAGAAGGAGATCTTTCTCCTCTTCTTTTGGCAATGCAATCTGAACATGGGTTATTTCTTCCACCTTAGAGACGATATCTTCCTCATTAATAATTTTTTTTCTGGCGAATTTAGCGCTGCCTGCGGTTTCGTTTAAAAGCGCGATCGCGGATCCGGGCAGAGATTTATCCGCCAGGTATCTCCGGGCATAGGTAACAGCCGATGAGACCGCTTTATAGGTTATGGATAATTTGTAAGCTTTTTCAATTAAAGAGGCCTTTTCCATCACCATCAAGATGGCTGAGTCAATATCCGGTTCCTGAAGTTTTATAATATTGAAAAATTGGACAAAATCCCCTTTGGGTTCGATATATGTTTTGTAGTTAGAAGGCGTAGAGGTTGCCACTATATTTATTTTCCCGCTTTCCAGATAGGGAAAAATTGCCGACGAGAGATCAAGGTTTAAAGACGATGAGCCAAGAATATCCTCTAGTTTTTGTATATACAGTACAACATTTCCGGCATGGGCTATCTCCTCCAGTATATTTGTCAGACGTTTTTCCAATTCCCCTTGATTTGCTATCCCTGCCAGAAGCACCCCTGCCATAAGTTCTAAAAAGCGCTTATGGACAAGGGGGGCGGTTATATTGCCGGTAAAACTTTCAAAGGCGAGGTGTTTTATGATGGTTGTTTTGCCCGCTCCGGGATTTCCAACCAAAAGAAAATTTCCCTTTTCTTTATTTAAAAGGGCTTCCAGGACTTCTTTATATTGGAGATCTCTGCCTATTAGAACGGGTTCCTGCTTTAAGGTTTGTTTTGTCAGATCAGCGGTATATTTTTTGGTCTCCAGTGTCCAGCCATAGACCCAGTCTTCCCCTGCCCCTTTCCCCAAAAACCTTATCCTAATGGGTTTTCTTTGTTCTTCTTGGGTGAATTTTGTTCTGGTCCAATAAAGAATGTGCATAAATTCGGTGTCTTTTATTCCTTTAGAGAATAAGAGTTTAGTTTGGGCTTCGGTATATAGGATATAGGCGGCGAATATGTCCGCGGTTGTTATAAATGATCCGTTGCTGTTTTTGGCTAAATCCATGGCCTTTTTGGCAATTTCCTCTTTGTCTGCCTCTATGAGCGTAATTTCATTCTTTTTAATATTTGTTTTTCTTAACATAAATTCAATATTTCTCTGGTTTACAACTCTTTTTATAATCGTTTTTAGGCTTTTGACAGTTTCGAATATAGCCAGTGCTTCGAGGGAAAAAGATTCATAGATATCGCTTTTGCCATCCGAAACAGTTATTTTGGGGCTAAGCCGTGATATCTTAAACAAAAAGAATATTTCCCAGATAGACAAAAGACTTAATAAAAAAAGAGGCCTTCGCGCCAAAGACACCTGAGAATCTTTAAAGACAAAAAACAAAAGCGCTAAGAAAACAATAAGCCTTAAGAATCTTACTAAAGGCGTTTTATAAATATGATATATTCTTGCGTAGTCTTTCATCTTTTATATTGCTATCATTAAGGCGGCAAAAGGATAGAGTATAAAGGCAATCATAAAGATTGCCTCAAAAACCATTAGCGCTAAAAATAAAATAATATCCGCTAGGATAACAAATGTTTTAATAAATATGCCCATACCGATAGAAAACCCTACTAAACCTTCCCGATACTCATTTTTCCATGGCTTAAAATAGGTTTTAACTAAAATCGGTAGGGAAAAAAGATTTAAGAAGGAAGTATTTAACGAGGCAAAAAAGGCAAAAAGCCCTCTTGGGGATTCTATAAACCAGAACTTAATAATATTTAGAGGAAGTATAAGATAAAACATGGCTTGAATTTTCCAATTTAGGTTTAGTATATACCTCTTTGCAATTTAAAAGCAAAGGGATATAGTAAAATAAAATAATGAGGAGAAGAAAAAGACCTTTTATTCCGATATTTTTCGCGGCAATTTTGGCAGCTGGTCTTGGTTACGTTGTCTTTCAGTTCTCGCCCGATTTTGTGCTCCCGACGGGATTTCCGTTTATAGGAAAAATGCCGGCTGAATATGGATTCTTTTTTATCTTTTTCTTTTTTATTTTCTTCTCTGTGTGGTATGCCTTACGAAGTAAGCTTCAGGGAGCTCTTATGGCGATATTTGCCACAGCTTACCTTATGCTGCGCGCTCTTGGATTTAAGAACGTGTTTTTTTTGGTTCTTTTTTTAGCTCTTTTGGTAACCCTTGAATTTCTTTTCGGGAATTCAAAAAGGCAATAATTGAGCTTGCGGGTTTAAAGACTCTTTGTTAGAATCGGCCTATGAACAAATTTTATATCACAACAGCAATAGATTATGTTAACGACACTATTCATATAGGACATGCCTTTCAGAAGATAGCATCAGATGTTTTGGCCCGTTACTATCGCGAGAGACTTGGCCCTGATAATGTTTTTTTCCTAACAGGAACCGATGAATACGGTCAAAAGGCGGAAAAGGCTGCTGGGGAATCCGGGCTAACCCCGGCAGAATTTGTAAAGAAGATTTCCGACTCCGACCAAATTCAGCAAGACTGCCTAGAAATTTCCTATAACAGATTTATCAGAACCACGGATAAAGATCATGCCGAGGTCGTGCAGGAGATATGGAGACAAGTGGATAAAAACGGCGACATATATTTGGCAGATTACACCGGATTATACTGCGATGGGTGCGAAGCCTATTACGAAGAAGCGGATTTAAGCAATGGCAAGTGTTCGTACCATCCAAAATTACAGATACGGCAAGTAACCGAAAAGAATTATTTTTTTAAGTGGTCAAGGTA
Organism: Patescibacteria group bacterium; assembly: GCA_023379465.1. Next base: position 7,814 of record JAMCTM010000051.1, read on the forward strand.
TAAGGAATTTTTAATTAAACATATCAGGCAAAATCCGGAGTTTATTTTCCCCGCAGAAAGGGCGAAAGAGATGCTTAACTTCGCCGAGAAAATAAAGGATATTCCTATCTCAAGAAGCAATTTTTCCTGGGGGGTGCCTGTTCCCGGCAGTTCGGAACAGGTTATCTATGTTTGGTTTGATGCCTTAACTAATTACCTGACAGGCATTGGCTTTCTTAAGGACAAGAAGCTGTTTAGTAAGTTTTGGCCTCCCAATATTCACGTTTTAGGTAAGGATAATCTGCGCTGGCACGCACTTTTGTGGCCGGCTATGCTTAAATCTGTCAAGATGGAGCTTCCGAAAACAATTCTTGTCAATGGATTCTTAAATCTTAACGGACAAAAGATAAGTAAGTCTCTTGGAAATATTATAAGGCCTACCGATTGGGTAGAAAAATATGGAGCAGATGCCGTGAGATACTATCTTTTAAGATATACCGTATTAACGGAAGATAGTGATATTTCAGAAGAAAAATTAAAAATTGCCTATAATGCCGATTTGGCAAACGGACTGGGGAATTTGGTGGCAAGGGTAGCCAAGCTGTGCGAGAAGATAGATTATAGAGCTTCGGAGAAGGAAATATTTTTGGATGAAGAAGTTAAAAAATACCTTGAAAAGTATAGATTTAACGAAGCATTAAATTTTATCTGGATAAAAATTCATGAACTTGATGAAAGAATTAACCGGCATGAACCCTGGAAACTTAGCGAGGAGGGTTTGGAATCAGAATTAAATTACTACACAGATAGAATAAAAGACATTGCTTTTAATCTGAGGCCGTTTTTGCCGGAAACATCAGGAAAAATTTTAAAACAATTTACCGGTGGAGTTAGATCGGCCCCGCCGCTTTTTCCAAGAATTTAATTCCAAATTTAATTATTTTATAATTAGTTTCATGATTGATGTCCACTGCCATTTAAATTTTCACGCCTTTAACAAAGATTATGACGCGGTTATCAAAAGGGCTGAAAACCAAGGGGTAAAAACGATCATTAATGTCGGGACAAAGCTTGACTCAAGCGAGAAGGCGGTTGAGCTTTCTCAAAAATATAAAAACCTTTATGCCATTATTGGTGTTCATCCCCATCATGCGGACAAAATTCAAGAGTCAGGAATTGCGCATTCCGAATTAGGAAAAGACGCATGGATTAAGGATCTCGAAGGCCTGGCGAAAAAACCTAAGGTTGTGGCCATTGGAGAAATAGGACTGGACTATTTTAGTTACAAATCAAACGCGGTTGTTGACCCAAAACTGCAGAAAGAGGTTTTTATCAGGCAAATTGAACTGGCTCATAAGCTTAAACTTCCTCTTCAAATCCATAACCGCCAGGCAGGCAAAGATATTCTAGATATTCTCATGAATCACAAATCTTATCTTTTAAATCCTCCCGGTATGTTTCACTGCATGTCCGGGAGCCTGGATTTTCTTAGAAAAGTACTGAACCTTGGATTTTATGTGGGTTTTGACGGCAATATTACCTACAAAGGTATTGCGGCAGGTGAAACAACCGAACTTGGGCAACTGGTAAAATACGCTCCTTTGGATCGGATTTTGGTTGAAACCGACAGTCCTTTCTTAGCACCAGTGCCCTACAGAGGTAACCGCAATGAGCCTTTATATGCTATAATTGTAGGTGAAAATCTGGCCCGAATAAAGCAGGTAGATTTTAATGTGTTGGAAGATAACGCAGTCAGCAACGCTAAACTGCTTTTTAAGATCAATAATTAAATAATATGACTAAGTTTTTTCAGACTGTTTTTAGCCGTTACCCGGTAAAGACAAAGCGCATGCTAGAGTTAGTCCCGGGGTTTTTCTCGTGGGGTTTAATACTATTTCCTGTTTGGGGATCTTTTCTGATTCCATATGCTGTTGCCTGTTTTATTTTATTTTTTGATATTTATTGGTTTTATAAATCGTTTTCGCTGGTCGTAACATCTTATATTGCATCAAAAAAAATCCGCGAGACGGAAAGGGAGAGCTGGCTGAAATTAGCGGATAAGCTAAGTGATTTTCATAAAGTTAACCATGTAGTTATTATCCCTAACTACAAGGAAAACATAGATAAATTAAGAACCTCCCTCCTTTCCTTAGCCAGCCAGACCTTTCCCAGTAAGAGAATATTTGTTGTTTTGGCAATGGAGAAGAGGGAAAAAGACGCAAGGGAAAAAGCAAGGCTTCTTTCGGCGGAATTTAAAGACACTTTTGGTCTTATAGAGGCAACATTTCATAGAGATATTAAAGGTGAGGTAAAAGGGAAATCATCCAACGAGGCGTTTGCGGGTAAGTGCATATACAGGAAGATTAAAGAAGTTATAGACATGAACTACGCGACCGTATCCTCGGTTGACGCAGATTCGGTATTTGACAGCCAGTATTTTGCCTACCTTACCTATAAATTTCTTACGGATCCCAACCGCTACAATAAATTTTGGCAGTCCGCAAATGTAAATTACAATAATTTCTGGAATGTTCCCGCCGCAATAAGGGTTATTTCGTTTTTTGGCAGTCTTTGGAGAACAGGGCTTCTTGTTCAGGGAGATCGGCTTATTGCCAATTCAACATATTCGCTTTCTTTTTCTCTTCTTAAGAAGATTGGATTTTGGGATACCGATGTTATTCCCGAGGACTACAGAATATTTTTTAAGGCATTTTATAAGCTATCAGGAAAAGTTTGGGTTGAGCCCTTATTTATAAAAACCTCGATGGACGCTCCCTTAGCCCGAACCTACTTTGGAAGCCTTAGAAATAAATATAATCAGGAGAGGCGCTGGTCTTGGGGCGTTTCCGATGATCCCTTATTTATTAAGTGGTTTTTAACAGTTCCGAACGTGCCGTTTTTACGAAAAACATTCATGCTAATCAATGTACTTTTAGATCATTTTCTGTGGCCGGTTAATTGGTTTATCATTACGGTTGCGGCAACACTTATGCCCTTGGTAAATCCTGAATTTTCCAGGACAACGCTTGGGTATAATTTACCCAGGCTGGCAGGCTTTATATTAACCTCTTGTTTATTTGCGATTCTGGCAATGATAATTATAGATTTCAGGAATCGTCCAAAGGATTCTAGAAGTTCAACGGCCAGGCAGTTTTTGTTTCCTTTGGAGTTTATCCTTCTGCCTGTGGCAGGATTTTTTCTTTCAACCCTCCCGGCCTTAATCTCTCATACCCAATTAATGCTTGGAAAACGCATTGAATATAAGGTTACAGAAAAGGTATAATAAGGTTAGGAACAATTGCAAAATTTCTAATGAGACTTTTTTCTGCCTTGGAAAAAAATAAACACGTTTACTTCCTGATTGGGGCCTCGTTTTTGTTTTTCCTTCTTCGCCTCCCTTCGCTTTCCGAACCTTATTGGTACGGCGATGAGGGCGTTTATGACGTGGTTGGTATGGCGATAAGACAAGGACGGCTTTTATACAGGGATATTTGGGATAATAAGCCCCCCTTTTTATATTTGCTTTATGCCCTATTTCAATCCGATCAGTTTACGATAAGGTTCGTATCTTTAATTTTTGGCCTTTTGTCTTTCTTTTTTTTCTTTTTAATAGCCAAGAAATTATTCGTAAAACGAAAGACTGTTTATTTGTCGAGTCTCGTGTTTATCGTGCTTTTGGCGACTCCTCTTTTGGAGGGAAATATTGCCAATGCGGAGAATTTTATGATGCTTCCTATTCTAATTGGAGCGTTTCTGGTTTTAAAATACAGCGAAATCAAGAAGCCCTTACTTCTTTATTTTGCAGGCCTTTTACTTTCCTTTGCGTTCCTTTTTAAGGTGGTGGCTGTTTTTGATGCCGGTGCCTTCTTTATTTTTCTTTTTTTTGAAACGTACAGAAAGAAAAAATTCATCCTTAATCAGATAACCGGTCTTACTCCGTTTATTTTAAGTTTTTTGACTCCCGTAATAGCTGTTATTTTATTTTTTATATTTAAAGGCGCCTTTTCTTTTTTTGCCAGCGCGGTTCTGTTTCAAAACATAGGATACGTGGCCTATGCAAATAAATTTATAATTTCCCAGGGTTTACTTATAGCGAAAACAGCAGCGCTTCTTGTTTTTATGCTTTTTCTTTTTAAGAAAAGAAAAAGCATAAGCAAAAACACGCTTTTTATCTTTTTATGGTTTGGTTTTTCGCTGTTTAACGCCTTTTTCTCGCAAAGGATATGGGCGCATTATCTTTTGGTGCTTATGCCAAGTTTTGTCTTGCTGTTTTTTTCGGCATTCGTTGAGAAACAAATTTTCTCTAAAAGATTGGCGCAGGTACTAACTATAGTAACCATAGTTTTTGTTTTAGGTTATTTTCCGCTCTACACAAAGATATTCGGATACTATGGTAATTTTCTTATGTTTTTGACACATAAGGAAAGTGTTTACTCGTACAGATCTTTTTTTGATAAGAATACGCCGGCGGACTATGCCTTGGCGGATTATATAAAAACAAAGGACCCAAATGCCTCTATATTTATCTTTGGCAATGATCCGCAGGTGTATAAGCTACTGGACAAACTTCCTCCCGGACGATTTATAGTGGAGTATCACATGTTGGCAAGACCCCGCTATATAAAAGAAACCCAAGACTCCCTTCAATTGGTAAAGCCGAAATATTTTATATCCACCACTAACGACAACATTCCTTTTAACATGTCGGGCTATGAGCCGTTACTTAAGATAGACGGGAAAGCTATTTATGAACGGGCTTTTTAGACATGTGCGAGGGGATAAAACTTTATTTTACTCTTTGTTATTGGGATTAGCGCTTCTTTTGGGAAGCGCGGTTTTTATAATAGTTATTTATCGTTTTCTCCCGCCTTTAATTCCTGTTTTTAATCAGCTTCCGTGGGGTGATGGCAGGCTTGCCCAAAAGCAATTTATATTCACTCCAATTATACTTGTTTTGTTTTTTGCCATAACGAATCTCACTCTTTCCCTCTTTATCTATAAAAAGATACCTCTTCTATCAAGGATACTCTTGGCAACCCTTTTTATTGGGGCGCTTCTTGTTTTTATTTTTATAATAAGACTGGCGCAAATAATTATATAATGGAGAATGTAATCTTGCCTATAGTTACTTCATTTTTGGCAACTATTATAGCGGTTCCCGTATCTTTAATTTTTATACGGAAATGGAAATTAATAGATGATCCCGCTACCCATAAACATCCTGCGATCATTCACGCAAAGCCTGTACCAAGAGGAGGCGGTATTCCTCTTTTTATAGGAGTTTTTGTTTCCGCTTTGCTATTTTTACCCTTAGTAAAGGTTACCCTAGGTTTAATGCTTGCCTCATTTATAGCCCTTGCGGTAGGGATTGCCGATGACAAATTGGATATCACGCCTGGCATAAGATTCGTTCTTAATATTGTTGTTGCTCTTATTGTGGTAGGTTCTGGGGTTGGAATACCTTTTGTAACCAATCCTTTTGCCGCAGGGGTCATACATTTGGACACAATAAGGCTTGAATTTAATTTTTTTGGTTCTCATTCCATACTCTTATTTTCGGATATTCTTGCCCTTATTTGGATTATGTGGGTTATGAATATGATAAATTGGAGTACCGGAGTGGATGGACAGATGCCCGGCTTTGTTGCCATATCCGCCATTGTTATAGGAATTCTTAGTCTGCGGTTCCAGTCATCGGACATAAATTCCATTATTGCATCCCGTCTTTCCTTTGCGATAGCAGGCAGTGCCTTGGGTTTTTTGATTTTTAATTTTTATCCGGCAAAAATATTTCCCGGCTACGGAGCAACCTCAATCTATCTTCTTCTGGCATCGGTTGCCATATTATCCGGGGCAAAATTGGCAACAGCCATTCTTGTTTTAGGGGTGCCAATGATAGACGGGGTATTTACGCTAATGAGAAGGTCTTTAACCGGTCATTCTCCTTTTGTGCACGACAATAAACATCTGCATCATATCCTGCTTCGTATGGGAGTAAAGCAGCCATATATAGCCTTGTTTTATTGGACAATCTCTGCTATATTAGGGGCAATTTCGCTTTCCCTATCAAGTAAGGAAAAATTCTTTGCTATTGTGACTTTATTTATTGTTATTTTAGGAGCGCTGACTTTTTTACATTTATTTATAGATCTTATAGATGAAGAAAGAAATCCTAAGACTTCTTTATAATTCGTTTAGGCTCTTGCGTCCTAGACAGTGGATAAAAAATCTGGCTATTTTTGCCGCTATTACCTTTAGCGGCCAGCTATTCTCTTATGACATTTTTATAAATGTATTTTTAGGTTTTTTGGTATTTTGTCTTCTTTCTTCCGCCATGTATATCATAAATGACTTTTTCGACATAGAGAAAGACAGACTGCATCCTTTCAAAAAGTTCCGTCCCCTTGCCCATAACGATGTTCCCTTGCCTGTTGCTTTTACGCTGGCAATTATTTTTGCCGTAGTCTCTGTTTTTATAGCCTTTTCTATAACACCTGCCTTTTTTATTTCTGTCTTGGTCTACGTAATGCTTCAGCTGTCTTATTCTCTTGTTTTAAAACAAATAGAAATACTGGATATACTGGCCATAGCCGCAGGTTATATTCTTAGGGTTTATGCCGGCGAATTTGCCTCGGGATTTCACATCTCGGTCTGGCTTTTGTTAGCCACAATTGCTTTCTCTCTTTTCCTTGCCGTAGGAAAGAGGCGCTCCGAGCTGACATTAATTTCTAAGTATCCGGATGAGACGATAGTCAGCATTAGGCAAACCCTATCTCACTATTCGGAACGATTATTAGATATCTACGCGTCTATGTTTGCCACCTCAACCTTTATTTCTTACTCACTTTTCACTTTTTTGGAAAATCCGCATGGCTTAAAGGTTTCTTTTAATTTATTTATACCTGATTTTCTGCCTGTGTTTTTTCAGAGGAAATGGTTGATGATAACAATCCTTCCGGTTGTTTACGCGCTTATGCGCTATCTTCAGGATGTTTATGAAAAAGAACAGGGAGAAAGTCCGGAAAAGATTTTAATTTCCGACACAGCGCTTCTTGTTTCGGTTTTTGTATGGATTATATCGGTAATATTCGTGATTTATGTTATCGGAGGATAATTATTCCTTTTTTGCGTAGGAGCCGCTGATCCAGCCAGAACTTCCGTTTGAGAGCCTTATTTCAAACCATCCTGCCTCCTGGTTTATCAAATCTAGTTTGTCTCCCGGTTTGACTTTTGCAATGATAGATCCCGACAGGGATGGTTTGTTTCTGACATTTAAGAATCCCGTGGGCGTTTCCAATACAACAACCTTTGGCGCCGCGCTTGAGGATGCCTGTAGATTTGCGCTTGGCGTCGCGTTGCTTTGGGTTGGGGAAGCAAGATTTGGATTGATGCCTAAAAACGCGGTAATAGTTAATTTATAACCGGCTACTGCCTTTATATGAAGGATGTCATCCTGGTATCCGGATTTAGAAATCTTAATTGAATGATTGGAATCAGTGATGTTTTTTAGAAGACTTGGTGTTTTTCCTATTTTATTTTCGTCCAGATATATATCCGCGTTATCCGGTAAAGACAAAACCAGAAGTTCATTTTCTTTTTTGTTGTTTAAGGGATCAAGGGTAATAATACTTCCATAAGATGTGCCTGTCTGGCCAAATGTCCTGTCAACAACTGTTAGGACCGATTTGTTTATGGCTATATCATTTTCAAAGGGGGAGAGTTTGGAGTTTTCGGGTACGATTTTTAGGGTGTACTTGCCGGCTGTTATCATTTTCTTTCCCTGGCAGCGACAAAGTGGAGTTTCGCCGATAAATTGATTATTTAGATAGACCTTGCTTTTGGGATTTGAGGTAACCTGAAGCCCGCCTTTTCCCGCATTTCTGCTTTGAATAAACAAAAATGCAAAAAAGATCCCGCCTGCAAGAAAAAATGGCAGTATAAAAAACAGTAATTTTTTCATGGTTTCACAAAGATTATACTATAACGCGGATTAAAAATTAAGAGACTCGAGGCATCAGGGTTTAGTAGCCGCCCATTTCTCCCATGCCGCCGGCCATTGGCGATTGAGGCATTTCTTTCTTTTCCGGAAGATCGGTAATCAGGGCTTCTGTGGTTAGGATCATCATGCCGACACTAACCGCATTTTGCACTGCGGATCTGGTAACCTTTGCCGGATCGAGAATTCCCGCTTCTGTCATTGAGCCAAAACCCAGTGTCATAACATTGAACCCAAAGTCTGTTTCCTTTTTTTCATTTAAGACATCTTCTACTTTTCTTAGAATCCATCCTTCATCGGCCCCGGCATTCTTGGCAATCCATTTCAATGGTTCGGCAAGTGCTTGGTATAAAATTTCAACGCCTGTTTTTTCATCATCGTCGGTAAGGGAATTTTTGAGAGACGGCAGAACGCTTCGGGTTTTAAGAAGAGCCACTCCTCCCCCCGGTACAATGCCTTCTTCAAGCGCTGCCTTAGTGGCAGAGACGGCATCGTTGACCCTTTCTTTCTTTTCTTTAAGCTCTATCTCCGTTGCCGCCCCGACATTAATAACCGCTACTCCGCCCGATAGCTTGGCCAGTCTCTCCTGTAGTTTTTCCCGGTCGAAATCCGATGTTGTCTCTTCGATAGCGGTTCTAATTTGCGCTATCCTTGCTTTAAGGCTATTTGGCGTTCCTTTTCCGCCTATAATTTTGGTATTTTCCTTGTCTGCCCATACCTTGTCTGCCTTTCCGCAGTCATCAAGCGTAACGCTGTCAAGTTTTCTGCCCGTATCTTCCGAAATTACGGTTGCGCCTGTTAAAATGGCTATGTCTTCAAGCATTTCTTTTCTCCTGTCGCCGAACCCAGGGGCTTTAATGGCGATAGCGTTAAATGTTCCGCGCAATTTATTGACAACCAGGGTTGCCAGGGCCTCGCCTTCTATGTCATCGGCAATAATCACCAGATTTTTAGATGATTTGACAAGATTCTCAAGGAAAGGCAAAAGATCATTTAAAGCGGAGATCTTTTTATCCGTTATTAAGATATAAGGGTTTTCGATCTCTGCCTCCATGCGGTCGGAATTGGTAACAAAATAGGGAGAGGCATAGCCTTTGTCAAATTCCATTCCCTCCTTATAGTCAATAGACATTTCTAAGCCTCTTCCTTCCTCAACGGTTACGACTCCGTCTTTACCAACCCTAGTGAGCGCCTCGGCTATTAAAGCGCCTATCTTACCATCTTGAGCGGATATTGTGGCAACCTTGGTAACATCGGTATCCTTGACTGTTTTTTTCATCTTTTTCAGTTCCGAGACCACAGCTTCCAACCCCTTTTCTATACCGGTTTTAAGAATCATCGGGTTCGCGCCGGAGGCAACATTTTTAAAGCCGTTATTGACAATGGACTGGGCTAAAAGAGTAGCGGTTGTGGTTCCATCACCGGCAACATCATTGGTTTTAGAGGCAGCTTCTTTTACAAGCTGGGCGCCCATGTTTTCGTAAGCATCAGGCAACTCTATTTCTTTGGCAACCGTTACGCCGTCATGAATAACATTTGGCGCCCCCCATTTTTTATCAATCGCGACATTTCTGCCCTTAGGGCCAAGGGTTGTTACAACTGCCTTAGCCAGTATATTGACCCCCTTAACAAGGGATGCCCTGGCGTCTTCGGAAAATTTGATTTGTTTTGCCATACTTTAATTAAAAATTGAAAATTTAAACTTTAAAATTTTTTATACTATTGCCAGTATATCTTTTTGCTCAACCAGTGTCCATTCTTCGCCATCTATCTTAACTTCGTTTCCGCCCCATTTTTTATACATTACCTTTTGTCCGACTTTTACTGCCATGGGTACAATTTTCCCTTGATCGTTGACAGCTCCTTGACCAACAGCCATCACAACTCCCACCTGAGGTTTTTCCTTGGCGCTATCCGGCAGAATAATTCCGCTGGCGGTTTTTTCCTCCGGTTCAAGGGGTTTTATCAAAACGTTATCAAATAAAGGCGTTATCGTTTGTTTACCGCTTTTTGCCATATATTTTTTAATAAATTATTTGAGACTAGAACTAAGAAGGACAGAAATAAATATCACTTAGTGTTCTTAACTGCTAATTTATATAACAAAATTATTTTCATGTCAATATCCTAGAGTTAAAAACCAAAACTTATACTTGACACGCAATTTCCTGTTATATACTATAAATGAAAGTAACTTTTTATGTTTAATTTGTCCTCAAAAAACATTTTCTTATTAGGGTTTATTGCCGTGCTTTTGGTAGCAATACCTTTTACGGTTTATCTTGTTCAAAGGGAACAGCGGGTTAGATCCCATGCGGCGCCGACCACCACCCTTTCTTTTAATCCTTCCAGTCCGCCGCCGGTAACCGTTAACAGTACGGTTTCTCTGGATTTATATCTGGATCCCGGCACCAATGTTGTATCTTTTTTAAACCTCAGCTTAAGATATGATCCTAAATACCTGAGTCAGCCAACTTTTACCCCCAGCCCGGATTCACTTCTTATCCCGGTAGGTTCTGTGACTCCTGTTATAAATGAAACAAGCGGCATATTTCAAGAAACCTTTGCCGTAGCAGGTACTGCGGCCACCAGTGGAACATCAGGGGTAACCAACAAAATAAAACTTGGCACATTTCAATTTACCGCTATTGCTACAACTAGCGCAGGTACCCCAACCCAAGTAATCTTTGATGGCACAAAGGCCTATTCGACAAATCCTACGGATCCCAGCAGCCAGAATGTATTTGTGATTGGCTCTTCCACTCCGGCTTCTGTCGTTATCGTTTCCGCTTCCTCTGCCTCTCCCACTCCCACCTCAACCCCTGCCCCATCTTCGGCTCCATCCCCTACGGCCGCGGGGCAAGGACCTGTCTGTCAAAGTTTGGTTTCGGATAGAACTGCCTCCGGGACAGCGCCGTTTGATATAACCCTGACTGCCACGGGGAGCGATTCAAACGCTAATATCACTAAGGCTACATTCAATTTTGGCGATGGTCCAACCCAGGATGTTACCCAGGCAGGAGGCATAGGGACAAACTCGGTTAGTGTCCAGGTTGCCCATGCCTATCAAAATCCCGGTTCGTATACTGCTTCTGTAATTTTTACCGACAGCAATAATGCGGTTAGTTCTATTGGCACGTGTTCGCTGCCTATTACTGTTTACGCCGCCTCTTCCGGTTCCTCTGGGTCTGCCGGCGGCACGAGCGGCACCATCTCAACAGGGACGGAATCGGCCCAGGCAACCCCAACCCAGATAGCAGAGGTAACGCAAATTCCAACTGTGTCGCGAACCCTGCCGGTTACCGGTCCGAGTGTAAAAATAATCGGAGCGGGACTGGCTGGAGCTATACTTTCGATATTGGGCGCCACGTTATTCTTTGGACTTTGAACTACTCAAGGGCGAGCGGAGACTTCAATTATTTTCCATCAGGGAAAAAAGTGCTTTTTGGGGGATATTAAACTGGGCTTCTAAGGTAAGTTTTTTCTTTCCTTTTTTCTGCTGCTCTAAAAGCTTGTCTTTTCGGGTTCTGTCTCCGCCTGACATTTTGGAGAGCACATCTTTTCTGAATGGAGGAATCTCCGAACGGGCAAGTATTTTGCCATCGGCAACTGCCTGAATAATTTGCCTGTATTGCTTTTTTGGCAGGGCTTCTTTTAACTTTTCTACCTTAATTCTTGCCTCAAGGCCAACCTCGTCTTTATAAATAAGCTCGGTTAGAATATCTATCGGCCTTTTGTTAATGATAATTTCCAATTCAACAACCTCTGCCGGTCGGAAATCCAATACTTCGTAGTCAATGCTCCCAAAACCCGAAGAGACGGACTTTATGTCCGAGGCCAACCCTTTGATTACGGTAACATAAGGCATTTCATATCTAACAATGGCATATGATTCGTAATAGGAAATATTAATCATCGTATTTCTTTCTTTTTGGCACAAAGACATAATTTTACCCAGATAGTCTTTTGGCGCATAGACAGTCAGGATAATATAGGGCTCTTTAAGGATGCCGTTTTCGGTTTTATAGATAACCTTGGGCGCTGTTAAGAGAGGTTGAACATTACCTTCTCTCATCAGTCTTTCTCTAATTATTTGGGCATGCAAAAGCCCTAAAAAGCCGACCCTGAGCCCGGCGCCCAGAAACGAGGAGAAAATTGGCGAGAAGGTTAGAGACGAATCATTGAGACTCAGTTTTTCAACCGCTTCTTTAAGATTTTGATACCCGTTTTTATCTTTGGAGTACATGTCCAAAAAGACCATCGGCTTAGGGACATTGTACCCGGGAAGAGGCTTAAGAACCGAAGATTCGGGGTTTAAGGGCGAGAGTGTAATCGTGTCGCCAATTTTACATTCCCTGATATTCTTTATGCCTGTTGCGACATAGCCTATTTCTCCCTGTTTAAGATAGTCTGTTTTTAGGGGAGAGGGGGTAAGCCAGCCCAGCTCGCTTGCTACTGTTTTAGTCTTTTCCCGTAGAAGTTCAATTTTATCGCCTGTTTTTATTAGACCATCAACCACTTTTACATAGGCAACTACGCCTCTGTGCTGATCATAGTAAGCGTCAAATATTAATGCCCTTAGGGGTTCATCCGTTTTACCCTCAGGAGGAGGAATCTTCCGAATTATTTCTTCAAGAAGCGCATCAACGCCTTGTCCTGTCTTGGCAGATATTAGGAGGATATCTTCTTTGTTAATCTTAAGCATTTCTGTTAGTTCCTTTGTAACTGTGTCAATTTGGGCATTTGGCAGGTCTATCTTATTAATAACGGGAATAATGGTGAGATTTTCTTTTTTGGCTTCCCTAAAATGAGCAACGGTCTGCGCCTGGATACCGGCAACCGCATCAACAAGAAGCACGGCGCCTTCACAGCAGGCAAGGGTTCGGGAAACCTCGTAGGAAAAATCCGCGTGTCCGGGCGTATCAATTAAATTTAAGATATAGGATTTATCATCCAGGGCATAGCTCATTCTGACAGGCGCGAGTTTAATGGTGATTCCGCGCTCTCTTCCGATTGGATTTTGGTCCAGGAACTGCTCGTGCATTTTTTCCTTTGGCAGGGTATTTGTTATTTCGAGGAATCTATCTGCCAGGGTTGACTTGCCATGATCAACATGGGCGATAATGCAAAAGTTTCTGATATTTTCTTGATTAAGATTCACAGTTTCCGTAGTATAACCTGAGTTAGGTAGTTAATCTAGTGCCGTCTATAATTTCTTCGCTCTTTGCTAAAATGTCTCTCCAGTTGCCAAGTTTTTTAAAGATCAGTATAAAGGTTGTGGCTTCTTCCACATTCAAGAACCAAGTAAGGAAAAGATATAAGGAAAGACCCATAAAACTAGAAATACCGGTTAAGATAATGAGGTTAATTGTTCTGGTCGTGTCAAATACAAGCTGATCCAATAGTTTAATAGGTATGTATAATGCAAATCCGGTAAATACAGTGGCTGTTATAATTTTTGTTACGCTTAGTATCCATTCTTCCTTTTTAAATCCGCCAACCCTTTTATCAAGAAAGACAAGCATCAGAGAAAGATTAAATATTGCGCTTAAGGAGCTTGCCAGGGCAAGGCTTTCGACGCCGGATTGATAATGAATGACAAAAATATAACTTAAAATAAGCATTGCGGCCGTAGAGATTGCTCCTATGATAAGCGGGGTTTTTGTGTCGTGGAGAGCATAAAATCCTCTGGATACAAGGTAGATAAGTCCCTGAGCACTTATTGCTATCGAGAAGAAAGCCAATGTTTTGCCTGTTGATACGGTTGCCTGCCAGTCAAAAGCCGCCGCTCCGTATACCAAGCGGACAATCGGGATTCTAAGGACAAGAAAAAGTACCGATACAGGCAGAATTAAGTAAAGTAATTGGTTAAAACTCGTAACAAAGGTTTTCTGAAAATCGCCAAGCATCCTTCTTTCCCTTGACAGGACCGGGAAAGCGGCCTGGGCGATTGTCTGACCAAAAAGTATTACAGGAGCAAAGGACAGTGTTTGGGCATAGTCGAAGATAACATAGCTTCTTCCGGATGCGGGAAGAAATGAGATAAGGGACACAACAAGAATTGTGCCAAGCTGAAAACTGCCTATAGACACCATGCGGGGCCACATTAATTTTAGGGTGTCATATAAACCGGGAGTTTTAAAGATATCCGAAGAAAAGGAAAAATGAGCGGAGAATCCGACCCTCTTAAGCACGGGAAACTGAATTGCCGTAAAAACGGCAGATCCCAGTATAACCCCATAGGCGGGCGCGAATATGCCTACCTTGCTCGAAAGGGTTATGATACCAAGGATAATGCCGAGATTATAGAACGCGGCTGCGATACCGGGAATAAAAAAATGGTTGTATGATTGCAGGAGAGAAGAATAGAAGGTTCCTATCATAAAGATTAATTCACCAACAATGATAATTCTGGCGATCTTTGTCATAAGAGACATTTGAGAGGCAGAAAAGCCTGATCCCAAATTAATAAGTTCTAAAAAAAAAGGGGCGAATATGAAGAGAATAAGGGATAAGATAGAGAAAATAATAAAGGTAATAAGAAAAAGGTCCGATGCCATCTTGTGTCCTTCTTTCTCTTTTCCGTGGGTTAGGTAGTCCGAGAATATCGGTATAAAAGCGGATGAAAAGGCAGAGGCTATCAGGAGTTGGAATAAAAAATTAGGCAGGCTAGAGGATGCCAGATATACCCCTAGTGTATTAGAGGCGCCGAATATGGCAACAAGAAGTCTTTGTCTGACAAGGCCTAGTATTTGGGACAGGATAACCGTTGCCATTATAATAAAGGCGGCGGAGAGAATATTGGTCTGCCTTTTTAAAAGTACGTTAACACCTTTCTGCAGTAAGTTTTGGGCCATATTATTTCGGTTGCAGTTTATAGTATACCATGCTAAAATATGCCCATGCCAGTTATAAAGTCTGCTATTAAAAAATTACGGCAGGATAAAAAAAGGGAAAAAGCGAATAAAAGATGGGAAAATCTTTTGAAAAGTGCTGTTAAGAAAGCCAAGAAGAATCCGTCTCAATCCAGCCTGAAGCTTGCCGTAAGTCTAACCGATAAGGCATCAAAGAAAAATATAATCCACAAAAATAAGGCCGCCAGGCTAAAATCCCAACTGGCAAGACTTATTAAGCATGGGAAAAAATCTTCCCCGGAAAAACCGATTTCCAATAAAACCCCAAAAAGACCTAAGGCAAAAAAATAACCTTTTGCGATATTAAAATTCCGCTTTGACAAAGTCTTTAAATTCTCCTAGACTGGAAGTATGTATAGCAAAAAAAGCCTGCCTTCAGTAAATCTGGTTCGCAGACAAGAGAATAGCTTTTTCGACAATCTGCTTAACTGGATTTTAACCTTTGGCCGCTTTCTGATAATTGCGACTGAGTTAATAGCCTTGGGCGCCTTTTTATACAGGTTTTCCCTGGATCGTAAATTGGTTAATCTTAATGATCAGATTAAACAGAAAGAGGCTGTTGTCAATCTTTTAAGAGGAAGCGAGCTAACATACCGCAATTTACAGGATAGACTGTCTCTTGCCTCCCGGCTTAATGAGTCCGCGGCAGCCAAGAAGAAAATTTTGACAGATGTTATTGCTTTTGCTCCTTCAGGTTTTTCCTTCGACACGATTATCGAGTCGGGAGACTCTATCATGATAACGGCGCAGGTTACATCTTCTTCCTCCCTGGCGGATTTTATTGATAAATTGAAGAATTACCAATATATTGATTCTGTCAGCCTTAACAGCATAGCAAATAAAACATCTCAGTCAAGTATTGCGGTTGGCATTAGTGCGGTCTTAAAGAAAGGTTCGACATCGGGATTATGAAGGTAAATAATTTATATTCAAAATATATATCCGAAAACTATCTTGCCCTCCTGTCTAATTTTAAAGAAAAGAAAACAAGAGATATTACCACCCTTGTCTTAACCCTTATCGCCGTATCTTTCTTAGCCGTCTTCGCCATCAATCCTACTCTTTCAACCATCGCTAAGCTAAAAAAACAGCTGGCGGACAATCAGTTTGTAGAGGACGCTCTTGTAAAAAAAATAGAAAATCTGTCTGTCTTGAGAAAAAAATATAATTCGCTTCAGAATAGGCTGCCGGTTGTATTCTCCGCCATTCCCAAATCGCCAAATAACGTGAATTTAATGGCAGAGATCCAGACTATGGCTTTGGATTCAAATGTGGAGGTTGGTCAGTTGCAGGTTGGACAAACCGATTTAGCCGGAAGCACTTCCCAGTTTAATTCGCCTAATACCAATTCTTTTATCTTTTTTATTTCGGTTAGGGGTACTTATAATGATATCGTTAAATTTGTTAATTCTTTAACAAGCTTTGATCGTATAATAACGATTGATTCGCTTTCAATAAATAAGAGTTCAAAGACGAGTCAAGCGCTCCTGGCCAACATACGAGCAAAAGCATATTATATGAAGTAAGCTTATGAATCAGAAAAACATTCTTTTAGTAATAGTGCCTTTGTCTGCTTTTGCTATTTTGTGGGTAGGTTTTAGCATTTATCACGAGAGTGTTACCTCGACGATTTCGCAAACCATAAGTACTGCCATAGCGCCTATAAATCCCGGTTTTGATACAAGCATTATAGATAAACTTGACAAAAGAACAAAGATAACGCCTGTGTACCAACTGAAGACTGGTTCTCCGAAAAGCCCATCTTCCCAAACCCCAACTGGCAATCTAGGGGCAGAACCCGCAAGTAATTCCGCGTCTTTAACCATTTCCCCTTCCGCGTCCTCATCTGCCGCATCGTCCCAACAACAATCATCGCCAAGCGCTTCTCAGGCTGGAGGAATATAATTTGCTATGAGGTTAAGTATCTGGCAAAAACGCATCCCTTCTATCTTAGGCATACTAATGATAGTGGTAGGAATAGGGATAACAAGCTATTTAGTCAAAAGCGGGGTTTTCTTTATTACCAAAGCAAGCCCGGATAATACACCTAGGCAGGTTCGCATAACCAATCTATCGGATTCTTCTTTTAGTGTGTCGTATTCTACTACCCAGCGGGTTACAGGTGTTATTTCATTCGGGGTCTCAAGAGACAACCTTAAATACACTGTTTTGGACGACCGGGATCAACAAGGAGGAAACGTTGGCTTATACAACCTGCATCACATAACCCTTAAAGACCTTAAGCCATCTACTACCTACTATTTTTCAATAACAAGCGGCAAGGACACATTTCTTAACAATAACGCGCCTTTTCAGGTAGCAACCGGCCCTTCTTTGTCTTCCGTCCCTCCTTCTCAAAATCCTATCACCGGCCGTCTGGTGACCCCTAATGGGCAAAGTCCCCAAGAGGCGTTAATTTATGTGACAACCAACGGGGCGCAAACATTGTCGGCATTGGCAGATAAGAACGGTAATTATGTTTTGCCGATAAACGCGATTAGATCCGATAATTTAGATTCTTATGTGTCGGTGTCTCCTGGGACAATTTTTAATATGCTTGCCTTGGATGGCGGATCGGAGACGTCTAATGCCCCGTTTTATATCAGCCAGGCAAATCCCGTACCCCTTGTGATTCTTTCCAAGAATTATGATTTTACCTCCGGTATTTCTCCCAGTGCCTCTTCATCCGCATCGGCAAATACCCACTTTCCCTCTTTTCCAGTCAGTATTTCCGGGTCTCAAATAAAGGTTGGGATAACTGTTCCAAAAAAGAACGAGGCCTTTACAGATCAAAAACCTGCCTTTAGCGGTACAGCATCGCCAAGCGCTAAGGTAAAGATTGTCATTCATTCAACTCCTATAGAAACGCAGGTTGTGGCCGATGCTAATGGAAACTGGACATTCAGGCCGAATCAGGATCTTGCCCCGGGGAATCACACTATTTCTATAACAACCAGAGACAAGTCGGGGATACTTCGGACAATAACACAGCAATTTACCGTGTATGCGGCAGGAACACAAATTCAAGGATCGGCTATAATTTCACCAACGCCTACCTCTATTTTAACTCCAACGCCTACCCCAGCGCCTACTCCCATAGTGCCCACCGCCAGTCCAACTGCTGTTTTGACACCTACTTTAGCGCCTACCGCAATTGTAATCATGACACCGACACCCTCCCCAGCAGTTATTACAAAAGCGTCCAAATTGCCTGTAACCGGCAGCAATCAAGCTATTTTGATAGGCGTTTCAGGTATTGTTACAACAGTTGCCGGGGCCGTGCTTTTTCTTCTTTCTCGTGGCGGAATCTAATTTATGAAAATCGCAATCATCGGTGCCGGCTTTACCGGTTTAACAGCCTCTTATATTCTTGCCAAAAACGGACATCAGGTAGAAATATTTGAGAAAGATCCGTTTCCGGGAGGACTGGCGGTTGGTTATAAAGAACCGGGTTGGAGCTGGAGCCTAGAAAAACATTACCATCATTGGTTTACAAATGATAAAGCTATACTTTCCTTGGCTAGGGAAATAGATTATAGAGTAATCTCTAAAAGACCGAAAACATCCTCTTTTATAGAAGGTAATATTTATCAGCTAGACTCACCCGCGAGTCTCATGCGATTTCCTCTTTTATCAATATGGCAAAGAATCCGCCTGGGATTTATTTTGGGCATTCTGCGTTTAAATCCTTTCTGGAGGCCGCTTGAGGGATTAAATGCCGCAAAGACACTCAGAAAAATAATGGGTAAAAAAACATATGAAATGATTTGGGAACCTCTTTTGGTAAACAAATTTGGAAGTTTTACAGAAAACATTTCTTTTACCTGGTTTTGGGCAAGAATTAAAAAAAGGACACCGTCCCTGCGTTATCCAGAGCGAGGATTTTTAGGTTTTGCGCAGCATCTCCAGAAAGAAATTGAAAAAAGGGGCGGAAGACTTTATTACAATACGGAAGTTAAAGAAATCAAAAATCAAAATGCAAAAGTCAGAATTACAACCCAGAACTCAAAAACCGAAGACCGCGAATTCGACAAGGTTGTCGTAACTTTGCCTTCGTTTTTATTTCTAAAGATTGTCCGAGATTTGCCCCTGGATTACCAGAAAAAATTAAAAAGCCTAAAAAGCCTAGGCGCAATAAATTTAGTTCTAAGATTAAAAGAACCGTTTCTTAAAGATGGAACCTATTGGCTAAACATCTGTGATAGTAAGTCTCCTATTATGGCAATTGTTGAACATACCAACTTTATGGATAAAAAATATTATAACAATGAACACATTGTTTATTTGGGAAATTATCTGCCGATCGGCCATCACTATATGAAACTGACTAAAGAAGAACTTCTCAAAATTTACACTCCTTATCTTAAAAGGATTAATCCTGATTTTGAATCTTGCATTTTGAACTTTGAACTTTTTAAGGCGCCTTTTGCCCAACCTGTCATTTTTACCAATTACTCCGAAGTTATGCCTCCCTTTGAAACGCCTTTAGACAATGTTTATTTAGCCAATATGCAGCAGGTTTATCCTTGGGATAGGGGAACTAATTATGCTGTGGAACTGGGAGAAAAAATCGCAACATTGTTGTTACGCCAAAAATGAATCTCTAATTTTTAATCAATTTCTAATTGCCTAATGTCTAAACTTTTAAGCCTTAAATTTTCAACAAAAATTATTATTTTGTTTTTAGTATCCATCGGTGGATTTTTAAGATTTGTTAATTTAAATTGGGGCTCTCCGTTTTATTTTCATCCGGACGAGCGAAATATTGCCTCCTCCGTTAGCCAACTGCATTTCTTGGGTCAAATGAATCCGCGTTTCTTTGCCTATGGCGGTTTTCCGATATATTTAATCTATTTTCTCTCCGTTTTCTTCAATTTGATTTCAGCAAGCTATCCTATTTTAAGCGTTTCCCTTCTGCGGGCAATTATTGTTTCCAGGCTATTTTCCGCGCTTTTGAGTATATTTTTAATACCTTTGACTTATTTTGCCGCCAGTAAAATTGGCGGTAAAAAAAGCGGAGTAATTGCTTTAGTGCTTTCTCTTTTTAGCGTTGGCTATATTCAGTTTGCCCATTTTGGTACGTTTGAAATGTGGCTTTCCTTTTTCGGGCTTGTCCTTTTCCTATCTTGCATTAATTACATTAAAAAACCAAACCTTCTTAGCCTCGTTTTTATATCTGTTTTAACAGGCATACTGGTAGGTATTAAGGTTTCGTCCCTTGTCTTTATTCCTCTTTTAGTTAGCATTTTTTTCCTAATTGATTTTAAAAATATCGCAGGCAATAAAAAAATTAAATTCGCGGGCATTACCGAATTTATACAGCGCATCATTTTATTTTTATTTGTTGTTTTTGTTGTTTATCTAATTTCCAATCCTTATACGTTTTTAGACTTTAATTCTTTTTTGTCCAGCATGCGCTATGAATCAGCTGTTGCCTTGGGAACTATTCCTGTTTTTTATACCGGTGATTTTTTTGGCACTGTGCCAATACTGTACCAATTTTTTAGAATCTATCCGTTTTTGTTAAATCCGATCATAACCCTAATTTTTGTTTTTTCGATTTTTTATCTTGGCTATCTTTGTTTAAAGACAAAAAGCAGGAATTTTTTACTGCTGATTTTGTTTTTTCTGGTCTTATTCCTGCCCAATGCCTTTTTGTTCGTTAAATGGACAAGATATATTGTGCCAACCCTGCCGTTTGTTTATATTATTTCGGGGGTTGCATTAGGCGATATTCTTAATAAGTTTAGATTTTTTTACTACCGCGCGACTTTAATTTTGTTGACAATTATTGGTTTAATATTTTCAGTTAGCTTTGTTCTTGCCACTTATGCTTCAAGTTACACCAGTATGGCCGCGGCTTTATGGGCTAAAAATAATATACCTTCAAACGCGCGAATCTTAAGCGAGGTCTACGATTTGGGCATACTTCCTTTTAACCGGTATTTTATAAATATTAGTCTTTTCGACTTTTATAGTCTGGATTCCAATTCTTATCTAAGGCAAAATCTTAAGCTTAGACTTAAAGATGATGAGTATATTATCTTGCCCAGCCAAAGGATTATGAAGTCAAGATTTATTAATCGGACCCGTTTTCCTAATGGCTATAAATTTTACTCGGCCCTTTTTTCCGGAAAACTTGGCTATAAGCTTATTTACCAGACGCCCTGTGATATATTCTGTAAAATCGCCTATTTAGGCGATCCTGTTTTCCGTTACGAGACAACGTCAGACGTATTTGACCGGCCTACAGTTTTTATATTTAAGAAAAGTCTATGAAAAAATATTATCTTTATATACTTTTTGTGATCGTACTGTTAGGTCTTTGCCTGCGGCTATACGACATTAACTGGGACCAGGGTTTTCATCTCCATCCCGACGAGAGAGCAATCGTAATGTTTACGCTTCCTTTACATCTGCCGCATTCCTTTAAGAATTTTTTTTCTCCCCGGAGTTCCCTGGATCCCCATTTTTTTGCTTACGGCAGTTTTCCCCTCTATCTTTTAAAGGTCTCAGGCGGTATAGCCGGTATCTTCTTGGGCCCTGCTTTCCGAACCTACCAAAGCATAAATCTTGTCGGCAGATTTTTGTCGTCGGTTTTTGACGGAGCTACTATTCTTATTATATTTTTATTAGCTAAAAAGCTGTTTGACAAGAGAACAGGGCTTCTGGCCGCTTTCTTTTATAGCATCGCCCTTTTTCCCATACAGGTATCGCATTTTTACGCCGTTGATACAATTCTTAGCTTTTTTATTTTAGTAACCCTTTACAGCTTAATCAATTTTTACGAAAAGCCAAGCTTAGTTAGGGCAGTGGTTGTCGGGTTTTTCTTTGGTCTGTCCCTGGCCACCAAGGTCAGCGCCATGGCGTTATTGCCTGCCCTGGGTATGTCGCTTATTATTGATTTTCTGCTTATTTTTTTTAAAAGCCCTCACCGAGTGCGCGTCTGGTTTCCCCACCTGCCAAAATTCTTAAAGAAACTTATTGTCCGGGCTGCTCTTATAGCAGTTAGCGCCAGCTTAACATTTATGCTCTTTGAGCCTTACGCTCTTATTGATTTTAAAACATTTTCTCAGCAGACCTTAGAGCAATACCGAATGACTCATAATGCCTTCGCTTTTCCTTATACCCTGCAGTATGTTGGGAAGATTCCCTATCTTTACGAAATAAAAAATATATTTCTGTTTGGCTTGGGACCGATTTTTTCCACGCTTTCTTTTATCGGCGCTTTTTATTTTACCGTCCTTGCCTTGCGTAAGGAAAAAGGCGAAAAATGGGCAGGGGAGCTTATTTTAGCTGTTTTCTTCTGGTCATATTTTTTGGTTGTCGGTAGATTTGCTATTGGATTTATGCGCTATATGCTTCCTCTTTATCCCTTGCTAGCCCTTTTCGCCGCCATATCCGTAGCGAAAATATTCGATTTAATAAAACTTAGAGCAAAAAGCCTCTTTATAGTTAATACCTTATGCTTAATGCTTTGTGCTCTTTTATTGATTTGGCCAATATCTTTCTTTCATATTTACACCCGTCCCAACACCCGCGTTCTTGCCTCCAACTGGATTAATAAACACATTCCTAAAGGATCAATCCTGGCAGTTGAACACTGGGACGACGAGTTGCCTCTTTTTGGCGGAGGAAATTATAGGATTTTAACCTTAGCCCTTTATGATCCTGATACTCCATTTAAATGGGAAAAGATTGATAGAGAGCTATCTCAAACGCAATATATTATTATTGCCTCTAACAGACTCTATGTGCCTTTGCAGAAATTGTCCGATTGCGCTAAACTTTATCCTCATTCGTGCTACCCTCAGACAGCTAATTACTACAGAAGGCTGTTTAGCGGAAAACTCGGATTTAAGAAGGTCGCTGAATTTTCTGTTTATCCAACGATTCCGTTTCTTAATATTAGAATTAACGACCAATCAGCCGATGAATCGTTTACCGTCTATGACCATCCAAAGGTTATGATATTTAAAAAGAGCTCGTGAAAAACCCTAACCATAAAGAAACGCATGGGATTCAAAACTTAATTGAGATTCTAGCCAGTCTTGCTTTAGTAAGAGTAGGGATAGTACAATAGTTTCTATGCAAAAGGTTCTTATTACCGGCGGGTGCGGATTTTTAGGCGTGCATCTTGCCAGAAGGCTTCTCCAGGAAAAATATAATGTAACCCTTCTTGATATTGCTTCTTTAGAAGCAAAAGATCTGATCGGTAAGGTAACTGTAATAAAAGGAGACGTAAGAAATAAAAGCCTGGTTGGTAAAGCCTTGCGGAACCAAGACTATGTGGTTCATGCGGCAGCCGCATTGCCAATCCAAAGAAGTAAAAAAATTATCTTTGGCGTAAATATAAACGGAACAAAAAATGTGCTTGAGGCCTCTCTTAAAAATAAAGTAAAACGCTTAGTTTTTATCTCCTCGACTGCGGTTTACGGTGTGCCTAATCATCTGCCCGAAAAAGAGACAGATCGTATTTCGCCCATCGGTTACTACGGTCAGTCAAAGGCAGAAGGGGAGAAGCTATGTCTTAGATACGGAGAAAAAGGGTTATCGGTAAATATTATTAGGCCGAAAACTTTTCTCGGACCCGAGAGACTGGGGGTTTTTACTATCTGGTTTGAAGCGATTTATAACGGCAAAAAATTATTTATTTTGGGATCAGGAAATAATAAGTATCAGTTATTGGCGGTGTCGGACGTGATAGAGGCAATAGTAAAGGCGTTAAAGACAAAAACGGACCGGCAAATTTTTAATATCGGGGCCCAGGAATTTAAAACCTGGAGAAAAGATCTAGAATATGTTATAAAGTATGCCAAAAGCAGAACAAAGATAATCTCGCTTCCTGTTTTTCCTTCGCAGATGATGCTGAGAATTCTTGAATTATTAAATCTGTCTCCTGTATCAGCCTGGCATTACAAAACACTGCCGGTCAATTCTTATGTTGACACAAAGAATGCAGAAAAGATATTAGGATGGAAGGCGACTAAATCCAATCAGCAGCTTTTATTGGAAAACTATAAGTGGTACGAATCTCACCGAAATGAATTTATCAATCAATCGGGCAAAGGCCACCGGGTGGGTTGGAATTTTAAGTTGTTGGGATTGGTGACAAAATTTACATGATCAAAATTGATATGAATATAGGTTTTGATTTAGACAGGGTTTTAGTTGATTACCCGCCTTTTGTACCGGAGACAGTTATAGACAGGTTTTATAAAAATAAAAACGGAAAACTTGCTTATCGAATTCCATCAAAGCCGGAAGCCTACTTAAGACTTTTGATACATTACTCGATCTTTAGACAGCCCTTGCAAGATAATATAGCCTTTGTAAGGCAATTAAAAGGGAAGGATAATATAAATAAATTGTATCTTATCTCAGGAAGGTTCGCCTTTTTAAGAGAAAAGACCGATGAGATTATAGCAAGAGATAAACTTGGCGAGATTTTTAGCGGGATGTATTTTAACTTTGCTAATGAGCAGCCCCATATATTTAAAGATAAAATTATTAAAAAGCTTTCCCTTTCTTCCTACGTTGACGATGATTTTGATCTGGTTGACTATCTATCGGAGAAGAATCCGCAGCTAAATCTTTTTTGGCTCAATAATAGAAAGTATGGGAAAATAAAGAATAATCTTTTTGCCGTTACGTCAATCAAAGATATTCTCCCTCGATTAAATCAGGGTTTGTCTTAATCTAGAATCATCAGGAGAAATTTATGCCTATAGCCGATTTAATTAACGCCCTTACTTGGTGGTTTATTTTATTCTTGGTGGGCAGTATCTTTCTGCCTTTTACTTTTTTCTTCTTAAGGAATCTTTTTGACAACGGATATATTTTTTCAAAGATAATCGGCGCGGCTATTATATCTTATGCCATTTTCGTTTTGGGCGTAGCGCATATTCTTGCCTTTAATAAACCCAGTCTTATTATGCTCCTTTCCTTTTTCGCGATTATCAATTTTTTAATTATGAAAAAAGAAGATTACTTTGTGATTTATAAAAAAAACCGGCCGATTTATTTACTGGAGGAAATTTTATTTTTAGCCTCTTTTTTATTTTGGGTTTATATCAGAGCCCATCAGCCGGATATCCATGGACTTGAAAAATTCATGGATTTTGGTTTTCTTAATTCAATTTTACGAAGCACCTATTTCCCGCCAAAAGATATGTGGTTTACGCCTCTTCCCATAAATTATTATTATTTTGGACATTTAGTAACAGCGGTATTAACCAAAATTTCAAACATACCTTCCAATATTACTTTTAATTTAATGATTGCTACTTTATTTGCCTTGACGTTTATGGAGTCATTTTCGATTGGCGCCAACTTGATTAGTAAACTTAAAAACACAACTCAAAATTCAAAAGTTGTAATGGGGGGATTGCTAACTGCGTTTTTAGTTTCTTTTGCAGGAAATCTCCAAACAATATACTCTTTCTTTTCGGGCTATAATTCGAACAATCCTCTTCCTTTTTGGCAAATGCCGTTTTCTCCTTTTACCTTCCCGAATAATTACTGGTATCCTAACGCGACCCGGTTTATTTACCACACGATTCATGAATTTCCTATTTATTCTTTTGTGGTCTCGGATCTTCATGGACATGTTTTAGATGTTCCATTTGTGCTTTTGATAATTGCCGTTTTACTGTCGTTATTTAAAAACTTAAACCTTGAGCATCCATTAAAAATTAGAAATTTAAGACTACAAATTCCCCTAATAAGCTTTTTATTAGCGGTGATGTATATGACAAATGCCTGGGACGGGTTGATCTACTTTCTTCTTGCCTTTTTAGTTTTGGGGTATCTTATCTTAATAGATCCTTCTTCCGAACCCCCACGAATTAAGAATTATGAATTAAGAATTATGGACTCATTTAAAATTAGAAATTTAAAATCAAAGATTTACACATTTATTATTTATTTGCTGCTGATTGCTATTTGCTTTTTTATTTTTTCTTTGCCTTTCAATGTCAATTTTAAACCCTTTGTTTCCGGTATCGGCATTAACTGTGCCCCCCATTTTTTAACAAAAATCGGCAAAATAGGGCCCTTTCTTTTCGAAAAAAATTACTGCCAGACTTCTCCTGTCTGGCAATTATTTATTTTATACGGCTTTTTCTATTTTTGGGCGGCTTTGTTTATTATTGTTAAAATCAAAAATCAAAACTCAAAAGTTTTTAAAGAATTAAAATTTAATCATTTGAATTTGATTGAAAATTTTAAGTTTAGAATTAAAAATTTTCCCCCTTCTGATCTTTTTGTTTTAATTTTAATTCTTTTTTCAAGCGTTCTTATTATTGCGCCTGAATTTTTTTATCTGAAAGATATTTATACAACCTATTTTAGGGCAAATACCATGTTTAAACTTGTTTATCAGGCCTTTATTATGCTTTCGATAGCCTCTGCCTATGCCATAACAAGAATAATTTCCGATTTTAAAGAAGGCCTAAAGAAAAGAGTAAATTACTGGCAATTAGCGGCAATACTTATAGGAGGCATCGGTCTATTTTTGGTATCAATCTATCCTTATTTTGCCATAAATTCTTATTATGATAATCTTAAGACCTATCATGGTTTAAATGGAACAGCCTATCTTAAAGATCTTTACCCCAGTGATTATGAGGCTATACAGTGGTTAAATGCGCATGTTAAGGGACAGCCGGTAATCTTGGAGGCCCAAGGGGATTCGTATACCGATTACGCCAGGGTTTCGGCAAACACGGGCATTCCCACTGTTTTGGGCTGGACTGTTCACGAATGGTTATGGCGGGGAACCTACAATATTCCTGCTGCAAGAATACCGGATGTAAAGAATTTATATGAGGAGAATAATTTAAAACTAACCAAAAGCCTTCTTAAGAAATATAATATAAAATATATTTTCATCGGAGATTTAGAGAGACAGAAATACCCCAATCTTAACGAGAATAAATTTTATAAATTGGGAAAGATTGTTTTTGAAAAAGGCCAAACTAAGATATTCAAGATTTTTTGACGAAAAGCTTGACACCGAATGATTGGCATTGTATGCTAAATACATGAGAGAGTTCTTTTATAAGCGCTTCTTATATATTCCAATCCTTCTTTTTCTTATCCCTGTTTTTATATTTGTAAATCAAGTTTTAGCCTTTGGTAGGCCCCAAGGCGTAGGTTACGCTAATCCCGGTTTTAATAGACCAAATAGCCAGGGAGACGGATATAGGTCTCAACAGGAAGGACAAGCAGCCTCCGCGCCGGCAGGCCAAAATGGCCAACCGCTTCAACAGTCAGACAGCATGCAGCAGCAGGCCGTAGTTCATGTGCCTGCCTTTGCGCAAAATCATTTACAGGGAAGAAGACTTCAAGCATGCCAGCGTATTGAGAAGGTGCTTGTTCATCGTTCAACACATCTGGTTGGTTTAGCAACGCAAATGGAGAAAACCTTTACGTCAATCGCTCAAGGAGTTGAGCGGTATTATCTGACAAAGGTTGTTCCCTCAGGAACAACCCTTCCGTCCTATGATTCTCTTGTTGCGGATATTGCCACCAGAGAAAACACTCTTACGCCGTTAGTTGTAGCGGCCCAATCTGATGTAACCGGCTTTTCCTGTACCGGCAATAATCCGGGGGCATTAATGACCCAGTACAGAACAGACATGCAGGCAGTGCTTAAAGGATTGGAAGATTATAGAACCTCCATTAAAAACCTTATTGTCGCAGTCAGAACGCTGCCGAGCATAAATTCAAATGGAGCGCCGAGCGCAACATCGTCAAGTAGTCCAGCTGAAACATCGGGAGTTACGCCAAGCGTGACATTAACACCATAACTATGGACGAACAAATACAATCAACCATACCAACAGAAGTGCACAGCCACAAGGGCTTATATACAATAATTGCCTTTTCTCTTGGGACAGTAGCGATTCTTTTTGTGATAGTTATGGTGATGGTAGGCAAACAGACTGGAACCGCGCAACCTCGGGGGCAAATTAGACAGTATCAGCCAGTGCAAACACCGCGAGGGCAAACCCAGCAAGCTCTACAAAATCAAATTCAACAGGTAACCCCACAACCCATAAATACCAAGCAGAATCTTAATGAGGCAATGCAAACGCTTGACTCAACCGATATGTCGCAAATATCAACCGGGATTACCCGGAACAGTCAGGATACTTCTTCTTTCTCTCAATAATTCCGGGCAGGAAGTAGTCTTCGCCCCCGTCAAAACACGATCTGTATATTGACAAACCCTTCTATATAGGAAATACTGTAAAAAGGGTGATAAATATGATGTGGGGATGGGGAAACGGAGCAGGTTTATTAACAGGATTAATTTTTCAGATAATTATTCTGGTTGACTTAATACTTCTTGGTGTCTGGCTTTGGAAAAAGATAGAGAAAGAAAAATAGCAAGGAAGTTCTCAAGATGGATAAAAAACCTAACGCAACAGAGATACCCGAGTCCGGATTGTCCAGGTTTTTATTTGCTAATATGTCCTTTGCCTGGTTTTGGGCTATAGTCAGGCTTTATGTCGGCTGGGAATGGCTCTCGGCGGGGATAGAAAAAGTTCAGAGTCCTGTCTGGGTCGGCTCTAAGACAGGAGTTGCCTTGCATGGTTTTCTTGTTGGTGCTCTAGCCAAGACAGGGGGAGCGCATCCACAGGTACAGGGTTGGTATGCGCAATTTCTAACAGGACTGGTGATGCATAATCTTACAATTTTTTCCTATTTGGTATCCTATGGAGAAGTTTTAGTTGGGATAGCCCTTATCTTGGGAATCTTTACGGGCATTGCGGCTTTTTTTGGTGCGTTTATGAATATGAATTATCTTTTGGCAGGTACTGTCAGCACCAACCCGATACTCTTTGTCTTGGAGCTTCTCTTAATTTTTGCCTCAAGAACCGCCGGATGGTGGGGGCTGGATAGATTTATCCTGCCGTTAGCAGGTATTGGCAAAAAGAAGGAATTCTCTAAAGAAGAAGCAGAGGCTCTGCAAGGTTAAAGATCTTAGTATATAATAACCCCCATGGCGACAGAAGATACCAAGCCCCTTGCGAGATTGGCAAATGTACTTATTTCTGCTTTTGAAAGAGAAGAGCCGCACGATAACGAAACAAAGCTTAAAGTAAACCCCATTGTTTCCCAAATAGCCTATTTATACGAAAAACTTCGCAATGTCATGGAGTATAGAGAAGAGGAGGTTATTCTAAGATCGGCTATTGAAAGAATCCTTAAAAGACGTCTTCTTCTCGGAGGAAATCCTAGTAGCATAGCAGAACCCTTGCTTCGCGAATTACTATGGGCGCGTTATATCCCCGATGGCCAGATAGGCGGTAAAATCGTAGAGGAGGTTAATCAATCAATCAATTATTATTTGACCCTTAGGCAGTCTCTTATTAAAAAAGAAATACTACGGGAAAGAACAATAAACGAATGGATTTATCAGCTTGTCTCCTCAGACATTGCCCATATTGTAAACCCCAATACCGAAAGGGAAATTATGGCAAGTTTTATGTTTCAAATTTTGAGATATCATGTTACTCTTTTGGATGAAACAACCGAAACAAGGGACGCCCAGGTTCTTTTGGCAATTAGAAAAGCATTCAACAGAGACGATATTGCTTTTTTAAGATATCAATTATTTAGACAGTTTTTTGGAGAACGGACAAAAGATAATCTTGAAAAGATTGCCGCCAACTTTATGGCAGGATATAAAGAAATAAATAGGCAGATTTACTATCCGGCTAAAGATAGTATTTATTCTTATATCAAAAGAAGAACCCCTCCCTTTCTGATTTTAGAGGATGCGCTTTCTACCCAAAGAGGGAATATTAGGGTTTTGGTAGGAGATACGAGTTTATTGAAGCAGGTAATCTTTGGCCTTTGTAGGGTAAGATATCAAGGGATTGCCTCCAAGGTTAGACGGGCGGTTGTGAGAAGCGTTACCTTTGTTCTTTTAACAAAGGCCCTAATCGCGATTTTAGTAGAGTCAACCTATGAAAGGATTTTCTACGGACAAGTTTTTCTAGGGTCTATGCTTTTGAACATTGCCATGCCGTCTTTTCTTATGGTGTTGGTTGGGGTCTCTATCCGTATTCCGGCAGATGACAATTCTAGGGCAATACTAAAGATTATAGAAGAAGTTTTATATGAAGATAGTCCAGTTCTTGGCGACCCTTTGGTTATTAAAGGAAGAAAAGACCAAAAACAGCCCTTATTAAACATTGTTTTTACATTTTTATGGTTTCTGGCCTTCTTTGTTTCTTTTGGGGCAATAGTTTTTATCTTGACCAAGCTTCATTTTAATATTGTGAGCCAAGGAGTATTCCTTCTTTTTTTAGCAGTGGTATCTTTTTTGTCTTACAGAATAATCTTAACCGCGAATATGTATAATGTTTTGGAGAAACAAAGTCTTTTAACGCCCCTTATTGATTTTTTCTTTATGCCTATAGTTCGGGTTGGCCGAAATTTAACAGAGGGAGTATCGCAGATAAGTATTGTTCTTTTTGTCTTTGATTTCTTAATAGAAGCCCCTTTTAAGGGTTTGTTTTCATTCTTTGAGCAGTGGTTTTTGTTTTTGCGCACAAAACGGGAAGAGCTTTCATCCTTTTAATACCGGATATACCCCTTTTTTCCTCCAATATACCTCCGGTTTAATTTTTTCCGTTGACAGAAAAGAAAGATTTTGCTATTGTTAATTTATAAATGGCGGATTTTGTAATTACCGACTCTAGTTTTGATCAGGAAGTTTTGCAGAGTAAGCTTCCTGTTCTGGTTGATTTTTGGGCTCCATGGTGCGGCCCCTGCAGAATGGTTTCTCCTATTGTTGAAGAGCTGGCCAAGGAGTATCAGGATAAATTAAAGGTGGGAAAACTCAACGTAGATGAGAATTCGCAAACAGCTTCTCGTTACGCGGTAATGAGTATTCCAAGTCTTATTATCTTCAGAGATGGCAAGCCGATAAAGACCATGGTTGGGGCCCAAAGCAAAGAAAACTTTAAGAAGGAAATAGAAGAGGTTTTAGCTTCGTAACAAATCAAAGATTCAGCACTTCGCGTTTTGATTTTGGTTTTTTATGCATGACGTTATTATCATCGGTTCCGGCCCCGCGGGTTTAACTGCCGCTATCTATGCCACCCGCGCCAATCTTAGGACACTAGTTATAGCCGGAGCAAAATGGGGCGGGCAGTTAATGCTGACGACTCTTGTTGAAAACTTTCCCGGTTTCCCGGAAGGAATTCAGGGGCCTGAGTTAATGACAGCGATGCGAAAGCAAGCGGAAAGACTTGGGGCGCGGTTTCTGGACGAAGATTTCTCTCAAACTGCTTTTTCCAAATCTCCATTCGCGATTTCCGTTGCGGGAAAAGCCTACGAGGGAAGATCGGTTATTATCGCCACAGGAGCCGATACAAAATGGCTTGGGGTTCCGGGCGAAAAGGAGAAAGTTGGCAAAGGGGTATCAACCTGTGCTCCATGCGATGCCCCTTTTTTCAGAAACAAAAAGGTTATAGTTGTAGGAGGTGGAGACAGTGCAATGGAAGAGGCGCTGGTTCTAACAAAATTTGCCAGCGAGGTGATCCTTATTCATAGAAAAGATGCTTTTCGCGCGTCCGCCGTCATGCAGGAGAAGGTGTTTAACAGCTCTAAAATCAAGGTTATATTTAACAGCGAGATTGCGGAAATACTGGGGGAGAGGAAGGTGGAGAAGGTTCAAATAAGATCAAAGATCAAAGATCAAAGATCAAAGATAGAGATCAAAACCCAAAACCAAGAAAAAGAAATTTTGCCTGAGGAAATGGGGGGTCAAGCACTGGCAGTTCAAGACCAGACAATAGCCTGGGAAATGCCGGCTGACGGAGTGTTTGTCGCAATCGGACATATTCCGAATTCAAAAGTTTTTCAGGGTATAGACGCGGATGAGAAGGGTTTCATTAAGGTTTATGATCATACGAAGACAAACATAGAGGGCGTTTTTGTGGCAGGGGACGTTCATGACAGTTTATATAAACAGGCGATAACAGCGGCCGGTTTTGGCTGTATGGCCGCCTTGGAGGTCGAACGCTTTCTAAGCCTTCAGCATTAAGTGCTTCCGGTATGCTAGTATATTGGACAGGAGGAGCATTTGTTTATGTATCCATTTAGCAGGGAAGAACTGAAGAAACTCTATCTCCCGAGAAAAGATTCCCACAAGGGACAGAACGGAAAGCTTCTTGTTATTGGCGGATCAAGATTGTTTCACGCGGCGTCTCTATGGTCTTTAAAGATAGCTTCAAGAATTGTTGATATGGTTTTTTACTCCTCTATCCCGGAAAACAACGCTATAGTCCAGAGGTGCAAAGAAGAATTTAGAGACGGCATTATTGTTCCCAGAGACAAAATAGATAGTTATATCAAGGAGGCGGATTGTGTTTTGATCGGTCCTGGCCTGCCGCGTTTAGAAGGGCAGGAAGAGGGGGATGACGACACAAAAAAGCTGACGGAGACTCTTTTAAAAAAATATCCCGGCAAAAAATGGATAATTGACGGGGGGAGCCTTCAGGTTATGGATCCTAGAATTATTCCTCGAAATGCCATTTTAACGCCCCATCGTAAGGAGTTTGAGATTCTATTTGAGAACGAATTAAGAATTAAAAATCAGGAATCAGGAATAAGGAATAAGAACCATCATTCAAAATTCCTGATTCATGATTCAGTCGTTTTAGAAATAGCGAGAAAGTACAAATGCGTGATCTTGCTTAAAGGCCAGAATGATATTGTTTGTTCATCAACCGAAGGATGCGCTGGGGTCAACGGCGGGAACGCGGGTATGACAAAAGGCGGAACAGGGGATGTTCTATCCGGACTGGTGGCTGCGCTTTACTGTAAAAACGGCGCCTTTCTTTCAGCCTTGGCCGGTAGTTTTTTTAACAAAATGGCAGGAGATAGTTTATTCAAACGGGTAGGATATTACTTTAACGCTTCGGATTTAGCAGATGAAATTCCTAAAATAATGGCCTCTTTTTTATAAAAGATCATTTTTCCAGCCTCTCGATGATTTTAGAGAGTTCCCAGGTTACAAAAACAGCTAGGGCAGTTACAGCTACGGCATAAACTAAGAGCGACATAGCGCTTCCGCCTTTAGGCAGCAATTTTTTAATGTAGTCATTGACTAATTCCTGAATAACATTATTCCAGGCCAAAGCGGCAACCAAACCAAAGCCGCTGGTTGAAAGGACGAGCATCTGGCGCACCACTTCTATGGGAAGTTTTTTCTCCTGTTTTTTCTTGGCTTTCATAGTTGGTATAATACAATAAATCGGATCAAAGATCAAAGATTTTAGGATTTATGTATCAGCCTAAATTTACCATCACCAACGCAATTTTAAAAAACATTGGTGCTATTGAAGCATGCCGCGAAATTATTGAGGGCGCGCCTCTTTTACCTTTTTACGAAAAGCAGTTTAGGGACAGCGCCCTGGTCCGAGCCGTTCATTATGGTACCCATATAGAAGGCAATGGGTTAAACTTGGATCAGGCGGAAAGGGTTATTTTGGGACAGGAGGTTATCGGCAGGGAGCGTGATATTCAAGAGATTATAAATTACAGAAAAGTGATGGATTATATTTCGGAATTTGCAGTCGGCAGTACGGAAGGAAGAATTACGGAGTCTACGATTAGGAAATTGCATAGAATGACTGTGGAAAAAATTCTGCCGCGGGAAAAGTGCGGAGAGTACAGAAAGACGCAGGTTGTGATTAAAAATAATCAGACCTTGGAGGTTTCTTTTAGGCCTCCGCCATCCGAGCAGGTAGAATCCCAAATCGCGGATTTAGTTGCGTTTGTAGATGAGTCTTCGGCGGAAACTATACACCCTGTTTTGAAAGCCGGAGTTATTCATTATGAACTCGTGCGGATTCATCCCTTCTTAGATGGTAACGGCAGGGTCGCGAGGGCGTTATCAACGCTTATTTTGTTTATGGAAGGATATGACATCAGAAAGTTTTTCTCGCTCGAGGAGTATTTTGACAAAGACGCCAATAGTTATTATGGAGCATTACAAAGCGTTGAAAGCCAGGGCGGGGATTTAACGCTCTGGCTTGAGTATTTCACAAAGGGTCTTGGGATCGAACTTTCGAAAATAAAAGAAAAGGTTGAGCGAATATCGGTTGACGGAAAGCTTAGGCAGAGACTTGGCGGAAAACCGGTTCTTCTTTCCGAGCGCCAGCTAAAAATCATCGAGTATATTCAGGAAACAGGCTATCTTCAGAATAAGGCATTCTACATGCTTTTCCCAATGGTTTCCGAGGATACGATTTTAAATGAGCTTAAGGCATTGATAGAGCATGGGGTTATCAAAAAGCACGGAAGCACAAAAGGAGCAAAGTATGTTTTATAGGTCCGAAGTTTCAGGAAGATTTTGGGCAGGCGCTGGATTTAAGGATGCCGTTTTACGATCTTTGTCAATATTAATCATTAGACCATTAGGAACATTTTTTAGTCCATCTACTTCTTTTTTCACCGGTAATAAATTTGCATAGATTCTCCTGTCGAGTCCGAATGGAGTAATCCAATTATCAAAACGTTCGGCAAACGTGAGTATAAACATTGTTGCTTGAGGATTGCCTAAAAATAGTTCTCCCTCTGGCAGTTCAGTAGGCATTTGTGCTGGCGGCTCTACGTTTTGAAATATAAAGTGTGGCGATTGATCAAAGTGTGGGCTTTGAGGATTTTGCGCGAGAGCAACCCTTCCTTCCCGGAGATCTCTTGCCAATCCCGTTAGGTTTTCCTGCAGTTGTGACATAGCCTCTTCCAACACTCCTTTAAATAGCGGGTCGCCAACCGATTTAATCTGCTGCTGTAGCGCGTTGATTCTATCTTGTGATAAGATATTGGTTGTTATCCACGTGCCCAGTGCCAGCGAAACAGCAGGAGGCAGGATTGTTAATTCTGTTTTTGGTTCCCCCTCTTTCTCTTTGTCCATATAAAAGCAAAGTATAGCATATTTTTATGTTAAAATACTTCTGTATGCGGTTTTCCCTTCTGGCGGATTATTTTGAAAAACTTGAAAAAACTCCCTCGCGCCTTGCCCTTATTGATATTCTTTCCGATCTTTTTAAACAATGTTCAAAAAGCGAGGTAGAAAAGGTTATCTATCTGACGCAAGGGAGAATCGCCCCTTTTTTTGAGCCTTTAGAAATTGGCATGGCGGAGAAGACGGTTGCCCAGGCAATGGCACTGGCGTATGGTTCCAAGAAAGAAGAAGTTCTGGGATTGTATACCAAACTAGGCGACATGGGGATAGTTGCGGTACAGCTAACCCAAAACCCAAAGTCCAAACTCCAAGATTTATCGGTTACAGAAGTATTTAATATTCTGGTTCAGATTGCCAAGACAAAAGGTACCGGAACGGTTGAAAGAAAGCAGTTCCTCCTATCAGATCTTCTTAAAAAACTGGATCCGATCTCGGCAAAACATCTGGTTCGCATTCCTTTGGGAAATCTTCGCTTAGGCATTGGGGACCCAACCATTCTGGACGCGTTGGCAAAGGCAAAATTAGGAGACCGTTCTAAAAGAAAGCTTTTGGAAGGAGCTTATAACCGAACATCAGATCTTGGTCTTATTGCCAAAACCCTTTTTGATAAAGGATTAAATGAGGTTGAAAAACTTAAAGTCCAGGTTGGTAAGCCAATAAGGTCGGAACTCTGCGAGCGTCTTACGACTACGGATAAAGTCATTGAGAAAATGAGAGAGGTTGACGCGCAGTATAAATACGATGGATTCAGGATCCAAATCCATAAGAATGGCAAAGAGGTCTTTATGTTTTCCAGAAACCTTGAGAACATGACCAATATGTTTCCAGAGCTTATCGAAGGAACAATAAGGCAGGTAAAGGCTAAAACAGCAATTCTTGATGCCGAGGCATTAGCATACAATCTGGAGTCCGAAGAATTTCTGCCTTTTCAGGAAACCACCAAAAGGCGCCGAAAATACGGTATTGAAGAAATGGCCCAAAAACTGCCTCTTAAGGCATTCGTTTTTGACATTCTTTATGAAAACGGAAGATCTTTAATTGACGAGCCGCTTTATAAAAGGCTTGAAATACTTCACGGGACAATTAAAGAGAATGGTATTCTTATTCCAACCAAAGATCAAAGGGTTTCGGATCCGAAAAAACTTGGTTTAATTCTTGATGACGCAATCTCTAAAGGTTTGGAAGGGATAGTGGTAAAAAAACTTGAGAGTAAATACGAGGCAGGAGGAAGAAATTTTAACTGGGTCAAGCTCAAACGGCATTCAGCCGGAGAGCTGCGCGATACAATTGACTGCGTGGTTTTAGGTTATATTTCCGGCAAAGGGAAAAGGACAGCCTTTGGCGCGGGAGCGCTTTTGGCAGGGCTTTATGATGATAAAAAAGATGAGTTTGTAACGGTTTCCAAAATCGGCACCGGACTAACGGATGAGGAGTGGCGGGAAATAAAAGTTCAAAGTTCAAAATTTAAGGTTCAGGCTAAGCCGGCAAGGGTCAATTCTTTAATCACGCCAAGCGTTTGGGTTGAACCAAAGATTGTTGTTGAGGTTTTGGCGGATGAAATTACCCGCTCCCCAATCCATACCGCCGGAAAGACCGGGGAGGAGCCGGGGTATGCCTTAAGATTTCCCCGCTTGGTTTCATTTAGAGGCGTTGATAAAAAGGCGGAAGACGCCACCAGCGTAAAAGAGCTAATAAGCATGTACCATCAGCAAAAAAGATAAATCCCGCGATTCATCTATTCTCAAGAAACTGAAGAAACGCGTAGTTTCCGGAAGAAGGATCAATCAGGAAAGCCTGTTTGGCATAGAGCCTGGCTTTGGCCATTTTATTAGTCCGGTAATAGGAAACCGCGGCCAATTTATTTAACGTTTCGTTAAGCGGTAATTTAACAAGGGCGTTTTTCGTAAATCTGATAAGCTGGCTCCATTTTTTCTCGCGGAAAAGTATTTTGGCAAAATTTTCATAGCCTAAGTAATAGTTGCCGTTTACGATGGATTTTTTGTAAAGACTTAACGCCTTGGGCAGATTATCTTCCCGTTCATAGACAACGCCTAAGTTGTTATAGGATGTCCACCA
Source organism: Patescibacteria group bacterium (assembly GCA_023379465.1). Next base: position 44,775 of record JAMCTM010000051.1, read on the forward strand.
TTTTGGAGATAAGGCTATTGATTTTTCAAAATGGATTTTGGCATCTTTGAATTTTCCCTTTCTAAAAAGCGCGACGCCGAGATTGTTTTGAGCCTCAAATGAATTACCGGAATATTTAATATCATGCGAAAATAGGCTAAAGTCGCTTTTCCAGTCAATCGAGCGGATAAGGCTTCTTGCGGCAAAGAGAGGAATAACAAAAAGACAGAGTATAGAAAACCAGACGATGATTCTATTGTCTTTCTTAGCGCAGAAAAGGATAACCGTTCCGATCATGCCAAGTAACGCTATCATGGGGCCATACAGCCATCGTTCGGCAATGGTCATATCCAAAGGATAAATATTTAAAACAATCCCTATCGCGAAGATAAACCAAAATAAAAAAAACAGATACAGCCTAGATTTGATTCTTCTATAGAAAATAATCAATATGGAGAAAAATATTAAACAGGCAGCAAGGCATAAATAAAATCTTGGATCAGAGATGCTTTTAATTACGTTATATTGGGCAACGAACAGGTCTTTTGGAAAAAATAGCAATCGAATATAGGAAAACAATTCATAGGGAACCGTCTTTAGCCTGGTTGGGAAATCTGCCTGGGCTATGGGCACGATTGATTTGCTGTTAAAAATAGGCGTTTTGGCAACAGCAAAGCGCAGTGTTAAATAAATTAAAAAAGTAACAGCGCTTGAGGCTATAACGTAAAGTTTTTTCTTCTTGAAAAGAAAACTAAGCATTATTACCAATGGTATGGAGATAATACCCGATTCCTTGGACAGCAAAGACAGCAAGATAGCGGCATTAATAAAAAGCAGTATTTTAAAAGAGGTTTTATTATCCAGAAAATAAGTTAAAGAGACAATAACACAAATTAGCGTAAAAAACGTATACAAAAGTTCCTGGGTGCTTGCTATGTAGGAAACGCTTTCAACATTTGCCGGATGAACCAGGAATAACAGCGCTAGCAGAAAGGAGATACTGTTTGCGTAATTAAATCCTTTCCAGGAAAAAAGTTTCTTAAAAAGAATAAACACCAAAAAGGTATTTAATATATGCAAGGCAAGACTGAACAGATGAAAACCGAACGGGTGGCCTTGCCAGATTGCGTAGTTTAAGGCAAACGATACCGGCATTAGCGGTTTATAGTATAATCCGGAAAGGCCGCTGGCTCCTCCGTTATTAAAGGTGCTGGTGGCAAAAAGGTATGGGATATTGGAGAGATGCTGTATGATGGAATTTGCCGTAACCTGCTCTTCGTCGTCCCAAACAAAGCCGTTAAAAAGCGATAGGCCGTAAACAATAAAGGCGAAAATAAAAATGACGGTAAAAAGATAAAGAAGATTTGTCTTTTCTAACCTATTTAGTATCCTTCTGGCGAGCATCATCTTATAAATCGGAGCAAAAACCAACGCAAACGATCTGTTATCCTAAGAATTACATAGAGCAAAGGGTTGATAACCAAATCGAAGCTGCCGACGAATTCGACCAATTCTGCTTTATAACCTTGCTTAAACCGATGGAATCCATACCATGGATCTTCCTTATTAGGATTTGGGCCAAGAGATCCCCACATATCAAATTTTTTAAGACCCAGTTTCTTGCCGAATCTGATTGCCTCCCACATCATTAGACTTGAAGCCATCACGTTTCGATATTGATCGGAAGACGCCCCGTAAGGATAGTAAAGGGTGCCGCCGTAAACAAAGAGAATCCAGGCGGCAAGGGTCAGATCTCGTATTCCAGATTTCGGAGGGCGGAATTTTGCTAACAGTAAATGTGCGGTTAGCTTATTTTCGTCTGGCTTTTGGCTTTTTAAGGTTTCCCACATCAGCCGGTGATATTTTTCATCATGGGCAAAAAAACCTTGCCGTTTTGTTGTTTCCTTAGTCAGTTTTAGATATTCTTCAAAGGCCTTATCCGAATTATCCTCAACGATTGTCACAGCGTGCTTTTGGGCAATCTTAATGTTGTACCGGGTTTTAGGATGCATGTTTTTCAATAATTCCTCTTCGGATTTTGTTAAATCAAGAATAAAAGTATATTTGGTAAATAAAGGGTGGAAGGAAGGACGTAATCCTAAATTTGAAATTTGAAATTTGAAATTTGAAATTTTTTGCGCGTTTGGTTCCAGCTGAATAAAAATACAATGATTATCTTTGCCAATTCGTATAAGATGTTTGAGCATTTCTTTATCCGGGGGGGGACCCTTAGGAAAATAGCCTATTGCCCAAGGAGTGTGAGGGATTTTGTGAATCGTAATCTGCCAGCCGTTTTGGCGAATAACCTTTACCTTTGTTTTTTGTCTGAATTTTCCCCACTCAAGACTCTGCAAAGGATGCCCTGCGTATTCATTATTGCCGTTATTCATAGATACTTAAGATCATTCTGATTTTGAGATTTAAGATTTTTCTTGAGAACATCCTCCGGCAGCTCAAAGATAAATCTTGAAACCACATTCGCGGTTTTCTGTCCAAAAAATAAGCGCCTTCGGGCATAACTTAAGAAAAGCCTTTCCCTGGCCCTTGTTATGCCAACATAGCAAAGCCTTCTCTCTTCTTCCAATTCATTCTTATCCATTAGACTTCTGGAATGGGGAAAAAGCCCCTCTTCCATGCCAACCATGAAAACTATTTTGAACTCAAGTCCCTTTGCCGCGTGGAGGGTCATAAGTACTACCGCGTCTTTTTTCTCTCCGTTTCGAAGCGGATGATCAGGCAGGTATTCCTGTTCGACCAGAGAGACATTCTCCAAAAAAGCGATTAGGCCGGGAAATTCTACCGCCACCGAGCGCAGTTCCTTAATATTTTCGAGGCGTTGTTTGTCTTCTTCGTCCCTTGCGTCGTAAAGAGAAAGATAGTCGGTTGTCTTTAGAACGCCATCTAATAACGTGATGGTAGGAGGCAGATTAGCTGTTTTGTCTAAATGATATGTATTATTTAAGTGCTCTTGGTAGCTGAGAAATTTTCCCATTCTTCCCTTGCCCAGTTTTTCAATTCTTTTGTAGGAAATCATGTCTTTGGGGTTGGCTAAAAGGCGCAGGTAGGCTAGGACATCTTTTATCTCGCGCCTCTCATAGAATCTGGTGCCCCCGATTAAGACATAGGGGATGCCGCTATGTAAAAAAATCTCCTCGATGACCCGTGACTGGGCGTTAGTTCTGTAAAGAACAGCAGTGTCGCAATATTTGAAGTCTGTTTGCCGGTTGGCGGACTGAAACTTAAAGTTTAAAATTTGATTGACAATAAATTCTCCTTCGTTTTGCTCATTCCTTGCCTCATAAACAGTAATATTTTCTCCGTGGGGATTTTCTGTCCAAAGCGTCAGGATCGGATGGGTGGTATTATGAGAAATAACCGAGGTGGCCGCGTCCAGAATTTTTTGGGTGGAGCGGTAGTTTTGGGGGAGTTCAAAAATTTTCACTTCTTTGAAATCCCGTCTAAATTTAGTTAAATTGGTAAAATCCGCCCCGCGCCATGAGTAGATGCTTTGGGAAAAATCGCCTACCACACAGATATTTTGCCATTTGAGGCAGAGCATTTTTGTCAGAATATACTGGGCTCGGTTGGTATCCTGATATTCATCAACCAAGATATAGCGAAAGCGGTTTTGATATTTTGCCAACACCGGCGGCTCTTTTTCAAAAAGTTCAATGGTTTTCATCAGTAAATCGTCAAAATCCAAAGCACCGTTTTCTTTTAAGATTTTTTGATAGACAAAATAGATACTTGCGACAACTTCCTGAAAATGGCCCCGGGCCAAATTTTTGTAGTCAGGAGGCGTTAAAAGCTCGTTTTTGGCGCTTGAGATTGAAAACAGAACGGAAGAAGGCTTGTAATTCTTAGCGGAAAGATTAAGGTTTTTCATTGCTTCTTTTACCGCATCGAGCTGGTCATTCTCATCATAAATGATAAAGCCTTGGGGAATGCCGATTGCCTCTCCTTCAATTCTTAAGATTTTGGCAGAGAGGGAGTGGAAGGTGGTAATGAGCGGCTGGTCTTTAGCCGTTGGTCGTTTCTCGTTCGTAGTGAGAAGTTTTTGGATTCGCTCTTTCATTTCATTGGCGGCTTTATTGGTGAAAGTAACACAGAGGATATTTTGCGCCGCAACCCCTTGTTTAATAAGAAAAATCACCTTATAGGTAATAACCCTGGTTTTGCCGGATCCTGCACCGGCCAAAATTATCATTGGCCCATCGGTTTGCTCAACCGCTTTCTTTTGTTCCTTATTCAGCTCATTGAGAAAATTATTGTCCATAGCGTATAATGAATAGACTGTTTATAATTTTACCATATGAAACCTTTATTTATTGTGGCCAACTGGAAAGCGAATAAGACCGAACCGGAGGCCAAAGAGTGGCTTCGGAAAGTATCAGGCATCAGGCAAGAGACAAGAGACAAGAGGAAAATCATTGTTTGTCCGCCTTTTATCCTGCTGCCTATTCTTAAATCATTAATCATTAATTATAAATCATTAATCAAATTAGGCGCTCAGGATATTTCGCCTTTTGAGGAAGGGGCTTATACGGGAGAGGTAAGTGGAAGACAGATTAAGGAGTTTGCTGATTATGTCATCATCGGGCATTCGGAAAGAAGAAGATATTTTGGAGAAGAAGAGAACATGATTTTAAAAAAAATTGAGCAGTCCATAAGGCATGATTTAATTCCCATAATTTGTATATCTAATTTAGAGCAAGTCAAAAATTTAAAATTAAAAATTAAAAATTACATCATTGCCTATGAGCCCTTATTTGCTATCGGTTCCGGTGTTGCTGATACTCCTGAAAACGCGGAAAAAATGGCGGGAGAAATCAAAAGCAAACTCGGCGGCGTGCCCGTTTTATACGGCGGGAGCGTGAGCGCGGGGAACATTCACGGCTTTACAAGCCAAGAACACATTGATGGGGTTTTGGTGGGGGGCGGAAGTCTTGATCCTTTAGAATTTGCCGCAATCGTAAAATCTTCATAGAAAAATGAATAAGAAAATATTATTTTATATTGCGTTGGTATTTATTGCCTTGCTTGGGCTGGCGGCTTTTTTTATCAATAAAAATCTGCCTTTCTTATGGCAGTTTATGTTTACTAATAACATAGCACTTAAAAAAAACGACGATCATATAAATTTGCTTTTGCTTGGTACGGGCGGCGGCAGTCACGACGGGCCAAACCTCACAGACACCATTATCTTTATGAGTATAGATCAAAAAACAAATAAGGTTAACATTATATCCATACCCAGGGATCTTTGGGTGCCGGATTTAAAGGGTAAAATTAATACGGCATACGCCCTGGGGCAAAATAATAACAAACATAAAGGACTTTTATTGGCGGAGGCAACCGTTAGCAGGATTTTAAATCAGCCCATAGATTATGGTCTTCGCGTAGATTTTAACGGATTTGTAAAGGCGGTGGATTTGGTAGGAGGACTTGATATTTCTGTTGACAGATCTTTTGATGACTATGCGTATCCAATAAAGGGCAAGAAGAACGATTCTTGCGGCCGTACGCCGGAAGAAATTAAGGCAATGGCCAGCCTATCTGCTACGCTTTCGAACCTGCAAATGTTTCCCTGCCGCTATATGCATATTCATTTTAACAAAGGCCTCCAGCACATGAACGGGGAACAGGCTTTGGAGTTTGTGCGTTCCCGGCACGCCCTGGGACCCGAAGGAACGGATTTTGCCCGATCGAAAAGACAGGAAAAGGTAATTAAGGCCTTTAGAGACAAAATCTTTTCTGCCCAGACACTTCTAAACCCGGCCAAGATAATCGGACTATATAATACGCTTAAAAACAGTATAGATACGGACATCAAAGAAAGCGAATTTGATGATTTTATAAGACTTGCCGAAAAGATGAAGAATGCTCAAATTAAAACCAGTGTATTGGACTATGGAGATAGCGCAACCGGACGGCTCGGACTTTTGATAAATCCGCCGACAGGGGAAAAATATGACTGGGAATGGGTGCTTATTCCAAGGAAGGGAAATGGGAATTTTTCGGAGATTCAAAAATATGTTGGCTGTGAGATAAAATACAGCCACTGCTTGGTTACGCCAGAAGGCATTACTGCCACCTCCTCGGCTAAGCTGATCCGCTAATTTCTATCCGCCGCTTGAAGGCCATGGCCTGATTTGATATACTTACAAAACTATGCCGGCAATACAAAGAAGTGAATTCGTCCTAGCCTTGAACCAGGTGGTAACAGAAAGAGGGATAGACGCCTCCGTTGTTATTGAAGCAGTCGAGAATGCCATTCTTGCGGCTTACAGGAAGGACCATCCGGGAATAGAAATAGAAGATTATAGGGCAACTTTAAATAAAAATACAGGAGAAGCCCGTATATTTTGCGGGGATAAGGATGTAACGCCTCCGGGATTTGGCAGAATCGCCGCCCAAACAGCCAAGCAGGTTATTCTTCAAAAAATAAGAGAAAGAGAAAAAGAGGCAATATTAAGCGATTACAAAACTAAGGTTGGAACTGTTGTGAGCGGAATGGTTCTTAGATTTGCCGGGCCCAACGTAATCTTTGACATCGGTAAGGCCGAGGGGATAATGCCTGCGTCCGAGCAAATCCCAAACGAGAGATATCATCTGAATCAGAGGTTATCGGTCTATGTTTCGGAAATTAGAAAAGGTCTAAAAGGCGAAGAAATTATCGTTTCAAGATCACATAACGGTTTGCTTGAGGGATTATTTAAGCGGGAGGTTCCGGAAATTGCCCAAGGAAACGTGTTAATAAAAACAATAGCCAGGGAGCCCGGCAACAGGACAAAGGTGGCGGTATATTCGAATCAGCCGGGCATAGATCCGGTGGGAAGCTGCGTTGGTCAAAAAGGGGTAAGGGTTCAGTCTATTATCGCTGAGCTTGGAGGATTGGAAAAGGTAGATATTATTCAATGGCAGGAAGACATTAAAGGCTATATTGCCCAAGCCCTTTCACCGGCCAAGAATACAAGCATAAAAATAGATGAGGAAAACAAAATTGCTATCGTAGCCGTTCCAAAAGATGAACTGTCCCTGGCGATTGGCAAAGACGGGCAAAATGTGCGTTTGGCGTCAAGGCTTACAGGTTACAGAATAGAAATGGAAGAGGAAGAAACAGAAGAGAAGCCCGAGAAAATTAAAGAAAAAGAAGAACAACAGGCGGAAACTGCGAAATCACAAGAGGGAGATATAAAAGAGGAAGACGGTAGGTAAATAAAATATTTTTTAAAAGTTTCCCCTTCCCCTAAGGTCTATTATGATTAATTCGGATAAAAAACACCTTGCGTTTTTTCCCCCTGTAGTTACGGTTTTGGGGCATGTGGATCACGGCAAAACAACCCTTCTTGATGCGATAAGGAACACCGATATAGCTAAGAAGGAGGTATCCGGTATAACCCAGAAAATAGGCGCCTCGGGCATCGAGATAGTTTCCGAAGGCGTTAAAAGAAAAATTACCTTTATAGACACACCCGGGCATGAAGCATTCTCCGCTATGCGTTCAAGAGGCGCGAACGTCTGCGACCTAGCCTTACTGGTTGTTTCCGCGGCAGATGGAGTAATGCCTCAAACCAAAGAAAGCATCAAGCTTTTGCTTGATTATAAAATACCGTTTATTGTTGTTCTGACAAAGATAGATCTGCCTAATAAAAATATTCGAATGGTTAGAGAACAGCTTAGCAAAAGCGGGGTGGTGCTTGAGGGACTAGGAGGGAATATTCCGACAATAGAGGTTTCGGCCAAAACAGATTTTCATATAAAGGAGCTTTTGGATCTGATACTTCTTGTTTTTGACATGCATAAAGAATACTCCTTGGCTTCGGATGAAAATTTTCAAGGCGTTGCCATAGAGTCTTATCTTGATTCCAAAAAAGGCCCCGCGGCTACGGTTATCGTAAAGAAAGGCACATTATCTTTAAGAGATGAGATTATTGCCGAAGGGGTTAAAGGCAGGGTTAAGGCATTAATAAACGAAAGGGGCGTTTTTTTACAAACAATTGGGCAAGGCGAGGCGGCCGAGGTGTTGGGGTTTGAGGATGTCATCAAAGTCGGCAGCCTGGTTTATAAAAAAGGGCAGACCCCGGAATCTTTAGGGGATAAGCCGCAGACAAATCAATCCAGGGTTACGGCATCAACCGAGGAGGCAGTGGTAAAAATTATTCTCTCGGCAGATACGATCGGTTCCCTGGAGACGATTACCGCCCTACTGCCTTCCTCGATTTTTATTCTTAAGGAGAAAACAGGTGAAATATCGGAGAAAGACGTAATGATGGCAAAAGGGCAGGGGGCGATTATTATCGGGTTTAATGCCGGATTAAGAAAAGCAGTTGGAAAATTTGCCCTTGAGGAAAAGGTGCTTATTAGAAATTATACGGTTATCTATGAATTAGTAGACGAGTTAAAAGACGTTGTTGAGGGAAAGAAGCTGCAGGAGGAGGAAAGGATCTTGGGGGTCTCTAAGGTTCTGGCAAAATTTCCGTTTGACAAGAGTTTCGTGCTTGGTATTTCGGTTGGAGATGGACGGATTGCAAAAGGAGATAAGGTAAGACTTGTAAGAGGCGAAGAGATTATTGGAGAGAGCAATGTGGTTTCTGTGAGAAAAGGTAAAGAAATCGTATCCAAGGTGGAAAAAGGAGGAGAATGCGGGGTACTTCTGTCGCCCTTTCTTGACTTTAGTCTAGGTGATGTGCTAATATCCCATGCATAGAAATTTATGGACGGAATGATTTTTCAGAGAATAAGGGAAGAAATAGAAAAAAACGAAGAGATTGGTATTTTAGTTGGCGCGGGTTACGATCTGGATTCTCTCGGCGCCGGCTTGTCTTTGTATCTCGCGCTTCGATCTTACGGCAAAAAGGTTAGTATTGCTTCGCCGAAAGAGGCAATTGTTCAGGTTTCCTCTTTGGTTGGAATAGATAAGTTAAAGACCAGCCTGGAAGGCAAAGACGGAGGAGATCTTATTGTTTCTTTCCCGTATAAAGAAGGCGAGATAGACAAGGTTTCCTACACCATAGATAATGGTTATTTAAATATTGTAGTTAAAGGAGGAGAGCTGGGGTTTTCTTTTAATAGGGATGGTATAAAATATACCCGATCGGGAAGCTATCCAAGGCTCATATTTGTTGTTGGCACTTCCAGACTTTCGGATCTTGGCAGCCTTTTTAATCCGGAAGAGTTCAAGGATATAACGTTGATAAATATAGATAATAAAGCGGATAATCAGGGTTTTGGGGAAATAACCTTTGTTTCACCCCAGTTCTCATCCGTTTCCGAACAGGTCGCAAGGCTTATTTTGGATTTAAATTTGGATCTGGATCAAGATACGGCCCAGAATTTACTCTCGGGTATCTCCTTCGCGACAGATAATTTTCAGAAACAGGCAACAAGTAGCGATGCCTTTGAGATGGCCGGGGTTTTAATACGCAAAGGAGCAGTAAGGCAGAGAGTTTACGCAAAAGAGGAGGCCATGCTTCCTCAATTTAGACAAAATCTTGCTCCTTCCGTCCAAAATCAAGTTAGACTTAGCCAAAACCAGGTTCAGTTTGGCCAAAGTCAAGACAGATCCGGCCAGGATCAGCTCCCCGGAGAATTTCCCGGCACAGAGCCCAAGAAGCAGGCCGTAAGAGCCGTTAAGGATTCTTTTGACAGAAAAAATACAACAAACCCTCCGCCCGACTGGTTTACGCCTAAGGTTTATAGGGGTAGTTCCGCAGACATTGGTAATCAATAAGTAGATTCTCCGCGAATTTCCAAAAACCTTTGTCATTGAGATCTGCCAGATTCCAATAGGGATAAAGAGCTTAGGCCGCCGGTTGCAAAACTTCGGCGGCTTCATGACACACCCTTATGTAGACAGCCATATCCCACAAGAGTTGATTTGGTTTTTCCGGAAGTTTAAATTCATGAGGCCTAAACTGTTCGAGGAGTTCAGGTCTAAAACCGTATTGTGTTCCTATATCCATTGCCTTCTGCAGTTTGTCAAAAGCGAGGTTCCTATATTTCTCTACGTATGTTTGTTTATATAGATCTAAATATATCTTTGCTTCGTAAAGAAGACCCATCGGCCACGGTGCTTCTGTGAGAACACCCTCTGTCGAATGGCTATAAGGATTATGATATGGGTCTCCCCAAAATCGTATCTTGCCGGGGCAGTCTTCTCTGCCTAGGCTTTTTGCCGCCTCGAGCCATTCTCGGGGATCAATATCCTTAATATCGCTAAAAGCCCCTTCTCCCAGCGCGATGCCGGTTGCCAGATCAAATTCTCCCGGATGATTTGGCGTTGTTTTTTCGCGAGGGTAATTTTTTATCAGATATTCTCTGCAATGGAAGGCAGTTTCCTCAATTCTTTCCTGAAGTTCCCGTTTTGGCATAAATGGCATTATGGTTAAAAGACCTTGTCTTACGAAGGCAACAGTTGATAGAGGCGGAGGAAACACCTGTTGATCCTCCCACATACTGCTGGCTTTGAATTTCCAAGGTTCTATATGCACAAGGTATCCTGCTATTTTTTCGATGATTTGTATTCCCCTTTCGTTTGGAATAAAGACCCGGTTCTGAATTGCCTGCCCAATGGCTGTTAAGCAGTGGCCAAATGAATCAGGCTGATTATTGGCATACCATTCGCAAAAAGAGCCGTCAATTTTGGTGTGGATCCTAGGCAGTTTTTGAGGGTCTGCCGTATTAATTTCTTTCCCTTTTTCTATTCCTGGCATAAATTTGCCATTGTCGGCTTCTTCATTAAGCATTTCCAGGGTTTTTCCGAAATAAAGATTTGAGCTTGAACGGATTCTTCTCCCCATTTTACTATTTTGAGGATAGCGGTTAAGAACGCGGGAATCTACCAATGCTTTGGCAGTTATGAATCCATCTCTTGGCCAATGGCAATCGTAATGGTTAAATATATCTCGGGATAATCTTGTTGATGCAGGAAACAAGCCGCCCGGATCCTGTTCATCTAAAATGATAAGTAATTCTTTCTCGCTGCTTTCGAGAAGGTCGGTTTCTCTTTGCGCGCTAAGAGGTTCGTTGGGAAATCCTATCTCCGGTAAAGCGGCTGTGGGCAGATAAAGATATCCTTGTCTTTCTATAATTGCCATAACCAACAGGTAAGGTTTTTAAAATAAATCTCGCCGACAGGAGCCGGCGCTATTTTAAAAAGTCTATCCGCGCGCATGATTTATTTTTTGGTTAATAGTATCAAGTTTAAAAAGGGCAAAGGGCATTTGTCAAGGGTTATTTTGACAGGGTTATTTTGACAAGAAACTACTTCCTATTCCAAGCTTCTTCTAGTTTATTTTTAGCCTTTTTATAGTTTGCTGGCCAGAGGTATAAATGCCCCGATAATTGCTTCGCTCTTTTTTCTATATTAAACTTAAGATTATTATTTTTAATAACTTTCATATATTCTATATCAGCCATTAATTCCTCATTAAAACGGAACTTAGGATTCAATAAATATTTTATCCAAAACTTGAATATTCCTTGCCGAACTTGCCTTTTTCTATGGGTTTCTTCGTGTCTTAAAAGGGCTTTGTTACGCGGATTTGGATTTGCTCCTTTTAAATCTTTGAATATTTTCTCAGGCAAAAAAATAAAAGGATATATTGCATTGGCGGTTGATTTTCCTAGCACTGGCAAAAAATCAATGTATTTTTTTGATTTTACATAAGGCGGTAACTTCATAAGTTGATTATATCAGAGCTTTTAATAAATCGGTCAGGAACAATTTAAGGCGATAATATATTATCCTTAAACCGATTTGTGAACATTTCCTCAGTTAGGCAATTTTATAGAATTCAATTATTTTAATTGCAGACTGTTCTGGTGTGAAACTTTTAGTATCAATAGTTAAATGGTCTAACTTCGGATATTTATCTAACATGTCAGAATTTTCACTAAATAATTTCTTCAAGTAATCCTTTGATAAATTTTTGCCATGGTCTTTCCTTGATTGATTTTCTACTCTTTCTAAAAGAGTTTCTTTATCGGCTATAAGCTGCACAATATATATTTTTGCTCCGTGTAATTTAGCAGTATTAACAATACCATCTATATGGTCAAAAGGCTTGTTGCCTGCAATACCAAAAGTAAAAATAAGATTTATATTGCTCCTGATAGCCTCTTCCAATATCCGCATACGGAACTCTCTTACAAGAAGCCTGTTAGAAGGATTATCAAATGAAAAAATCTCCGAGATAGGATTTTGAAGCAAGTGATTATGCAGAAGTTTGTATCCTGTTTTTTGTTCAAGACTTTTTGCTATGGTTAATTTACCAACCGCAGGTGCTCCGTAAAGAAAAATAAGATTCACGATGAAATTATAACAGAAAGTTCCGTTGCGATTAATCAGTCATAATTATTATAAGCAAAGAGGAAATGAAAAAACTCTACAAGATTCACCCACATTTTTTAGTTCTACCTTGATTTCCCAGACCCAAAAAGATATTGTATTACTGTATATAACAAAAAAGAAGTAGTTAGTGGCTCTTTAAAAATTAAGGAAGAATGCAAAGCATAGAACTATAAATCCCACTATGCGTTGTGGGGAAAACAAAGAAGAAAAATCCCAATAATAACGGAATGAGAGCGATCATAGCCGTACTTTTATTAGTAGGCCATGAAGACTTAATTATCTCAATCCCTAAATAAGAAAGAAATAGAAGAAAGAGATAATTAAAAAATAAAATAATATCGCACATTAAATATTTTTCTCAAGCAACTTTAGTTTTCCGAGAAAGAGATTTAAAGGATAGACTAAGATTTTTAACTAAATGAA